>NZ_JAIUGR010000007.1:0-337437 GCF_020164695.1 Mesorhizobium sp. ESP6-5
GACACCGAAATAACCAGCCCATTCAAACCATAAAAACAAAACCCCGCCAAAATTGACGGGGTTTGTCAGCAGTCTGAAAGCAGGCGATCTCGCCTGCTTCCTTGTTGCGGAACCGCTTTCGGTCATTCCACTGGCAGATCGCCCTCCACGATCGGGTGGGTGGCCTCGAAGCCGAAGCTCTTCGGCGCCATCAGCATCAGGACGATGACGATGGCAATAGAGGCAAGCAACGCGGCGGTACTGGCAACATCTCTCACGGCTCCATCCTTTCCAGATCCGGTTTTGTCACAGAAACGTTTCCTGATCCGCGAAGTTCCTCCGCCGTCATGACAATGCTGCTGAACGATCTCTACTGCTTTGGCGGCTGGGGCGGCACCTCGCCCGGCTTGATGACCGGCGTCTTGCCTTCATCGGGTGCCGGCGCGGCCATGCCCTGGTCGCCTGTAGGCGGCGGTTTCAGCACGCCGCCGCAATCGTTGAGCTTCTCGCTCAGATCGCCGCTGCCGGGCTGCTTGCCGCCCTGATCCGTTTGTGCCCGGCATTTGTCGGCCTGCTGGTTCGGCGACTGCTGGGCCGTCTGTGCCGCTGCCGGCAGTGCCAGGGCCAGCATCGCGGCGCATGACGCAATGGCGAGGGGTTTCATCTCGGCCTCCTTCGTTGAAGCCGCCCCACGGCGGCCTTCCGTTCACGGGGACAACGTCCGCCGGCCCAAAAGGTTGGCCCAAAGGATTGGGGGAGAGCTTGCGCGGGATCGGCCCGTTGCGGCCGGCGCTTGCGAAGGCGCCGCAACCAATCCCGTTCTCCAGCCGTTGCCTGTGCCGGAGGCCAGCCATGTTCGAGCATTTCCAGCCTATCGACGTCGACATTGAGGACGCCGGCATCTTCGTGCGCCGCGCCGGTGCCGGACCGGCGGTGCTTTTGCTGCACGGCTTTCCGCAAACCCATCTGATGTGGCGCGATATTGCGCCGCTGCTTGCCGATCGTTTCACCGTCATCTGCGCCGACCTGCGTGGCTATGGGCGCAGCGCCTGCCCGGCCTCGAGCGCCGATCATGCTCCCTATGCCAAGCGGGCCATGGCATCGGAGATGGTGGCGATGATGGCCAGGCTCGGCTTTACCAGCTTCATGGTCGCCGGCCATGATCGCGGCGGGCGCGTCGCCTACCGCATGGCGCTCGACCATCCCGGCCGTATCGAAAAACTCGCCGTGCTCGACATCGTCCCCACGGCCGACGCCTGGGACCGGGCCGACGCCCGGCTGGCCCTCGGCTTCTGGCCGTGGTCCTTGCTGGCACAGCCCGAACCCTTGCCGGAAAAGATCCTGGCGGGCGCCGCCGACGCCATCGTCGACAATGCGTTGGGCGGCTGGGGGTCGTCGCCCGATGTCTTTCCGGCCGGCATCCGCCAGGCCTATGTCGAAGCCTTGCGCGACCCCGCCCACCTCCACGCGATCTGCGAGGAATACCGGGCCGCGGCAACGCTGGACCGCGATCACGACCGGGCGGACAAAGCCGCCGGCCGGCGCATCGCCTGCCCGGTGCTGGCCTTGTGGAGCGGGCAAGGCGCGCTCGCCCAATGGTATGCCGGCGAAGGTGGGCCGTTGGCGCTCTGGCGGAACTGGGCCGACGACGTGCGCGGCCGCGCGATCTCGGGCGGACATTTCTTCCCGGAGGAAGCGCCCGCGCAAACGGCAGGTGCGCTGATCGATTTCTTCGGCGGGCTCAAGTCGGATGCCGGTTAGCCACCCGCCACCGGGCACCTCGGATCAGCCGGCTGGTTCCTCCGCTATATCCTCGCCCTCGGGCTCGCCGGGCCGGAAAGGATCGGGCATTCGCGGACATTCCTCGAACCGATGGTCGCGGCCGCCGCAGAAGGAGCAGCACATCGCCTCGCGGCCCTCGTTTCCGGGCCGCCATTGCGGTGTTTCGTAAGGTTTCCTGCCGTCCATGCCCAGCAATGCACGACGCCTGATTTGGTTGCGCGGCGCGCCAACGCGCGCCCGGCAAGGCCCGTCGCGGAACCAACGGACACGATAAGGGGTTATGTGCGACAATGCATGCGGCCATTCCCCGGCGAATCCGGACCAGCCGCGTTCGCAATTCTGCCAAACCGAAGAGAAACCATCATGTCCGCTCGCGTTCCGACCCTGTTGATGGCCATGGCCGTCGTGCTCGCGGCGACCGGTCTGGCCGATGCCCGGCCCGACAGCCGCTCCATGGGCTGCGCTCAGATCCGGGCCATGATCCAGAACCACCGCGCCGTGGTGCTGACCACTGGCCCCAACACCTACGATCGCTATGTCAGGCAGTTCGGCAACGGGTGCGACTGGCCTGAAGTGCCGATGTCGGCCTATGTCCCGTCCCGCGACGGGGACTGCCCGGTCTATCGCTGCGAAGAGCCGGTCAACAATTTCCCGAATTGACCGCAAGCTGCCTGGGCGCCATAACGTGCCGGCTTTCCCGCTTCGTCTAATGGTAGGACAGCGCCCTTTGAAGGCGTGAATCGTGGTTCGAGCCCATGAGCGGGAACCAGGCAGCTGCAAGCCAACGAGTAGCCGGAACCAGGTCGGGTAGCTCCCGATCCTCTCCGATCAATGATGCCGTGATCCGGGACAGGAACCGGCCGGTATCCGGGCAGGAGGAAGGTGGCTTCCTCCCTGGACCTCCGTCGCGATTGACGGCCAGGTAACGTTACGTTAACTTTAATTTAGCTTAAGCTAAACTAGGGGGATCTAATGAAGATGGTTTTCATTTGCCTGGCGCTTGTCCTCGCCGGCTCAAATGTCGCTGCGGCACACGAAAAGAAGGCGACCGTCACCGCCTCGAAGGCATGCGCTGGTCTGTCGATCAAGGCGGCGGTGGCAGCAAAATTGGACTGCACAGCAACCGGAACAGCAACATCGACCCCGACCGACGCAGCGAATGCCAAGCCGCGCCTTGGGTACCAAAACCCTTGGACCATGTCCTCGTTTGGCCTTTGATGTTCCCGGAATTCTGGCTGCCCAGAGGCGCGGAGACCGAAGCCGCCGGGCCTTTGATAAGGCGTGAGTGCGCCGTCAGATCTCGGTCCTGGCCTGTTCCCGCACGTCCTGAGCTTCTCGACAATCGGACCAACCGATTGGGGTCGCTTCCGTCAGCATGAAACCTTGCGGCCTGTTGGACGTTCATTGTCGGCCAACAGGAGAGTTTCATGGATCCGGCAACCGCGGCGGTGATGATCATGCTGTCGTGCAACGCATCGCTCTGTCGGCCCATGGAGTCGCGCCCGGTCGTCTATTCATCGATGGCGCAGTGCCAAGCGGCGCTTGAAATCAGATTGGCACCGTGGCCGAGCGGCGAAATGGTCGGCCGGTGCAAGCAGGTCGACCGGATGGCGACCGGCTCGATTGCCCCGGAAGGCTATGCCTCGGTTCAAGTCACGCGTGGAATCGGCGGCGATGCGGTCACCACCAGCTATTTCGTTCCGAGAGCCGACGACTGAATCAGACGCCGGACGCCGGGGCTACCGGGCGGTTGATGATTTCGCCCGCGGACGTCGGCAGGTGTTTGAACCGAACCTCCTGAAACCATTCCATGGACCCCGCGTTGACGACCCGGGGCACCGCCAGACACCGGAGAGAGTCCATGACCGTCAATTGCCGCATATCCATCGACAACAGGCCCGACGCCACCAATGTTACTTTCCAGGCGGTGCCGCGCATTGGCGAGAGCGTGTCCCTGTCGGTCGACGGAAACCCACAGGATCTGCGGGTCTCGCGCGTCGTGCACGTTCCCAACGATGGACTGGAAGGCGCCGCGATCATCGTCGAAGTGACGACCAGCATCCTCTAGGGATTGGTGCGCGCGGAGATGCCCGAAAGCCTCACGCTACAGTGATCGGCGGCGATGAAACCTCATGCCGCCCAACGCGTTCCACGGGCTAAACATGGTCTAGGTTCCAATGCAAACTGCATGGTTCTCCAAGCCCGTCGTCGTTTCGGTAGGCGTTGCCGGAGCCATCCGCAACCTGTCCAACACACAACAGGCGATCGAACTCCTGACGACACATTGGCGCGATGCCGGGAGCCTGAAACATCAGTCCGCGCTGCGCGCCTGCCGCAGGACAATGAGCGGCGACTTGCCCCCCGAAATCGCCAGGGAGGCCTTTGTCGAGGCCGCGCGCGAGGCGCATATCCTGGTCGAGCAGGTGCAGCCCGACAGGGAATAGGGGCGGCGTCCACACCGGCGGATCGCCCTAGATGCCGAAACCCGGCGAAACACCATCGGCCTCGCTGCCGGCCTGCGCCACGATGATGGAGGCCAGCGGCGCGCTCAGCTGCCATTTGAGATGGCCTGGCGACCGCTCCAGAATGGCGGAGCCACCGAGCGACTGCGGCGCCACACGCTGCAGCACGACAGTGCCGAACCCCTTGCGCGTGGTCTGATCGCGCCGGTCGCCGGGATGCGGTTCGCAGTTTTCCTCCCATGTCAGCTGGAATTCCCGTTCGCCCGCGGAGCCCGGAGCATGCGCTCCCGAGCCGATGGTCCAGGTAATCTCGACCCGGCCGCCTTCGCTGCCCAGCGCGCCATACTTTGATGAGTTGGTGCCCAGTTCGTGAAAGGCCATGCCGAGGTTCTGCACCGCGTTCGACTGCAGCGTCAGGACCGGCCCGGAGAGCAGGATCTGCTCCTCGAGGCCGAAGGGCTTGAGATGTTCCTGGATAAGGTCGAACAGGCTCGCCCCCGCCCACTCCGAGGTGACGAGCAGATCGTGCGACCGCGACAGTGCCATGATGCGGGCGCGGATCAATTCCTCGAACTCGCCTGGACCATTCGAACGCTTGCTGGTCTCCCTGACCATCGACAGGATGACCGCGAACTGGTTCTTGACCCGATGGTTGACCTCCCGCATCAGCAGCCTGATCCGGCGCTCGCTTTCCTTGGCGGCGGAGATATCGCGGGCGATTTTCGAGGCGCCGATGATTTCGCCATCGCCGTTCTTGATCGGCGAAATCGTCAGTGAGACCGAAATCAGCGCTCCGTCCTTGCGCTTGCGCGTCGTCTCATAGCTCGCCACGCGGTCGCCGCTGCGAATCTTGCTGATGATCTCGGTCTCCTCGCTCTTGAGGTGATCGGGAATGAGCATGAGGACGGATTGGCCGATCGCCTCCTCGGCGGTGTAGCCGAACATGCGTTCCGCCGCCTGGTTCCAGCTTTGGATGACGCTGTTCAGGTCCTTGCTGATGATGGCATCGAAGGAGGAATCGACAATTGCCGCGAGCCGGGCGTCGGCGGTCGCCCCCTGTCGGTCGCTGCCATCGATGTCGTTCATCGCCACCCGCAATTGCATCTTTCCCGATCAGATAAGGCGCAAACGGATCAAGGCAATCGCCGGCGCGAGAATGGAAGGCTTACCGCGAAAGTTTTACTCCGCCTGTTCCGGCGGGGCCTTGCCGTCGCCATTGGGCAGGAGCACGCCGAATTCCTGCGACTTGGCGCCCACCTCGGCCGTCAGGAAGCCATCGGAGGCAAGGCCACGGCGCAGCAATTCGCGTACCGCCGCCGAGCGGCTGGGCATGCGTTTGTCGAAACGCCAGTTTTCCAGTGCGGCCAGTTCATCCTGGGTCAACATGATCTGCAGTCGTTCCGGGCGTTCCAGGTCAGCCATGTGCGCCTCCAAGCGCAAAGATCAGGCGAGTTAGTAACCGTCTCATTCTACTTACAGTTAGGAATTTCGGCATCCTGCGTCAAGCGCGGTCAGTGGGTGAATGCAGCGTCGTACCAATGATGATCATCCAACGCAGGTTGCCCATTCGTGTAACTATGCTAACTAGCTGATTTTGTTTACACTTTTTCCACTTTTAACTTGCCATGCGCCGCCATGGGGCGCATCCTGCCAGCTTGAGGAAACCAACTCGCTTTGGGAGGTTTCAATGCGATACGATTATTCCACGCGACTGCGTGAAGACGTCTATGCGAGCGTCCGCGCAGCGTTCAAGACCGCGGGCATCATCAACGTGTCGGTGGTGGCGGAAAGGATCAGGGTCAGGAACCTGGCCGAGAACGTCGCCCTCGAGGACATTGAACATCTGGTCCTGCAGGCTGCACAACTGGTTGGCGCTGCGATCGAATTCGACGCTTTGGGCAACGGATTGGCCCCGCCTGGAACCGGACTCGTCGAGAACCGTGATGAGAGCTCGATGATCCCTCTCGCTCTACATCGATCAGGCTCGATGCAATAGCCAAAAGCGCCAAGGTGCGACGGCTCCATGCGGCATGGAACCAGTCCGGCCTTCGGAGATTACCGCATCGTCCAGCAGAGGAGGATGTCGTGAAGGCCCTGCGCAGTCTGCTTGCCGAACTGTCGTCGAGCTGGCTCCAGCGCCGCAAGGCGCAGAAATCACTCGCTGGAAATCCAGTCAAACCCGTTTCCCGCGTCCCCCGCCAGGCCGCAAGGATCCGGCCGGCGCACAAGCCAAGGCCGCCCTCCTCCCGCGATGTCGCTTCCAATATGTGAACGACCGAGATCGACCCAGTCTCGGAGATCAACCGGCACCCACGGCTAGGTCGAGGCCGCCGAGGCCTTTCGGGAGGTGGCGCGCTGTCGCCGCATCCGGCGTTTGGCGACGAGCTTGAGGGCAATTGGCGGCTCGTTCGACAGCGCGCCGACCACTGCGTCCACCATGCCATGCGCCACGAAATCCGCGTTGATGTCACGGGCGAGCTTTTCGGCCTCTTCCTTGTCCTCATTGGCGGCTTGCGACCAGAATACGATTCCCACCCTCAACGCCGCTTTCGCCCGCTTCAGCCGGCGAACCAGAAACCGGGCGTGCTTGATGGAATCCCGGTTCAGGAAGCCGACCACCACGGTATCGATGGTTTCGAGCTCGAGACGGCGGATGTTGGCGGGTTCCATATCGGCAAAGCCGGCCTTCGACACCGTCGTGCCCTGGACTTCCAGCACCTGTGCCAGCATCGCGGCGGCGGCATCGTCCAGTTCACCGCGCCCGCCTGTGCAAAGCACCGACAGATCCGTGCCGTCGGGCAGTTCGGTCTCGTCTTCGCGGGAAGGATCCTTGTCATCCGGCTCCTCTTCGGCCGCCGGCGGGGCATCCTCTTCCTCTGCTTCCTCATGCGCGCTGTCGTCGAGGTTTGCCACCATCACCAGGGCGCTCTCGGCCACCTGACGCCTTTGCTGGTCGCCCATGACACCGCGCGCACGGTCCTGCTCGCCCAGCAGCAGGGCGGGAATGGCCACCTTGTCGTAGAACTCGACCAGATATTTCTCTTCCAGCATCTCCTCGGCGTGATCCGTGGCTTCGTCAGGGTCACCGGCCAGCAGACGCTGGTAGAGGCGTGCGTGGGGTTCGAGCACGGGCTCGTTGCCAAACAGGACATCGAGGAACTCAAACTGCGGCACGTGCCTGCCCAGCACCACCAGACACACGGTGAGCGGTGTTGACAAAACCAGCCCGAGCGGGCCCCAGAGCCACGTCCAGAAGATAGCCGCAACGATGATGGCCAGCGATGACAGCCCGGTTCGCGAGCCATAAAGCCAAGGTTCCACGACATTGCCGGTGATCAGTTCCATCACCACGAACAGGGCGGCTGTCCACAGCACGAGCGACCAGCCTGGCGCCACGGCCAGCGCCAGGAACAGCGGCAGCAGCATGCCGATGGCCGGGCCGATATAGGGAACGAAACGCAGGCCAAGTGCCAGCAACCCCCACAGCAAGGCATTCGGAATGCCCAGGACCCACAGGCCGGCCGCGATTGGTACGGCATACACGATGTTGACGACCAATTGCATCAGCAGGTACCGGCCAACACGCTTGCCGGCATCCTGAAGCGCCTCGGTGGTACGGTGAAGGTCGCCATACCCGACAAGGCGAATGAAGCGGTCGCGCAAATCCTCCCGCTCCAGCAGCATGAAGATGACGACGACGATGATCAGCCCGGCCGATCCGAGCGGGCTGATCAGCGGCCCGACTATGTTCTGCAGAACCTCCAGGGGTCTTTCGCGCGAGACGATCTCGACCGGCACCGGTTCACGCGGCTTTTCCGGGGTGGCGGCCGGCGGCGGCGTCTCCTGCCTGTCGATCTCCTGGCCGACACGTTCGACCACCTTGCTCAACCTGGCAATGATCCCTCCCCCAACGCCAGTCTCCTTGAGCGAGCGGACCTTGGTCAGGATGTTGGCCTGGTAGACCGGGATGTTTTGCGCCAGTTCGCTGACCTGCGTGGCGACGATGAAGCTGAACAGGGCAAGTGCGGCGAAAGCCCCCAATACGCTGACGATGACGGCGGCAATCCGGGGAATACCGGCCCGTTTGAGCGCGGACACAAGGGGGGCGAGCGCGAAAGTCAGCAACAGCGCGATCGCTATCGGCAGGAAAACCTCACGCCCGAAATACAACGCTGCCACCGTGGTGACGATGGTGGCTACATTGGGCAACGACGTTCGGGGGTGCGGGGCGGCGGGCGAAAGAATATCCTCCAAGCCATGCGCGGGCGACGCCATCCCGTTTCGACGATTGGCCGCCATTCCATGCCTCCCCTGCCAGTCCCATGATCGGGCATATAGAGCCGGCCAGCAACATTAGCCAGAGGTGGAAAGACACGCCGTCCAAAGGGCGGTTTATCCGATACGGCGGCCGCTGACTCGGATCAGCGCGCGCCGTGCCGCGCCAGCGCATGCTCGATCAAGATATCGATGACCTCGCTGTAGCCGATGCCGATCGCGGCCAGCGCCTTGGCGTACATCGATATGTCGGTGAAACCGGGCAGCGTGTTGACCTCGTTGACCAGCAGGGAGCCGTCGGCGCGCAGGAAGAAGTCGACGCGCGCCATCGCCTCGCAGCCGAGTGCCTTGAAGGCTTGCCCAGCCATTTCCCTCGCCCGGTCGATCACCGCTGCCGGCACATCGGCGGGCACTTTGACCACCGCGCCGTCGGCGTCGAGATATTTGGCCTCATAGGTGTAGAAGCCGTGCTTGCCGGCCGGGATGATCTCGCCGGGCAGCGACACCGTGAGCGAGCCGTCGGCCCGTTGCAGCACCGAGCACTCGATCTCGCGGCCTTCGACGAATTCCTCGATCAACGCCTTGCCGTCATAGCGGAAAGCCGTTTCGACGGCCTGATCGAAACCATCCCTGTCGTTCACCTTGCTCACTCCGAACGACGAGCCCTGGCGCGCCGGCTTGGCGAAGAATGGCAGCCCCAGCGCCCCGGCGATCTCCTGGAAGGAACCGACGTCGTTACGATGGACGGTGACCGAGCGGGCGACGGCAAGCCCGGCTCCGTGCATGAGCCGCTTGGCGACATCCTTGTCCATGGCGGCGGCCGAGGCCAGGATGCCGCAGCCGACATAGGCGACCTCGGCAACCTCCGCATAGCCCTGCACCGAGCCGTCCTCCCCGAAAGGACCGTGCAGCACGGGGAAGACGACATCGACCGGCGCCAGGTCAGCCCGCGTTCCCATAGGCGACGCTGAGATCAGCCGGCCCTTGCCGCCGGGCAGCAGGGCTATCTCCATGCCATCCTGCGACACTGGAGCTCCCGCCCCTTCGCCGATGGCCTCGGACGCCGGCTGCAGCAGCCATCTGCCCTCCCTGGAAATGGCGATCGGCACCACCTCGTAGCGCGTCCGGTCGATCGCCTTCAGCACATTGGCGGCCGAAAGCCGCGACACGTCATGCTCGGCCGAGCGCCCGCCATAGAGGATCGCAACCCTGATCTTTCCGGTCATCGAAATCCCTCAACTGTCAAAATCAAATGGCGACGGCAATGCCGCGATTGGCAAAGAAGCGGTCGAAAGCGGCTGGCGCCAACACTGCGTTGACCTGTGTGGCACTGGTATGGCCGGATGGGTTGTGAAAGCGGAACCCTTCATCCGAGGCGGCGGTGACCAGAACCAAATGTCCGCCCTTTGATGGCGGCTCGCGCTCGGGCCAGCGGATCGAACTGCTGACCGAAGCGATGAAGAACCGCGACCGGCCGAGGATCGACGGAATGTCCGCAGTCGCGACACCGGTCATCACCTCGGCATCGAGGCCGAATTCCGCCTTCACGAAGGTGACGAAGGGCGCATAGATCAGCCCCTTGATCGAGCCTTCATTGACGACATAGCCGCCATATGGAGTGCATCGCCTGGCCAGTTCGATCGTCGGCACGATCTCGCCGCGCGTCGCCAGGATCATCTTGAGACACGCCATGCCGCAGACATTGGCGGCCCAGGCCGTGTATTCATCGAGCGTGGCAGCGCCTGATCCCTGCCATAGCGGATCCCGCCGCAACGCGGCTTCGGCGCCGTCGGCGAGCACTGCCAGCGTCATGTCAGGCGTCTCCCACTGACTGAAAAACGGCACGGTTTCAGGCAATGGACTCATGCGAACTCCCCGGGTCTTCAACTCGTATACGAGCATACAAGATTGGAGAAAAGCCGCTCGGACCTGTCGAGGCGCGCGGCGTCTACTCGACCTTCGTCCAGCCAAAAACCAGCCAGGCGTATTTCGATTTTTCGTCGGGAGAGATCGGTCGGCGCACCGTGCGGCGTCACCTCGCCTTCGAAGCGGAAAAACGTGTTTTTCCAGGACGCGCCGCGAAGGCGGCATCGGCCGTGCGCACCAGTCAGATAACCCGCTCGGCATGCAGGTCGAAGGCAAAAGCCAGGCCGCGCCTTTCCAGTCGTGCCGCCGGCTCACTTCGTATTGATCACCGAAGCGGCCCGATAGGTGTCCATGGTCGCGCCGTTGCGGTCCTCGTCGAACAGAGTGTCGCTGCCGAAGCTGGCGCGCAGGCCGATGACGACCTTGTTGGCTCTGGTGTCCTGCGTGGACGTTTCGAACTTCCTCCGCTCGAATTCATAGCGTCCGAACACCGCCCATGGCGTTTCGTCGAACCGGTACATGGCCTGCACGGCGGCACCGACCACGTCTTCGTTGGTGCCGTTGTAGTCGGTTCGGTTGAAGTCGAGCTCCGCATCGAGGCGAAGATTCTTCCGGACGAAGTAGCGCGCCACCGCGCGTATACCCCATTGGTCGCCATGAAAGTCGCTGATAGTGAGCTGGCCGACACTGGCCTGGCCATAGAGGGTCAGATTGCCGAAATAGAGTTGTGCTTCCGGGCCGACCGCATAGTTGTTTACGGTCACGCCGCTTTCGCCGACAGATGTGTAGGCGGCGAAAATGCCGGCGGCGAAACGGTCGGGATCGCGGTAGAAGCCATGGACCGCACCGCGCGTGTCATCCAGGGGGGCGTAGTGGCCCCAGATGCGGTCGTAGGACAGGTCGCCCTGCAAATTCCAGCGCTCGGCAAACGGAATGTTGATGCGCACGGCGCCGCCGCCGGCCCGGGTCGTGTAGTCGTCGCCGACGAAGCGAAGCCCGCCGAGATAGAGTTCGCCGTAGCCCGAAACATGCGGCGTCACCACCGTCTCCGCTGCCAGCGGCTGCTGCGTATCGGCGGCGTAAGCGGAGGTCGCGGCGGCAGCGACGACGCGGCGAAGATTGAAAAGCGATGCATTAGAGCCCTCGAATGCGAATTTCCGGACCAGCGTCCGGCCGTGGAGATCAGAATTTGTAGGCCACGCCGATCCGCAGATCCTGTGTCGTCAGTTCGATGGCATCCCGATTGAGGGGAGCGCCATTGGAGAAGGCGTGGCGCACGGAGGTGTGGCGGCCGAAATCGGCGAACCTGTATTCGCCCCGAACCACCCAATTGTCGGTGACGGCGTATTCGCCGCCGGCACCCAGCGTATAACCCGCGACGGTATCTCGGACGTCGGCATAGGGACCGCCCGGAATGTTGGTGGTCGTGTGTTTGTAGCTTGCCACCGCCAGGCCGCCGGTGACGAAAGGAAGCCAGCGATCGATCGCATAACCGGCTCTGAGGCGCACGGTGCCTACCGCCTCAAGCTCGAGCTCGCCACCAAAGGCGGGGTCGTCGACGCCGAGCGCCCGGTAGAGCGTCGTGTCGTTCACGCTTGCAAAGCTGTAGTCTCCCTCGACGCCAACAACCAATCCGCTGTCGAACTGCTTGTTGTAGCCGGCAAACACACCGCCGAAACCGCCGGACGGGCTGTAACCCCAGCCGTAATTGTCGAAGCTGCCCGGCGCGAAAGTCTGTCCGACCCTGGCGTCGCTCCGGGCATATCCGGCCTGTGCTCCGAGATAGCCGCCGGACCAGTTGTAGCTGGCCGCGACCGGCAAGGTCTCGGTGGGGTCGGCGGCCAACGCCATGCCGGCGGGAACGAAAAGAAAGGCAGTGGCGAGAAGAATCGTTTTCATTGCTTGTCTGCTGTCCCCGGGATGCTGCACCACGACCGACATGGTCAGTGGCGGTCAGTCGAAGCTACGGTGTTGCATTGATCGCCGGCGGCGTCTTGGGCTGGACAGCATCGGAATTGTCTTGGAGCGCGCCGCCGCACCCCGCCCGGCCGGTGTGGCCGTTCAGCATCAGCCGCGGCGCAGGCAAAACCCCGGCGCGGACGCCAGGGTTTTGTTCGAACCGGCGTGTCAGAACTTATAGCTGAGGCCGACGCGTAAATCGTGCGTCTTGAGATCGATGTTCGAAACCGTGCCAAGACCAAAAATCGGCACCGAGAGATCCTCTTTGCCAAAGTCGGAATAGCGATATTCGACGCGGGCGATCCATTTGTCGGTGAAAGTGTGCTCGACGCCGGCCCCAACCGTCCAGCCAAGATGGGTTTCGTCGTGGATTGTTACTGTACCGAGGGGACCACTGCTGACCACACTCATTTCATACTTGGCCGCTGCCACGCCGGCACTGATATAAGGCAACGTCCGATCGAACGCATAGCCGGCCCGCAGCCGGGCCGAACCCGACCACTTGAGTTCGCTCGACAACAACGCGCCGGCACCGGCGAAGGTCCCCACCGCATCGACATTGCTGTAGGCAAGGTCAGCCTCGGCGCCGAGCACGAAACGGTTCGCCAATTCCTGATTGACGCCGATATGGATGCCACCAATAAAACCGTCCGGATCGAAGGCAGCATTGACGTCGGTGCCCCCAATGCCGGCGCCGCCGATGAAGAGATTGGATTTCCCGGCTACGTAACCGAAGTGAACGCCGGCATAGAGGCCGGACCAGTCATAGCCGGCAGCAACCGGCAAGGTTTCATTGACGTCCGCCGCGGACGCCATGCCGGCTGGCGCAAGCACGAGGATGGTGGCGAGAAGAATCGTTTTCACTGTTTGCTACCCCAATGATGTTGCTTTCCCCGGCCGTGGAAAATACTCCGCGGCGACCCGGGTATCGTCGAGGTTTTGCATTGTTCGCGGGCGGCGTCTTGGGCTGAGCCGCATTGGAATTGTCGTGGAGAGCGCCGCGGCACTCGGGGCGATCAGTGTGGCCGTTCGGCATCAGTCGATCGGTTCGAAGACAACTGATCCGACTCGCTTCGAGTCCTTGTCTTTGGTGCCGCGCTTCCGCCCGGAATTGCGAAAACAAGGAGTTAGAGCGGCCATCGATTCTGTGAGACGATGATTCGCTCTAGCGGGCGGCGTTCGGCGTCGAGCCGAAGCGGCGGCGGAAACAGCGATTGAAGTAGGAGACGTCGGAAAAGCCGCTCAACAGCGCGATCTCGCTGACCCGCATGCGGTCGTTGCGCCGGTCACGCAGCATGCGGTGGGCCCTCTGCAGGCGCAGTTCGAGAATATGCTCGGCGAAACTCGAGCCCGTTTCCTGCAGGAGATCATGGACGTAGCGCGCGGAAAGCCGCAAACGCTGGGCGATGTGCTGGGCCGAGATGCCGGGATCGGCGAAATTGTCCCGCATCGTCTGCAGGATGGCTTGCAGCCTTGCCGCGCGCAGGCCTCGCACGCCCGCCAGCTCGGCGATCTCGCCCTTGGCGCCCGTCGCCAATCCGATCAGGTCGACGATCGTTTCGGTGGCATGGGCGACAAGATCGGGCAAGAGCAATGCCGGCCCCGCTTCCAGGAAGCCGCAATAGCGCTTGAGCATGTCGAGCGCTTCATTGTCGGCGCCGATGGTCAGCGCCAGGCGATCCTCGACATGGGCGAAGGCATTTTCCATGATCTCGCGGGGCACCACGACATTGGTCCAGACATTGCGGTCGCCGCCGGTCATTTCCAGCGCTTCCGAAGCCGAGACCAGCGCGCCTTCGCCCCTGCCGATGCTGTAGTCGCGGCCGGTCTGCACACCGCTCAGCCTGGTGTCGCCATCGTTGACCAGCAGCAGATAGCCGTCGCGGCCGTCGTCGGCGATGTTGCGCGTCTTGCGGCTCGCATGCTTGATCGTCCCGGCCATCCGCCCGAGCACCAGCGGCCCGATGGCGGTGGCTTCGATATCCGCCTGGAACGGCACATTGCCGGAGATGGCATATTCGACCGACCAGATCTCGGCGACATGAATGTCCTGCCAGAGCGCGAAGCGCGCGCGGTCGTCGAGATGCGACGGCAGATCGAGCGAAGAGAAGACGTTCTTTTTCAACGAGCAACCGGCCTTTCCCGCGCACGCGTCTTCCCTGAAACCGCACCGTATGGGACCGATTTGCCTCTTGTCCAGAGACGGCGCCATCCATGCTCCGCAGGACAATTTCAGTGCCGCCCAGGTCAAGAATCCGATCGGATTGGCCGGTGTGGCGTCCGAGTCTCCGAAATACCCCGGAAATGCGGCATCGGAATCACCTCGCCTCGACGCGGTCGATCGATTGCTCCTAGAACGTGATCTTCACCGACGCGGCGCTGCGGTTGGCGGGGCCGTGGTGGACGGCCTCGATGTTGTTGCCGTCCGGGTCGAGCAGGAAGGCGGCATAATAGCCGGGATGATAGGACCGCTCGCCAGGCGCGCCATTGTCCGTGCCGCCGGCTTCGAGCCCGGCCTTGTAGAAGGCATCGACCATGGCGTGATCCCTGGCCTGGAAGGCCAGATGATGACGTCCGGTCAGCTTTCCCAGCGCGGCCCGGCTGTCGGCGCTGGAAATGAACAATTCGTCGGCCCAGAAATAATCCTCGCCGGTGCCGCCGATCGGGACACCAAGGACTTGGAAAACCGCCTCGTAGAAACGCCGGCTGGCGGGGAGATCCCGGACCACGAGCTGGAGGTGGTCGATGAGCCGGCCGCGATGCAATTCCTGGGTTTCCATGAAAGCGCCTCCTCGCAAGGCCCCGAATTTAGGCGCGGTCGGCAGGGCGTCAACGCGGGGCGCGTGCCTCTCCTGACAACCAGCGACAATTTTTCGAGGCCGAATGGAACTTTTGGGCCGATGGCAAGTTTGGTGGCGCGGCGGGAGAATGTCGGTTGGATTGTTTACAGAAGCTTGAAGCGCTGGTCGACGGCGCCAATGCCGATGCCATCGAGGAAGCGAACGCATTGCTGCGGCGGTTCAAGGACAGGTCCGAACAGACGACGCGGGCCATCGACGAGTTCATGCTGGACTTCAAGACATTGGTCTTCGTCGTCGAAGCCGGCGAAGAGGCTTTCGAAAAGCCGATCCGCAAGCTCGCCCGCGCCAGGCTTGCAAAGCTCAAGCAGCTGGTGAACGTGCCGGCCTAGGCGCATGCCGCTCTTTGCTATTACGCAATTCCTAGGGAAAGCGCTGGGCGCTTTCCCGGGAAAACCGTTTCACACTTTTCCTGGAATTTGCTCTACCCCTTGAGCAGCGCCGCCAGCCGGGGAATGCCTTCGCTCACCGCGCTGCGGGTGGCCAGCGTGAACGACAGCCGCAGCGTGTTGCGCCCGGTGCCGTCGGCGTAAAAGGCGTTGCCCGGCACGAAGGCGACCCGCGCCTCCTTCACCGACCGTGCCAGGAGGTCCGTGGCGTCGGTGCCCTCCGGCAGCGTCACCCAGACGAACATGCCGCCTTCCGGACGGCTCCAGGTCACCCCCTCCGGCATGTTGGCTTCAAGCGCGCCGAGCAGGCCGTCGCGGCGCTCGCGGTAGGCGCCGATGAGTTTTTCCACCTGGCCGTCGAACACGGCTTCGGCGACGCGGTGCATCACCATCTGGTTGACGGACGGGCTGTGCAGGTCCGAAGCCTGCTTCATCAGCACCAGTTTTTCCACCACGTGGCGCGGCGCGCAAACCCAGCCGACACGCATGCCCGGCGACAGAATTTTCGAGAACGAGCCGCAATAGAGCGTGCGCGCCTTGTCGATGCCGCCGGACCTGATGCAGTCGAGCGCCAGGATCGGCGGCACACCCTCGCCGTCATAGCGCAGCGCCCGGTAGGCGGCATCCTCGATGACGGCGATGTCGAGCTCGCCGGCAAGGTCGAGCACCGCTTCGCGCTGCTTTCGGTCCAGCGTGTTGCCGGTCGGGTTGGCGAAATCGGGCACCAGATAGGCGAATTTCACCTTGCCGCCATTGGCGACGGCGGCAGTGTGGTAGGCATCGGGCGTCATGTTGCCGCCCTCGGGCCGCAGCCGGTCATAACGGGGCTCGTAGGCGTTGAAGGCCTGCAGCGCGCCGAGATAGGTCGGCCATGTCACCAGCGCGGTATCGCCTGGCGACAGGAACAGCTTGCCGAGGTAATCCAGCGCCTGCTGCGAGCCGGAAGTGATGAAGATGTTGGCTTCGTTGCAGGCCACGCCGAGCTTGCCCATTTGCCCGGCGAGCCAGCGCCGCAGCGGCAGATAGCCTTCCGAAACCTGGTATTGCAGTGCTGCCCCCGCTTCCGGGCCGCCGAGCACGTCGGCATAGGCATCGCGGATGGCGTCCGCCGGAAACAGCGACGGATCGGGAATGCCGCCGGCGAAGGAGATGATGTCGGGCTGGTCGAGCAGCTTCAACAGCTCGCGGATTTCGGAGGCCTTCATGCGCGATGAGCGCGAGGCCAGAAGGTTCAAAAGGGTCACGACACGCCTCCCCGGACGTTTTTACAATAGGTCAACCTGACTGACCTATATCCGCTTTGCCAGGCGATTTGAATAGTGCCTGAAGGGCTTCCGCTATACGCCAGTCACCGCCAGGCCCGAACCGGCACGGGTTTCCGCTAAAGGCTCTTCTTGTAACCAATATGGCTGGCACTGAAGCCGAGCCCTTCATAAAAGCGGTGCGCATCCGCTCGCCCCTTGTCGGTGGTGAGCTGCACAAGGCCGCAGCCCCGCGCCCGGCACTCGTCGATCGCCCATTCGAACATCTTCTTGCCGACGCCGTCGGAGCGCCTGTCGCTGACAACGCGAACCGCCTCGATCTGCCCGCGCCAGCCGCCCTTGCGCGAAATGCCGGCAAGGAAGCTGATCTGCAGGGTGCCGATTACCTCCGCGCCATCCACGGCCACGGCAAGCAGCTGATTGGGATCGGCATCGATGGCGTCAAAGGCATCGATATAGCCCTGCGCCAACGGCAACGAGGCGTCTTCGCGGGCGGCACCCAGCGGATCGTCGGCGAGCATGGCGACGATGGCTGGCAAGTCGGAGGCTTGCGCCTTGCGGAATTGGATGTCGGTCATGGACGTGAGATACGGCCGCCCGGCGCCGGCGGCAAGCCGCTAATGGAATGGAGATCAATGGGCGGCAGGACAACGAGGGGGGCGCAACCTCTCGAGGTTCAATCCGCGTCGCCCGCGGGCTTCGCCTTGCCGCACTGCGCCAGCACCTTGCCGATTGCGCCACTGGAACCCTTCAGCGCAAAACTGATCGAACCATATTTGGCAGCGCTGACCGACACGTCCCCCTTGGACCGCAACAGGTCGAGCAGCGGGTCCCCCTTCTCCAGATCGGCCACGAAATAATTGTACATCGCCTCCAGCTGCAGGGTCTTGGTCACCGTCTTGCCGTCGGCCTTGAAGTCGAACGCGCCGCTGATGCCCGGTTCCAGTTGTTGGCCGCTGGCGCCCAGATCGTAGCTCAGCACCGGTTTGTCGTAGCAATTGAGCATCAGATAGGCGTCGCCCCTGGGCCCGCCGCAGACCGAAGCGGTCAGCACGCTGCCACCCTCGTCTTCCTCCATCTTGGCGCTCCAGCCGCCGCAGGATGCCGCGAAGGCCGATTGCGAGCCAAGCACCGCCGCCAAGGCACCGGCGGCAACGAGATTTCTTCTCATGACGTCTCCCTCCGGGCCATTTGCAGCGCCCGCCGGCAGCATATAGGAAAAGCCGTTGAATGGCATTGCATGTGCCGCGCGCCTTGGAGAGAGCGGTGTTGAGAACCTTTGGTCGCCTGTGTTTTCCGACCGCGGCCCTGGTGGCCTTGCCGCTCGCCGCGCATGCCGAATGGAAGCCGGTCGAGAAGGTCGAGACCTACGCCATTTCAGGCCAGTCCGGGCTCGAGCTCTACCGGTCGATTGGCGAGAACGGGCCGAATGTCGGCATTACCCGCGCCATTGCTCACACCAATTTCAAGCTGACCTGGACCAGGGATTATCAGCCGCGTGCCGGAGCCTGCGTGCTGGTCTCGGCCAAGCCAAAGCTCATCATCACCTACACCTTGCCCAGCCCCTCCTCGCCGCTGCCGTCCGCCATCCAGAAGAACTGGGAGGTTTTCCTCGCAGGCGTCAGCGCCCACGAAAAGGTGCATGGCGCGACCATTGTCGACATGGCGCGCAAGATCGAGGCGGCGACGGTCGGCCTCACCGTTCCCGACGATCCCAAATGCAGCAAGATCCGGGTCGAGATGACCAAACGCCTGTCCGCCCTTTCGCAGGCGCAGCGGCAGGCAAGCCGCGATTTCGACCGCATCGAACTCGGCCAGGGCGGCAATCTGCAAAAGCTCATTCTTGCCCTGGTCAATGGCGGCTGAGCCACCGCGCCTCGCGGCGCGGCGGCGTATTCGCGGTTCGCTCCGCCCTAGCGGCTGAGATCAAGCGCGGCTGACAGATCCCCCATCGGCGGCTCGCCATTGGCGGCCAGCGCCTTGTCGCGGGCGACGATGCCCGTCAGCACCGGCAGATCGTAGCGCGCGGTGATGAAGCGCAGGATCGATGTCGTATCGTATTGCGTGTGGTCAACCGTGCCCATCCCGGCATAGGGCGAGACGATGAAGGCCGGGATGCGGTTGCCCGGGCCCCAGCGGTCGGCCTTAGGCGGCGCGACGTGATCCCAGAAGCCGCCATTCTCGTCATAGGTGACGACGACCAGCATGTGGCTCCATTGCGGGCTCTTCTCCAGATGCGCGACGAGGTCGGCCAGATGCCGGTCGCCCGATGTCACGTCGGCATAGCCTGAGTGCTCGTTGAGATTGCCCTGCGGCTTGTAGAAGGCGACCTGCGGCAGCTTGCCGTCATCGATCGCCTTGATGAACTCGGCGCCATCCAGGCCGCCATCCCTGAGATGCTCGGTGCGCGCTGCCGTGCCGGGCGCGTAGGCGGCGAAATAGTTGAACGGCTGGTGGTGGAACTGGAAGTTCGGCACCGGCGTGGCGTTCTTGCCGTCGAGCGCCGTCTGCCAGGCGCCGGCGTACCAGGCCCAGTCGACCCCCTTCAGCGACAGGAGATCGCCGATGGTGATGTCGTGCTGCGGCGGCAGCGTGGTGGGCGCGGCCGGATCGGCCAGCGCCTTGTCACCGCCCTCGGCAGGCTTGTTGGCGCTCGGCTGATAGGGCGGCTGCATGGTGTTGACGGCGTAAAAATCGGGCGTGATGGCGCCGTCATTGACGAATTTCGGCACGCCGCCCAGCGCCGACGGCGGCGAATTGTCGGCCACCTTCAAGGTCGTTCCGTCGGCCTCGACCACGGCGATCTGGCCCTTGATCGGACTCGTGTCGGCATGCGGATAGACCGGCGTACAGGCGCAGGCGAGCTGGAAATGGTTGAGGAAGGAGCCGCCAAAGGCGCCCTGGAAGAAATTGTCGGCCAGCACATATTTCTTCGCCACCTGCCACATCGGCAGGCTCGAGCCGTCATAATGGCCCATGACCAGCCCGCCGGAATCGGCCCAGGCGACGAATTTATCGTTCTTGCCGCCGTCGATCTGCATCTGCTCCTGGTAGAAACGGTGCCACAAATCGTGGGTGATGACATTGGTGCCTTCGTTGAAGCCCTTGGGATCGTCGATGGCGAAGGCCGCGTTGGCAAGATGCGCGGTCTGCGCCTCCGTCACCACGGGCGTGACGCCCTTTCCGGTCAGCCCGCCCCAGGCCGGCGGCAGTTCGGTCAGCGGCTTGCCGTCGCGGTCGAGCTGGCGCGCCTGGTCGGCCGAGACATTGGCCAGTCCATTGGCGCCGGGGAAGCCACCATAAAGATTATCGAAGCTGCGGTTCTCCGCATAGATGACGACGACGGTGTCGATCTTGTCGAAGCCGGGAGGGGCGGCATTGGCGGCCGCAAGGGGAAACAAGGCCGAACCGGCCAGACAAAAGGAAGTGAGGAACTTGGGCCTCGTCATGGAAAGACCTCGTGGCTTGACTTTAACTAGAAGAGCTATTGCGCGGGAACCATGGGCAGCTAACGTGGATGCCTTGTCACCTTTGTGACATCCGCCGCCGCGGCGAACACGGTTTCGTGAGCACTGGGACCGGTCATCAATCCGTTGCACTGCGTTCTTATTTCCGGGCCAAAGCGGACCGTGCCCCATGATGACGAGACGATGGAAAAGCCTGGTGATCGCGAGTGCCGCGATCTCGGCATTTGGCTTTGCCGCGCCCGCGAATACGGCGAGGCCGGACGGCGTCCATCCCGGTCCGCTGTCGCGCGACCAAGCCTTCGCACGCGCCGAGGCGCTGACTGCCTTGGGGCGAAAGATGTTCTTCGACCCGGCGCTCTCGGCTTCGGGAAAACAGGCCTGTTCCTCCTGCCACGATCCGCGCCATGCCTTCGGTCCGGCCTCGGCATCTCCCGTCGAGATGGGCGGCCCGAACCTCGACCAGTCCGGCGTGCGCGCGGTGCCGTCGCTGCGCTACCTCGAGGCGGCACCCGCCTTCACCGAGCATTTCCACGATTCCGAGGACGAGGGCGACGAGAGCGTTGACAATGGCCCGACCGGCGGTCTGACCTGGGACGGCCGCGCCGATCACGGTGTGGACCAGGCGAAAATCCCCCTGCTCTCGCCGTTCGAGATGGCAAACAAGGATGCCGTGGCGGTCACCGCCGCCTTGCGCAAGTCAGCCTATGCCGATGAGTTCAAGGCAACCTTCGGCAACGATGTCTTCGACCGCCCGGACGATGCCCTCGACGCCGCCGCCGAGGCGCTTGGCACGTTCGAGCAGAGCGCGGTCGACTTCTACCCCTATTCCAGCCGCTACGACGCCTTCCTCGCCGGCAAGGCGACGCTATCGGCGCGGGAACTGCATGGCCGCGCCCTGTTCGAGGACGAGGCGAAAGGCAATTGCGCCTCCTGCCACCTCAGCGAACCGGCCAATGACGGTGAGCCGCCGCAATTCACCGATTTCGGCCTCATCGCCATCGCCGTGCCGCGCAATCCGGCCATCCCGGCCAACGCCGACCCGACCTATGTCGATCTCGGCCTGTGCGGTCCCCTGCGCACCGATTTCCGTGGCCGCACCGACTATTGCGGCCTGTTCAAGACACCGACCCTGCGCAACGTGGCGCTGCGCAAGAGCTTCTTCCACAACGGATATTTCCACACGCTGCGCAAAGCGGTGGCCTTCTACGCCAGCCGCGACACCGACCCCGGCCGCTGGTACCCGAAAAACGCTTACGATACGGTCGATAAATATGACGATTTGCCAAAGGCTTACTGGCCGAACTTGAATCAAGACCCGCCCTTCGGCGGCAAGAAACCCGGCGACAAGCCGGCGCTCAACGACGCCGAGATCGACGACATCGTGGCGTTTCTGCAGACGCTGACGGATGCCGATCAGGCGGCGAAGCGGTCGCAGTGAACTGGGAAGCCGTCGTAAGGGTCGCTAGTTGACGTGGGGATTAGCCGAAGCCCTCCCTCGCTTCGTCATCCTAGGGCGGAGCAAGGAGCGAAGCGACGCGGCGCAGACCCTAGGATCCATGCCGCGACGCTTGCGACGGGTAAAAACTGTGCCGAACCTGGCTCCAACCTCCGACGAAACGCCATCAAACCGCGACCAACCTGTTCCGCGAAACAGCTCGAACCATTCCGGATTGGTCTTCTCGATCAGTTCGATCTTCCATTGTCGCGACCAGCGCTTCAGCGATTTCTCGCGTTGAATGGCGTGACGAATGTCGAAATGTTCCTCGTACCAGACCAACCGCTGCACACCGTAGCGCCTGGTGAAGCGCGAACCTTCGCCGGATTTGTGCTCCGGCATGCGGCGACCGAGATCGTTGGTGACACCGATGTAGATGGTGCCGCCCTTCTGGCTCGCGGTCATGTAAACATAGCCGGTCATGCGTTGACGGTAACCGCCAACCCGTCCGGGGACTATCCTCGTTCGCCGTATTTTTTCGGCCAACGTCGCGGCATGGATCCTAGGGTCTGCGCGGCGTCGCTTCGCTCCTTGCTACGCCTAGGATGACGAAGGCAGGGAGGGCTTCGGCTAATCTGAGAGGTATGGGATCGCCGCCAGCCGCCCCTCACAGCGCCCGGATCACACCCCCATCCACGCGGATATTCTGCCCGGTAATATACCCTGCCCCGTCCGACGCCAAAAACGCGATCGTCGCGGCGATCTCCTCTGATGTGCCATAGCGCTGCATCGGCACGTTGTCGCGGCGCTCTTCGGTGGCGGGCAGGCTGTCGATCCAGCCGGGCAGCACATTGTTCATGCGCACATTGTCGGCCGCGTAGGTGTTGGCGAAAATCTTGGCGTAGGCGGCAAGGCCGGCGCGGAACACGGCCGAGGTCGGGAACATCGCGTTCGGTTCTGCCACCCAGGCCGTCGAGATGTTGATGATGGCGCCGCCCTTCTGCTTGACCATCTGCGGCGCCACGATGCGCACCGGCCGGATGACGTTCATCAGGTAGACGTCCATGCCGGTGTGCCACTGCTCGTCCGTGATCTCCAGGATCGGCGCGCGCGGCCCATGGCCACCGCTGTTGACCAGCACGTCGATGCGGCCATAGCGCTCCAGAGTCAGGTCGGCGAGCCGCTGCAGATCGTCGTTCGACTGGTTGGAGCCGGTGACGCCGAGCCCGCCAAGCTCCTTGGCCAGCGCCTCGCCCTTGCCGGACGAGGACAGGATGGCGACCTTGAAACCATCCGCCGCCAGCCGCTTGGCCGCCGCCGCCCCCATGCCGCTGCCGCCGGCCACGATCACGGCTGTCTTTTCTACACTCATCGGATTTCCTTTTCAGATTGGCGGGAGCTACGGTTTCAGCGGTCCTATAGCCGGTTTCGCCGCGCAGTTCGAACGAGAAAGCCTGAATCGAGCTGCAGAAAACTTGCGCGGTGAGCTGCGCCCTATCCTTCAACCGTCTCCAGCTCGCTCAGCAGCGTGCCTTCCATGTCGGGCTCGTCGCCGGAGCAGACGCACAGCATCTCGGCGTCGCCCTCACCCACCGACAGATAGGCGTGGCCCATGGTGGAATCGATGTAGACGCTCTCGCCCGCTTTCAGCCGCACCGGCGCGTACTGGTCGGTGTGGAGCTCGATCTCGCCCTTGAGCACGATCAGGAATTCCTCGCCGGCATGCCGGGTCAGCGGGCCGAACTCTTGCGGCGTGCGGGCGCGCGCATAGGCATGGATCGGCACCATGCGCTTACGCACCAAGTCGGTGGCGAGATACCGGTAGTCGTAGTTTCGGGTCAGCTGGCGCAGCGTGTTGGACTGCGAGGTCACCGAGCGGCGGGTGCGCGCCGCCGGCTGCTTGCGGTCGCCGCTCAGCAGTTCCGTCACATGGATGCCGAGCCCCTCGCAGATCTGCAAGAGCTTGTCGTAGCTCAGCGACATCTGGTCGTTCTCGACCTTGGACAGCGTCGACACCGCCACCCCGGTCAGCGCGCTGACCTCCTGCAAGGTCCAGCCATGCGTCTTTCTCAAAGCGCGCAGACAATCACCGAGATTGGGTTGCTCCGACATGGTCAGCTCCAAGGCGCGGATCGCGCCGCTCCCCCTAGGTAGTCGAACTCCCCACTGCCATCAACAACACTAACAATTTTCTTATACGCTAAATGTTGACTGGATACGAAAATATTTTTACGACTGATGAATGCAGTCGAAATCCTCCCAGAAAATCGCTGTCATCGGCGGCGGCATTGCCGGCCTCTCGCTTGCCGCCGAGGTGGCGGCCTGGGCCGAAGTCGCCGTCATCGAGCGCGAGCCGCATCTCGGCTACCACGCCAGCGGACGCTCCGCCGCTCTGTTCACCGAGACCTACGGCAACCGCCTGGTGCGCGGGCTGACGCTGGCCAGCCGGCAGGCAATCGTCGAGGGCGGTTTCGTCGCCCACCGGCGTGGCGCGCTGCATGTCGGATGGACCGGTGACGATGCCGCCATCGACAAGCTGGCTCGTGATTTGCAGGCGCTGGTGCCATCAGTGCGCCGCCTCTCGGCGGCCGAGCTCCACGCGCTGGTTCCGGTCATTGCCCAGCAAGCCACCTGCGGCGGCGTCTATGAGCCGGACGCGGTGGATGTCGACACGGACAAGATGCTTGCGACCTGCGCGTCCAAGCTCAAAGCCGGCGGCGGCACCATCCGCACCGGCGAGGAGGTCCGCGCCATCTCACGCGACGGCAGCGCTTTTCGGGTTGAAACAAGCGCCGGCGTCTACTCGGCTGACATCATCGTCAACGCCGCCGGCGCCTGGGTCGATGTCGTCGCCGGCATGGTGGGACTCCCGGGCCTCGGCTTCCAGCCGAAACGGCGCACCGCCTTCCTGTTCGATCCGCCCGCCGGGTTGGACATCGCCGGCTGGCCGCTGGTGGTCGACCTGCACGAGCAGTTCTACTTCAAGCCCGATGCCGGCAGATTGATCGGTTCGCTCGCCGACGAGACGGATTCCGAGCCTTGCGATGCGTATCCCGAGGATATCGACGTCGCCATCGCCGTCGACCGCATCGAACAGGCGACGTCTATGCGCATCGGCCGCCCGTCGACGCCGTGGGCGGGCCTGCGTACCTTCGCTCCCGACCGCACGCCGGTCGCCGGCTTCGACCCGCGCCTGCCCGGCTTCTTCTGGCTCGGCGGCCAAGGTGGCTACGGTTTTCAGGTGTCGCTGACGCTGGCCAGGCTGAGCGCGGCGCTGATGCGCGGCGAGCCCCTGCCCGACGACGTCACCGCACTCGGCGTCACCGCTGGGGCGCTGGCGCCCGATCGCTTCCTTACCCCGGCGACGACGCCATGAAGTTCCTTCCCTCAACCCCGAAGTGTCATCAGGAGCGTTTGCGATGAAATCTCTGCGCGCGGTGCTTGCCCCGTCCCTTCTGGCCACGTCCCTCCTGGCCACGTCCGTTCTGGCCTCATCCGTCCTTCTCGGCGGACAGGCCTACGCCAAGACGCTGGTCTATTGCTCGGAAGCCAATCCCGAGACCTTCAACCCGGCGATCGGCATCGCCGATTCCACCATGGACGCCGCCGCCAAGACGATCTTCAACCGGCTGGTCGAGTTCAAGCCGGGCACCACCGAGGTCGGCCCGGCGCTCGCCGAAAGCTGGGATGTCTCGTCGGATGGCAAGGCCTACACTTTCCATCTCAGGCACGGCGTGAAGTTTCAGTCGAACGAGCATTTTTCGCCCACGCGCGACTTCGACGCGGACGACGTGCTCTACACCTTCAACCGCCAGCGCGACGCCAACAATCCCTATCACAAGCTTGGCGGCGGCTCTTACGAGTACTTCAACGCGCTGGGCATGGGCACGCTGATCGACAGAATAGACAAGGTCGACGACTACACCGTGCGCTTCACGCTGACGGCTCCCAACGTCACATTCCTGGCCGGGCTGGCACTCGACTATCTCTCCATCCTGTCGCTGGAGCAGACCGAAAAGATGGTCGCGGCCGGCACGCCGGAGCTGATCGACAGCATGCCGGTCGGCACCGGACCGTTCGTGCTTGAGGCCTATGTGCCCGACAGCCAGGTCCGCTACGCCGCCAACAAGGATTACTGGCGCGGCGCGCCGAAGATCGACACGCTGGTCTTCGCCGTCACGCCCGAGCCGACCACCCGCGTCGAGCGCATCAAGGCCAATGAATGCCAGGTCGCCGCCCCGCCGCCGCCAAGTGCCGTCGCCGACCTGCGCAGCGATCCCGACATCACGGTTCTCGATCTCAAGGGCCAGAACATCGGCATTCTCGGCTTCAATGTCGAGCACCAGCCGCTGGGCGACGTGCGCGTGCGCACGGCACTGGCCAAGGCCGTCGACCGCAAGGCGATCGTCGATGCGGTCTATGCCGGCGCCGGCACGGTGGCCGGCAGCGTCGTGCCGCCGGCGCAGCTCGGCGCCGTCACCGATGCCGGCATCGAGTACGATCCCGATGGCGCCAAGAAACTGCTCAAGGAAGCGGGCCATGAAAGCGGCCTCAAGATCAGCCTGTGGGCGATGCCGGTGTCGCGCCCCTACAATCCCAACGCCAAGCGCATGGCCGAGATGATCCAGGCCGACTGGGCGAAGGTCGGCGTGCAATCGGAGATCGTCAGCTTCGAATGGGGCGAATACCTCAAGCGCACCGCGGCGGGCGAACAGGACGCCTTCCTGCTCGGCGGCAGCAGCGACAATGGCGATCCCGACAACATGCTGAGCTATCTGCTCTCCTGCGACGGCGTGAAGGGTGGCTCCAACCGCTCGCGCTGGTGCGACAAGGATTTCGAGAAGCTGCTCGACGAGGGCCGCGTTGCCGCCGACCCGAAAGAGCGCGCCGCGATCTATGGAAAGGCGCAGGCCATCCTGAAGGCCGAGGTGCCGGTGGCGCCGATCGCCCATTCGATGGTGGCGATCCCGATCCGCAAGAGCGTGCTGAATTACGTGCTCGACCCCTTCGGCCGGCAGAATTTCGCCGCCGTCGATATCGCGGAGTGAGGCTTGTCGCGCTGGGTACCCCCCTCATCCGGCCGCTACGCGGCCGATTTTGCGAAGATCCCGCGATCCACAAAAAGCGAGACCACCATGCCAAAAGACCTGAACGCTCTTCTCGCCACCTACATCGCCGATGGCGCGGTGGGTGCGTCGCTCGCCTATGCCAGGGGTGACACCACACCAACCGCCCTCACATCAGGCCTCGCCGATCGCGCGCTGGGCACGCCTGTCACGTCGGACCAGCTGTTCAAGATCGGCAGCTGCACCAAGACCTTCGTCGCCGCGGCCCTGGTCAAGCTCGCCGAGACCGGCAAGCTCGACCTCGGCGCGCCGATCGCCTCCTGGTTCCCGGACCTGCCTGGCGCCAAAACCATTTCGGTACGCCAGCTGGTCAACCATCGCAGCGGCCTGCCGGAATTCGAATATTACATTCCGATGGACCCGAGCCGGCAATGGACGCCGCAACAGCTGGTCGACATCGCCTTCGCCTCCGACAAACAGAAGCCACCGGGCGGACCGGCCGTCTACAACAACACCGGCTATGTCCTGGCCGGCATGGTGATCGAGGCCGTCACCGGCCAGAAGCTGGGCGCCTATGTCAGAAGCGCGGTCCTTGAGCCACTCGGCCTGAACAACACCTGGTCGCCGGCGACCGAGGCCTTCCCCGATAAATCGATGGTGCGCGGCTATTACCACCGGCCGCCGCGGGCGCCGAACGCGCCCACCGACATCGCCTCGGGCGGCGAGATGTGGCAAATGGAAGGCGTGCTGCCCTACTCCAATGAACTGCAGGATTCCTCCGACTCCTTCCCCTTCGGCGCCGCCTATGGCTGCGGCGACATGGTGTCGACGCCGTCAGACATGGTGGGCTTCATGCGCGGCCTGTTCTCCGGCGGACTGTTGTCGCCGCCGTTCTTCGCCGAGATGTTCGAACACCGCGTGCCGGCGAGTTTCCCCGGCACCCGCATGCGCGAGACGGGCGCGGGCATGTTCCAGAGCACCTATGCGGACCGCGCCTTCTACGGGCACCAGGGCAGCATTCCGGGCTATGTCGCCGTCATGCTGCACGATCCCGAGACGGACCTCACCATCGCCATGACCAGCAATGTCGGCTCCGGCAATCGCCTCTCCTTCCAGGCGAGCGGCCTGCACCCGGTCGTCGATCGGGCGATCCGCATCATTCTCGACTGACCGCGTTCAGCCGCCCTGCCGCGACGATGGATCGGGCAGGCCCGGCAGCATCTGGCTCAGCACCCGGTCGCGAAGGAAGAAATGGTGGAAGATGGCGGCGGCCGCGTGCAGGCCGGCGATCCACATCATGACGTCGCCGAGCGTGCCGTGGATCTCCGCCAGCGGCGCGCCCCAGCTGCCCGAAAACGGACCGATCGCTCCCAGCCCATAGACAGTGACCGGGTGGCCGCCGAACAAGGCGCCGACCATGGCTGTCGCCGGAACCGCGAACAGCAGCGCGTAGAGCGCCCAATACGTTGCCTTCGAGGCGACCTCCATCCAGGACGGCATGGCCGGGGCATCGGGAATGCGATCGAACCGGCGCCAGATCAGGCGAACGACCAGCAAGCAGAAAACAGTGAAGCCGAGCGACTCGTGCAGCAGCAGCGTCGACGCCCTGGCCGCTGAATAGACCCGCTCCGGCGGACCGCCCGCCGAGACCAGGAAGGCAATGAGCACCAGCAGTGCCGTCAGCCAATGCAATGCCTGGGCGAGACGCCCATAGCGGGTTGTCGTGCCGGACAGCGACATGCGGGAGCTCCGAAACGATTGGATATCTCCCCTCGCCCGCGAATGTGGCCTTATTTCAGCTGTTCCTCAATCGCCTTGCCCGAGCGAATGGCATCGCCGAGTTCGCCGGCGCGCGGCGACAAGGTTCAGCTCATACTCGTGGAGCGGAAATTCGCGGCGGCCGCGGCCACGATCTCGGCATTGTCCCTCGCCACCGTTCCATCGGCGAGTGTCTTGCCGTCCTCCAGCCCGACCCGTGTCGACCAGCGCTTTTGCCGCGCAAGGTCCACGAACGGCCAGACCGTGCCGTCGACGCCGTGCAGCAGGATCTGCCGCCGCACGCTCGCGCGTTCGAGAATGGCGGCGATGCCGTGCGCCTCGTCGAGGGCTGCAGGCAGGTCCGGTATGTCGATCTCGATCAGGATGCGCAGTACGCGGCCGTGATCGGCGAGCGCCACGAAGCGCTCGGCATCTTCCGTCGTGGCCAGCCCCGCCTCGATGCCGATGCCCTGCTTGCGCAACAACTCCATCACGGCGGGCGCGTCGGTTTCTGAAAGATTGACCGAGGCATAGTCGGGCAGTTCCCGCCAGGCGGCGATCGCCGCGCGGGTGCGCGCCACATCGTTCTCGATCCAGGCGCCGGTCGACACGCCGATCAATGTGCCCGGACAGGCCTGGCGCACGGCAAGGACCGTCGCATCCACCGCCGCCAGGCTTTCGCGCCCGTCGGCGCCGCGCGGATGGATATGCAGTTCGGCGGCACCCGCGGCGACGCAGGAAGCCGCATCGCCGGCCATTGCCTGTGCCGTCAGCGGCAGCCTGGGATGGAAATCGCGCGAACGCGCGCCGTTGATGCAGGCTTGGACGATCATCGATTTCACCTCGGGCAAAAGAGCGCAGTCTAGACAAGCCGCCAAACCGCGCAAAGCCGGCAGGGCCGTCACTCCTGACACGATGGCGGCCGCCAGCAGCACGGCGTTCGCCGGCATTTGAATAAAAGGCGCCTGTGGATATTTACCCCACCTTGCGCCAGGCAGGCCAATATCCATCAGGGCGGGATCATGGAGGGAACCATTGACCAGCGATTTTTCAGCCGCCCGTCTCCATCTCGAACGCGCCTACCATTATCTGCGCGGCAATGACGAGACGAGCCGCGCCACATGCGAGGCCCTCGACCTGTTGATCGAGATGGTAGCGGAAGCACAACACAGGAAGCCGGAACCCGGGGTGCTGGAATTTCCGCGAGCGTCGGCACGCCGACTCGGCTGAACAGCACGCGTGGCGTTTGTTCAGCCCGCGCGGATCAAATCTTCGTCTTCACGCATGTCGCTCCGGGCCGCTTTTGGAGCGACATGCATTTGATCTCTCAGGACGCCTTGCGTCTCGACGCGGCACCGGCCATTCGCGCCGATTGCGCCACGACCCGCTCCAGCGGTTCGGGCCGGTGCAGCAGAAAACCCTGACCGAACTCGACGCCCATATCGGCCAGCATGGCTACCGTGTCCTGCCGCTCGATCTTCTCGCCCACCACGGCGCAGCCGAGGCTGCGGGCAATGCTGGTGATGGCCAGCACGATCTCGCGGTCGAAGCGGCTTTCGGTGACGTGCTCGATGAAGGAGCCGTCGATCTTGATGGCATCGACCGGAAAGCGCCTGAGATATTCGAACGAACTCATGCCGGCGCCGAAATCGTCGAGACTGACCCGGCAGCGCCGCTCGCGCGCCTTGCGCACGAACGCCTCGGCGGCGTCGAAATTGGTGACGGCGGCGGTTTCGGTGATCTCGAAGCCGATGCCGGAATGCGGCGCCCCGGTCTCCTCGATGACCCGGTCGACAAAGTCCCATAGTCCTGGGTCGCTCAGCGTCTGCGCCGACAGGTTGAAGCCGAGCGTGATCGCGCCGGACTTCATCGCCGCGCCGTGCCGAGACAGGGCGGTGCGGATGATCCAGCGGTCGAGCCGCGCGGCAACGCCGAAGCGCTCCGCCGCCGGAATGAACTCGCCGGGCGGGATCAGCCGGCCGCCCTGTCCGGCAAGCCGCGCCAGCACCTCGACATGGCGGCTCTCTTCCCAGGGCCTACCCAGCCGGTGGATCTGCTGGCCGAACAATTTCAGCCTGCCGTCATCCATGGCGTCGACCGTGTCGGCGGCGAGCCGCGCCGCATTGAGGCCGGCCGAACCGGAGACGGCATCGGTCGAAAACAGCGCGAAGCGATCGCGCCCGGCGGCCTTGGCCGCGTAGCAGGCATCGTCGGCGCAGGCCAGCGCGTCGGCAACCGTGGTGGCACGGTCGCGGACGACGGTGATGCCGATGCTGGCCGCCAGCCGGCGCGACGTCGCGGCAAGGCCGAGATCGGCGTCGCGCACGGCCGCCAGGATGGCGCCGGCCAGGCCTTCGGCTTGCACGGCGTCGCAATCGGGAACCATCAGGGCGAACTCGTCGCCGCCGAGCCGCGCCGCATGCGCCGATGGCGGCAGGCAGCGGCCGATACCCGCCGCGACGCTCTTCAGCGCCAGATCGCCCGCGGCATGGCCGGCGAAATCGTTGAGGGCCTTGAAGTAGTCCAGGTCGACATAGAACACCGCCAGCGGCACGGCCGTGGCGATATGGTGGGCGAGCAGACGGTCGAAGGCGGCGCGGTTCCAAAGGCCGGTCAGCGCGTCGTGGCGGGCGGCGAAGGCAAGCTCCTGTTCGCGCAGCTTGTCCTCGGTGATGTCGCGCACAGTGCCCAGCACCTGGCCGGTGGCACCGGCGGCGGCGATGAAGCGCAGCAGCGATTCGACATGGCGGATCTGGCCGTCGCGCTTGATAATGCGGTACTGCGCGGCGATGACGCCGTCGGTTCCCAATGGCACCCTGTGGGCGCGTTCGGCGGCGTCCTTATCGTCGGGATGCAGGTAGCTGTGCCAGAGATCGGCCGTCACCTCGTCGGTCACTGCGACGAGGCCGAATATCTCTCTTGTGCGCGCGTCCCAATAGCTCTTGTTGGTAGCGATGTCGTAGTGCCAGATGCCGGTGCCGCTGGCGGCGAGCGCCAGGCGAAAGCGGATATTGACCTGTTCGAGCGCGGCTTCGGCCGCCTTCTGCTTGGAGATGTCGGTCTGCACGCCCATCAGCCTGAGCGGCTTCCCGTCGGCGTCGCTCTCGACGATGCCGCCTCGGTCGAGCACCCAAACCCAGTGGCCCTGCTTGTGCTTGAGCCTGAGTTCGGTCTCGATGGCGTCGGTCAGCCCGGCAATGTGGCGGTCGCCGCTGGCCTGCGCCCGTTCCCGGTCGTCGGGATGGGTAAGCTGCAGCCACAGGTCACTGGTATTGGCGAGTTCGCCGTCCTCGTAACCCAGCATCCGGGCCCAGGTCGCCGAATAGAAGCAGTCCCCGGTGCTGAGATCCCAGTCCCAGACGCCAAGATGGGCGCGCTCCAGGGCCTTGGCCCAGAACGCTCCGCTGCGACTTTTCTTATCCTGACCCGCCATTCGTCCGTTTTGCCCGCTCCACCCGCGGCAATCTGCGGCAAAACCAGAAAAGAAACCGTTACCGGGCGGCGGAAGAGGGGATGTCCACGCTCCTAGCGACAGTCTTGGCATCGGCCTTTCGATTGGCGGGCAAGAACCGGAGTTTGGCGCGCCTCGATTGGTCATAGGAATGGCCGTGTTCACCAGCCAGTCCGGTGATCACGAAGCAAGACAGGAAAAGGACCTCCCAATGACCAAGCAGGAAGACAACAAGGCCGTCGTCGTCAGATGGTTCACCGACTTCTGGGGTGAAACCTGCGACCTCTCCGTCGTCGACGCCGTCGCGGCCCCCGATATGCTGCTCAAATACTCGCTGCACGAGCCGCGCCGCGGGCGCGACGACATCAAGGCCTTCATGGCCGATTTTCGCGCAGCCTTCCCGGATCTCAACTTCTGGGCGACCGCCAATCTCATCGCCGAGGGCGACTACGTCGTCGGCCAATGGGAGGGCGGCGGCACGCATACCGGCCCGGCCTTCGGCGATTTTCTCATCGGTTCGCTGCCCGCCGCCACCGGCCGCACGATGCGCTTCACCGGCACCACGGTGCTCAAGGTGATCGACGGCAGGATCGTCGAGGAAATCGGTCTCGACGACGGCGTCACCGCCCTCACCCAGCTCGGCCTCATCAAGCCCGCCTGAGAAATCTCACGCAGAACCGAGGTGGGGGCCAGGCGGCATTGCCGCCGCCTGGCTATGCCGCTTACTGGCTCGGCGCCATCGCGTGTTCGCACGACACTTTCGGATTCATGTCGGCGAACGTGCCGGTCGGGTTGCCTTTCCAGGCCCAGACATGCAGTTCGTAGAACTCACCCAGGCCATAGCGGTTGGGTGCGCTGTTGAAGTTGAACAGCTGTCCCTCGAGCGACGCCGGCCCCTTCGAGGTGATGTATTCGACCGCCACCAGCTTCAGCGTGCCGTCGGCCATCGGCTCGTACATCACCGCTTCGGGACGGGCGATGTCGATCTTGTCGTCCTTCAGGTACCCGCCATTGACATAGTGGATGCCCATGGCGCCGCCGGTGATGCCGCTGGCGCAGGGAATGGGCGCATAGCCTTCCGCCGTCGCGGCGTTGACATCAAGAAACCGGCTGTTGGCGGCCCGCACCTTTTCGGCCAGCGGATTGGCACCGGACGCGGTTTCAGCCGCCTCCTGATGCGCCTGGGCAAAGGTGGTGCAGGCGGCCAGAATGGCCCCTGCCACGAAAAGCCCGTTGCGAAAATCGCGTATCATGTTTGTTCCATTCTTCTTGAAAAAGCACAGCGGGCCGGCCGCCGAAAATACGGAGGCCCGGCAGGCAAGCGCCGTGGCTGTTGTTGCTTGGTGATCCCGGATACGGTGCAAGGAATGCCGGGAGGGATCATCCCTTCGGCAGATACGGGATCGTTCCGGCCAGATCGGTGTCGTCGATCAGCTGGAAACGGCTGTCGCTGCCGCCCTGGCGGGCCGAAACGAAAGGCGCGTAGGCCGGATCGTTGGTGAAGGCGCGCGCCGCTGCTTCCGACGGAAACGCCATCAGGGCGATCAGCGTGGTGTCGAGCGGCTTGCCTTCGAGCGTCTTCACATTGCCGCTGCGCGACAGATATTTGCCGCCATGCTTGTGGACGAGGTCGTGCACCGAGGCGGCATAGGCCGGCACCCATTTCGGGTCCTTCATCTTGATGTCGGCGATAACGTAAGCAGTCATTGTCGTCTCCTGGTTGCGGCGCACAGGATATCCCGTGCAACCGTCCAGAGGGCTCGCATGGCGGGACCCGAGCCGACCAGTCCGCGATCTGTACTAGGCCGGTACAGTTTCTGTACTCGCCGCTTCAATCACGAAGGACTAATGTTGCCCGCAGGTTCTAGGGAGAGGCACGGTCATGACCCAGCACGGATACAAACAGTTCTGCCCGCTATCGATGGCCGCCGAGGTGCTGTGCACCCGCTGGACGATGGTGCTGATGCGTGAGCTTGTGGCCGGTTCGACCCGTTTCAACGACTTGCGCCGCGGCGTGCCCAAAATGTCGCCAACCCTTCTGTCGCAACGGCTTAAGGAGCTCGAGCTGGCGGGGATCGTCGAGCGCAAGGAGGTCCCGGGAGAAAAAGGAATTTTCGACTATCGGCTGACGGAAGCCGGCCGCGATTTGCGCCCGGTCGTCGAGGCGATGGGCTTCTGGGGGCAGAAATGGGTCGAGTCCCGCCTGTCCCTCAAGAACCTCGATCCGTCGCTGCTGATGTGGGACATGCGGCGCAATTTGAACCCCTCGCCGCTGCCGGAAGGACGAACGGTGATACAATTTCTGTATCAGGAACTCCCCGCCTCCAAACGCTCCTGGTGGCTGATCGTCGAAAAGCACGGTGAGGTCGACCTGTGCTGGTACGATCCGGGCTTCGACGTCGACCTCTATGTCTCGACCGACCTGCACACGATGACGGCGATCTGGATGGGAGTGCTCACCGTCGAGAAGGCCGGCCCGAAGGTCACCCTGACCGGCGACCAGGCCATCGGCAGGAAGATGCAGGCCTGGCTGGGGCTGAGCCCGTTCGCGGTGGAACCCAAACGCGCGGCGTAGGAGCCGGTCCCGTCTGTGCAGGCGTCTCGGCTGCGCTCACATGCAACATCCCGGTTCCAATCACGCGTGCGCCTCCTGACAGTTGGCAGGAAACGGGTGGCGGGGCTGGCTTCTAGCGGCTTCAATGCCAGCCATGTTCATCGCTCTGGCCAAACATCTGCAACCCGCGCCGCTGCTGGCCGACGATCCACGCTGGGCGCGCATTGTCGCCCGCGACAAGTCGGCCGACGGCGCATTCTGGTATTCGGTGGCGACGACGGGGGTTTATTGCCGGCCCTCCTGTCCGTCGCGGCGCGCCAACCCAGCCAATGTCCAGTTGCACGACACTTTACAGGCGGCGAGGGCGACAGGCTTTCGCCCATGCCGGCGCTGCAATCCGGACGGCCCTTCGCTCGAGGTCGCCAACGCCGCGATGATCGCCGATGCCTGCCGCAGGATCGGGCAGAGCGAGGTTGAACCGTCGCTGATCGAACTGGCCGATGCCGCCGGCCGCAGCCCCGGCTATTTCCACCGCATTTTCAAGGCGGTCACCGGGCTGACGCCGAAGGATTATGCAGCGGCCCGGCGTGCCGCCCGGGTCCGCCAAGGCCTGGAAGACGGCGGCAGCGTGACATCGGCGATCTACGATGCGGGCTTCAATTCGAGCGGGCGCTTCTACGAGAAATCGACCGGCATGCTCGGCATGACGCCGACGCGCTATCGCGCCGGCGGCGCCAACGAAGAGATCCGCTTCGCCGTCGGCGAAACCTCGCTCGGCACCATCCTGGTCGCATCGAGCCGGAAAGGCGTCGCCTCGATCCTGCTCGGCCAGGACCCCGACGCGCTGGTGCGCGACCTGCAGGACCGTTTCCCCAAGGCGCGGCTGGTCGGTGGCGACAGCGACTACGAGGCGCTGGTGGCCCGCGTCGTTGGCCTCGTCGAGGCGCCGGCGCTCGGTCTCGACCTGCCGCTCGACGTGCGCGGCACCGCCTTCCAGCAGCGTGTCTGGCAAGCTCTGCGGGATATCCCGGCCGGCCGCACCGTCTCCTACGCCGATATCGCGGGGCGTATCGGCGCGCCGAACGCAACCCGCGCCGTCGCCGCCGCCTGTGCCGCCAACGCCCTTGCGGTCGCCATCCCTTGCCACCGTGTGATCAGGAAAGATGGCGCCCTGTCGGGCTATGCCTGGGGCGCCGAGCGCAAACGCGCGCTGCTCGACCGCGAGGCCGGCGATGCTGCGGACAATGCCTCGCGGTCCTCGCGGGCCTGACGGCAATGCGCGCGATGGCCAGTTCTTCCACCACCGGTGCGAACGGTCAGGTCGCCAACGGCGCCGCCGTCAGCCTGGAGGACGCGAAGGCGCTGGTGTTGGCCGTCATCGGCACGCTTGTCGAGGATGGCAAGGCCGAGTGGAGCCGCACGACGACCGGCGAGTTCGAGCTGCGGCTGATATCAGGCGAAGTTTTTTTGCTGGACGAGGTCGGCGTCACCCGTGTCGCTTGAGGCGGTCCAAACCGCACTTGCTTTCGCCGTTCAGCCTCCTGGATTGAATTTGAAAGCAAGCATCGGAGTGAGCGGCACCGGCCAGTTCGTTAGGGTCAAGGCATAGACAGGAGTGAAGGCAATGAACCACATTCAAACCGATATGCAGGCGACAACCACCAGCGTCCTTGACACCATCAGCTACGCCATCGGCCAGTCCGCGCTTGGAAACATCCTGGCGGCGCGCGGCCCCATCGGCGTCTGCGCCATCCTCATCGGCTCCGACGCCGGCACGTTGCGGCAGGACCTCGCCAACCGCTTCCCCGGCAGGGTGCTGCTCGAAGACGCGGCCGGCCTGCGCGATGATCTCGCGGCGATAGCGCGCTTCATCGAAACGCCCGGCGCCGGTCTCGACCTGCCGCTCGACATGCGCAACGGCACGCCCTTCCAGCAGCGCGTGTGGGAGGCGCTGCGCGCCATCCCATGCGGTGCCACCGTCACTTACACCGCCCTAGCCCGGCGCCTCGGCATGCCGGATGGCGCCCGCGCCGTGGCGACGGCCTGTGCCGCCAACGTCATCGCGCTAGGCATTCCTTGCCACCGGGTGTTGCGCGCCGACGGCTCGCTGTCCGGCTACCGCTGGGGCATCGAGCGCAAGCGCGCCTTGCTGGAAAGGGAGGCCGCGATATGAACGCCGACGCCAGGGTCGCGCCATCGCTGGTCGCAGCCGCCGAGACACGCATCGCCGCCTATGACTGGCCGGCGCTCGCCACCGAGCTCGACAGCTTCGGCTGCGCGGTGATGGAAAAGCTGCTCTCGGCCGATGAGTGCCGGCAACTCGCCGGCCTCTATCCCCAGGAGCAACATTTCCGCAGCCACATCCACATGGCCAGGCACGGTTTCGGCAAGGGCGAATACCGTTATTTCCGCTATCCCTTGCCCGATCTGGTCGGCGGCCTGCGCGGCGCGCTCTATCCCAGGCTGGCCGCGGTCGCCAACCGCTGGAACGAGCGCATGGGGATCGCCATGCGCTACCCCGCGACGCATAGCGCGTTTCTCGACCAGTGCCATGCCGCCGGTCAGGTCAGGCCGACGCCGCTTTTGCTGCAATATGTGCCCGGCGACTTCAACTGCCTGCACCAGGACCTCTATGGCGACCTTGCCTTCCCGCTGCAGGTGGCGATCCTGCTTTCCGAACCGGGCGAGGATTTCACCGGCGGCGAATTCGCCCTGACCGAACAGCGGCCGCGCATGCAGAGCCGGGTCGAAGTGGTGCCCTTGCGCCAGGGCGATGCGGTGGCTTTCGCGGTCCACAACCGGCCGGTGCAGGGCACGAAGGGCAATTACCGCGTCAACCTGCGCCACGGCGTCAGCCGCCTACGCTCCGGCATGCGCCACACGGTCGGCATCATTTTTCACGATGCGAAGTGAGCGCCGGCTCATGCTCCCAATAGGGCGGATCGCCGAAAGCGTTGCGCAGCCATGCGGTAAGTGCGCGCAGTTTGGCGGATCCGCGCCGATCCTCGGGACAAGCGATATAGATGGTGGCTCCTTCAGGCTCCGCACCCACATCGACGACCGTCAATCGCTTGTCGGCGATCTCGGTGCGGATGAAGTAGGCGGGGAGCAGCGCCAGGCCCAGGCCGGCAAGCGCGGCGTCGCGCATCAAAATCCCATTGTTGACGCGCAGCGCGGTTTCCGGGCGGATCGTCACCAGCCGCCGCGAAATTTTGAACCGCCAGTCGGCGGCACCTCGGATGGAATAGATGATGCCCTTATGGCGCTTCAGGTCATCGGTGGTCACGGGCAACCCGAATTGCTCGGTATAATCCGGCGAGGCCACCAGGAAGCGACGGCTGGAAGCTAGCTTCTTGACGATGACAGGTCCATCTTCGACGACCGGCCCATGACGCACAATGGCATCGTAGCCATCGGCCACCATGCTGGCGAAACGATCCTCAAGATCGAGCGTCAGTTCAATTCCCGGGTGCTTGGCCAGGAAGCCATATAGCGCCGGGCCGAGATGGAGGATGCCGAAACTGGTCGGCGCCGATATCCTGAGCGGCCCGGCGAGTTCGCCGCGGCGCTCGGCGATTTCGGCGCGGGCATCGGCCACCTCCTGCATGATGCGCTTGGCGCGCTCGTAAAAACCTCGTCCCGCCTCGGTGATGGAGAGTTTGCGGGTGGTGCGGTCCAGCAGCTTTGTGCCGAGGCCGCGCTCCAGTTCCGACAGTCGCTCGCTGATGACGGATTTCGACAGGCTCATGCGCCTGGCCGCTTCGCTGATCGAACCGGATTCCGCTACGGCGACAAACGCGGCGGCCGATTCGAGCTTCAGCATTGTTCGGCTTTCCCAAATTCACCATCAGGCGACAGCCACCTAACGAAATCAAGGACATGGTGCCATAATTGTGCAGGTCGCGATACCGCGATCACAGAACAAAAGCTCGGAGAGTGCAGCATGTTTCGTCCGTTGGTTGTCGTCCTTGGTCTGCTGGCCATGAGTGTTCCGGCCTCCGCGCGCGTTGTCGCGTTTCCGGCCGGCTTCAAGACGCAGACGATCGAGACCAACGGCACCAGCCTGAACGTCCGTGTCGGCGGACAAGGGCCGGCGGTCGTGCTGCTGCATGGTTTCGCCGACACCGGCGACATGTGGGCGCCGGCTGCGATAGCGTTGATGAAGGACCACACCGTGATCGTGCCGGACCTGCGCGGCATGGGCCTTTCGGCGCATCCCGACGGCGGCTACACGAAGAAGAACCAAGCCGTCGACATCGCCGGCGTGATGGACGCGCTGAAGATCGACAAGGCCGACCTGGTCACCCATGACATCGGCAACATGGTCGGCTATGCGCTGGCCGCGCAGTATCCGAAGCGCATCACCAAATGGGTTGTCATCGACGCGCCGCTGCCGGGCATAGGCGACTGGGACAAGATCAAGCAGAGCCCGCTGCTGTGGCATTTCAACTTCCGCGGCCCCGACATGGAACGGCTGGTGGCGGGCCGCGAGCGCATCTACCTCGATCGCTTCTACAACGAATTGTCGGCCGACCCCAAGAAGATCGACGAGGCGACGCGCGTCCACTACGCCAAGCTTTACGCCCGGCCACATGCCATGCACGACGCCTTCGAGCAGTTCAAGGCATTCGACCAGGATGCGATCGACAATCAGGCGATGCTCACCACGGGGGGCAAGCTGACCATGCCAGTGCTCGCGGCGGGTGCGGAAAAATCGGCCGGCACGACGCAGGCCGATATCTTGCGGTTGGTCGCCAGTGACGTGACCGGAGCCATCGTGCCTGCATCGGGCCATTGGATCATGGAGGAAAACCCGGACGCCACCGTCACGCTGATTACAGACTTCCTCGCCAGGTAACAGCACCGCTTCAGCCACCGCTGCGGGCTCAGCCAGGGCCGACCTTTGTAACGATGAAGCCGAGCGGGAGCGCGCCCAGCAAGGGTGCGGCCCGTCGCGGCAATGGGAGACATTCTATGCCGTTAACGCATTTCCTGGCTCTGGGAACCGCCGTTCTCCTGACGGCGACAGCACCGGCGTCAGCCGCCGATGTCCCGAAGAAAACGGTCGTCCTGGTGCACGGCGCGTTCGCCGACGGATCGAGCTGGAGCAAGGTCATTCCCTTGCTGGAGGCCAAGGGGCTCAATGTGGTGGCCGTGCAAAATCCGTTGAGCTCGCTTGCCGCCGATGTCGACGCAACCATGCGCGTCATCGAGGCACAACTTGGTCCAGTCATTCTGGTCGGTCACTCCTGGGCCGGCGTCGTCATCAGCCAGGCCGGCGTGAACGACAAGGTCAAGGCGCTGGTCTACGTCGCCGCCTTCGCGCCGCCAAAGGGCGTTTCGATCAACGACCTCGGCAAGGGTCAGCCGCCGCCGCCCTGGGCAAGCGCGCTGCAACCCGACAGCGGCGGCTATCTCAGGTTGAGCGCCGAGGGTGTCGCCAAATATTTCGCGCAAGACCTGCCCCCGGCGGAAATAGGGGTGATCGCCGCCACCCAGGGACCAGCCTTCTCCGGTATCTTCGACGAAAAGCTCACCGCGGCCGCGTATGAGACAAAGCCGAGCTGGTACATCGTCGCCAGGCACGACGGAATGATCCCGCCGGCGGCCGAGGCCGCGATGGCGAAGGCGATCGGCGCCAAGGTCACCGAGTTGCCGACCAGCCACGTCGCCATGCTCGCCAAGCCTCGCGAAGTCGCCGATGTTATCCTGGCGGCGGTGGACTCGGTGAAGTAGGCAGGGAAACGATACCGGCGAGGAGGCCAGGATAGATCCCCTCCGCGTTTGCCATCTCCAGGATCCACGGGCAGGCATAATAGTCGCTGATGCTGTCGATCACCCCGCCCGTGGCGCCGATCCGGACCAGATATGCCTGCCGCCAGACCTCGCCATATTGCCTGTCGACGACCAGCACCATCTCCCCTTCGAACGCGCCTGGCCGCACGCGCCAGGGCAGTTCGCTGCGCTCATATTCGACGAAGTAGGGCGAAGCCGACAGCAAGCCGCTGTAGCAGTCCGACACCTGGAGGCGTGCATCGGCGCTGGTCAGTGCCCGCACGCCGTCCCAGTCCCTGGCGTTGAAGAGCGCGACATAGCGATCAAGCAGCCGCTCCAGTTCGGGATCGTGTGGCGGCGCCGCGGCCGGTTGCGCGGGTAGAGCGGCGAGCTTGGCGCGGCCGCGATTGAGCGCCGATTTGACGCCGCCCGGTGTCGAGCCGACCAGCTCGGCGATCTCCTCCAGCGAATGGTCGAAGACATCCTTGAGCAGCACGCAGGCGCGCTCCTTCGGTGGCAGATGCACCACCAACCGCTCGATGGCGCGGCCGGCGCCCGGACCGGCCGGCTCGACCGGCTGCACCACGTCGTCGTCGGCATAGAAGGCCTCTGCCGCGTGCCGCGTGCGGCGATTGCGGATGAAATCGATGCACCTGTTATGCGCGATGCGGAAAAGCCACGGCCGCAGCGCCTGCGCATCGTCGAGCAGCTCGATCTTGCGATAGGCCTCGAACAGCGCCTCCTGCATGATGTCCTCGCCATCCAGCGCCGAGCCGGTCATGCGGGCGCAATAGCGATGCAGCCTGGCGCGCAGATGCGAAACCGTCTCCAGGAACGCGGCATAGCGCAGGTCGAACACGCGGTCGGGCTCAGGCCAGGCCCGCATGCCTCGTGCCGTGTCGGGGGATTTGCGGATCTGCTGGTTCATCGCGGCACATAGGTCAGGGTCACCACGCCATTGGCAAAACGGTTGATGTCGACCAGTTCGAGATCGATCGGCCCGACGTCGTCGAAGGCGCGCTTGCCCTGCCCGACCCATGTCGGCACGATCGACAGATGATACTCGTCCACCAGCCCAGTGGAAAGCAAGGTGCGGTCGAGCTGCGACACGCCATATTTCAGGATGTCGCCCCCCGGCTGGCGTTTCAGCGCCGCGAGCGCCTCGGCGACGTCGCCCTCGATCAGCGCGGCATTCCACGACACCGTCTTCAGCGTCGTCGAGGCGACCAGCTTCTTCAGGCCGTTGATGCGGTCCATGTACGGACCCTTGGTCCCGGGCCAGCGCGCGAAGAACATCTCGTAGGTGGCGCGGCCAAGCAGGAAGAACTCGACGTTCGAAAGCGCCCGCAAGGCATGGTCCACATTCTCTCCGACGAAAAATGGCGACGCCCACGTCATCGGCGCCTCGATGACGCCATCCAGCGAGACGAAACTCGACACGATCAGCCGCCGCATGCTCACGCCGCCTTTTCGCTGGTCTTCTCACCGGGAGCCGGCAGCCCCAGTCTCGGCCGCACCCAGGCGGCGAAGCGGGCAATGGCGTCATCGGCCTCCGGCGCCCGCCCTGCCATCATCTGGAAGGAGTGGAGCATGCCGTCAAAGACGTCGAGCCGCGTCTCGACCCCCGCCTGCCTCGCCCGCTCGGCGAACATGCGGCTTTCGTCGACCAGCGTCTCGTCGGCGCCGGCCTGCAGGAAGACGGGTGGAAAGCCGGAGAGGTCGGCGTAGAGCGGGCTGACTTCGGGATCGCGCCGATCGGCATCGCCGATGAAATTGGCCGCCAGCCAGTCGACGGCTTCCCTGGCGAAGGCCGGGTCCTTGTCGCGGTTGGTCTCGTAGCTGGCGCCGGTCAACGCCATGTCGAACCAGCCGGAGATGATCAGCGTGGCGACCGGCAGCGGCCGCCTTTGCGCGCGCAGCCGCTGCAGGACGCCATAGGTCGGCACCGCGCCGCAGGAGTCGCCGGCGATCACGATCCGCTTGGGGTCGAAGCCTTGGTCGACGAGCCAGTCCCAGGCCGATGTCGCGGCCTCGAGCTGAGCCGGATGCTTGGCTTGGTGCGCCAGCGGATAGTCGTAGAGCAGCGCCCGGCAGCCGACGGCCTTGGCGAGATGACCGACCAGCTTGCGGTGCGTGTAGATCGAGCCGCCGATGAAGCCGCCGCCATGCGCGTAAAACAGCACCCGCTCATCGTTGGCGCCTTTCGGCACGATCCACATCGCCGGCACGCCGCCGGCGTCGACCTCGACATAGTCGACGCCGCCCGGTTCGCCGGTCAGCGCCGTCCAATTGACGTCGTTGTAGTCGATGACCGCCTGCGGGCTGGTCAACTTGCCCGCATTGGCCGCGAGCGCGGCGTAGTGGTTCCTGTTTGCCTGACTTTGCATGCTCGCCATGACCGTTTTTCCGTGGTGGCCGATCGCGGTCCGGCGCGACCTTCAGGCAAGAGACGGACGGGCAGGCAAAAAGGATACGTGCCGACCTGAGATTTTTTTTCGGCGGCCTACGCCTCGCCCCGCAACATCGCCGCGTGGCGTTGGGCGAATTCGACGAACGGCGTCGCGCGCACGCCGAACATCTCGTGGGTGGCCAGATGCACCCGCGATTTCGGCCGCCGCAGGCGCTCGGTCAACTGCTCGTCCAGCGCATCGGCGAAGTCGGCGGGGACGCCGGCGGCCAGCAGGTTGCGCCGGCGGTCCTGCGGGCTGATGTCGACGTAGCGGACCGGCTTGCCGATCGCCTGCGAAATCCGCGCCGCGATGTCGCTCATCGTCAGCGCCTCGGGTCCGGTCATGTCGAGGCTCTCGCCTTCATGGCCGCCATCGCGCAGCAGCCGGACGGCGACCTTGGCGATGTCCTCGACATCGACCGGCGACAGTTCGGTGCCGCCAAGCGCCAGATAGAAGGCGCCCTCGGCGGCGATGGTCGGCGCGTCGCGCAGATAGACCTGCATGAACTGGCTGGGGCGCAGATGCGTCCACGCCATGCCGGCTCCTTCGAGATAGCGCTCGACCTCCTCATGCATGCGCGTGAAGCGGAACTTCGTCGCGTCATAGCCGATGTTGGATTCGGCACCGGAAAACTTCACCACATGCGCGACGCCGGCCTGCTTGCAGGCGTCGATAAAACGGCACTGCGTCTCGACCATGTCTTGCGCGGCGGTCGAAATCATCAGCACGCGATCGACACCATCGAGAGCCGCGCCAAGCGTCTCCGCCCGGCGCATGTCGCCGTCGACCAGCTCGACGCCGGCAAGTCCGCCGAGCCCTGCCGCGGATGCCCGGTTGAGATCGCGAACCAGCGCCCTCACTTGATGCTTCTGCCGCGCGAACTCGCGCACGATTGCCTTGCCGTTCAGGCCGGTGGCGCCTGTCACCAGGATCATCTGTCTCTCCATTCAGCGTTGATGCGACCGCCCTTCCGGCGACCCACCTTGAAGACGAAGAGAAGCGGGCAAAGGATTCCGGCCAAACGTCTTTTTACCGGCGTGCGGCCTGCACGCCGGCGATCAGCCTGCCGGCGCGTAGCGGCTGACCACCATGCCGCAGGCATAAGCCTTCGAGCCGAGCAGAAGCAGGTTTCGGAACCCGCCTTGGTCGAAGATGCGGCGGCCGGCGCCCAGCACGGCCGGATTGACGAACAGCTGGAACTCGTCGACCAACCCGGCCGCGATCAGCGCCGACGCAAAGCCCGCCCCGCCGAAGACGGCCATGTCGCCGCCCTCACCCGCCTTCAATGCGTTGACCTCGCGCGGCAGGTCGCCGCTCACCACCGTCGTGCGCTCCCATCGCGAGGTCTCGAGCCTGTCGCTCGGCACCACCTTGCGCGCTTCGACGATACGCTGGGCGAAGGCATAGAACGGATCGGCCGGATATTTCCGCGCCGCGTTGCCCCAATGGGTGAGGTAACCTTCCTCAGCCATCTTGCGGCTGAGCAGGATGGTGTCGATGCCGGCAAACACCGCGTTGAAATCACGCTTCAGTTCCTCGTCCCAGCCGATGTCGTCGCCCCATCCCCAAAGTTGCCAGGGGTGGTTCTCATTGGCACCGACAAAGCCGTCGACCGACATCTGCATCTGAAGGATCAGCTTTTTCATGGGGTTCTCCTCGTTTCCGGATTCCAGGCAGGAAGGATCACGCCGCGCTTTGCGCACGGGCAAAGGCTTGTGCCCAGCTCTCGAAAGTGGTCGGCGTGGCGTTGCGGATTGACGGTGCCTCAAGCGCCCAGCGTTCACCCTTGTTGAAACTCGCCGCCGTTTCGCCGAGCGCATCGGCAAAGCTCGGTGACAGGCCGTTGGCGATCATCCCGGCGCGCGCCTCAGTGAATGGAGCCGCCTTGTAAGTGACCTGCCTCCCCATCGCGCTGCCCAGGATCGCGGTGGCCTGCTCGAAGGTATAATAGCCGCCGCCATGCAATTCGATAACCCGCTCGCTTGGAAAGCGCGTGGCGTCCAGCAGGGCGGCGGCGCGCTGGCCGACATCGCTGGCGGCAATCAAAGGCATCGGCAGATCGCCACGGAACGGCGTCATGAAGATGCCGGAAGCGGCCTGCCGGACAAAGCCCATGCCCTTGGCGAAGTTCTCCATGAAGAACGAGGCGCGCAAAAACACCAGTTCGTCGAGGCCGAGCGCCGCCAGCCGTTCCTCCATCAAGGCGGCGCCGAGCGAAGTTCCCATCCTGAGATGGGCGTTGAGGCCGCTGAGCAGCACGACGCGGCGCACGCCTGACTTCGCGATCGCCGCCGCCAGCCGCGCGCCGACTTCATCTTCGAAGCGATGAAGATCCGGCGCCGTGACGTCGAACGGAATCATTACATAGGCGCTGTCGGCACCGGAAAAGGCGGAGGCGAGCGCGTCGCTATCGTCAAGCGCGACACCCAGGCTGCGCGCCACGCCGCGCACAATATGCCCCTGCCCGGTCAGGACCTGGGCGACCGCCTTGCCAACCTCGTTGGTGGCCCCGATGACCACGACGGTTCTTGGTGAGCTGATTTTCCCGACGGCCTGACTCATGACGTCCTCCTGCTGGCCAAGTTGCGATCCAACGATTTACTTTTGAAAGCATTTGACTGACGGAAAGAACGATGTCAATAGTAAAGTGATTTAAAAATGGAACCATAGAGATGTCGACGCGTGAAAGATCCGGCTGCCCGATCAGCCTGTCGCTGGAACTGCTCGGCGACCGCTGGACGCTGCTCATCATCCGCGACCTGGTCTTCGCCGGCAAAAAGCATTTTCGCGAGTTCCTGCAATCCGATGAAGGCATCTCCTCGCGCACATTGGCCGAGCGGCTGCAGACGCTGCAGGACGAAGGCATCCTCACCCGCAGCGACGACCCTAGCCATGGGCTGAAGGCGATCTACCGGCTGACCGAAGCCGGCATCGATCTCCTGCCGGTGCTGGCCACGCTCGGCGCCTGGGGCAGCAAGCACCGCAAGTCCGACGACAAGCTTGCCCGCATCGCCGACGAACTGGCGGCCGGCGGCGAGCCGGCGCTGGAACGGATGAAGGCGGCACTGCGGGCGGAGCATGTTGTCTAGGAAGTGGCGCTGCCGCCTTCCCCCTGTGGGAAAAGGAGGCACTTTACGCGCCTCGGTTACGCCCAACGGACACCGATGCACCAAGGACCCAATTGACAACGATCTCTGTTTGTTCACTATAGGTTCCTATCCATCAGCAATCGCGGATGAGCGGAACAGGATGGAAACGACGGCCACCATCCTGCATGCCGATCTCGACGCCTTCTATGCCTCGGTCGAGCAACTGCTCGACCCGTCGCTGCGCGGCAAGCCGATCGCGGTTGGCGGCGGCGTGGTACTCGCCGCCTCTTACGAAGCGCGCGCCTTTGGCGTGCGCGGCGGCATGCCTGGACGCAAAGCGCGCGAGCTTTGCCCGCAATTGATCTTCGTCGGCGGCAATTTCAGCCACTACCAGCGGCTGGGCGACGCGGCGATCAAGGTGCTCGACGATTTCACGCCGGTGGTCGAACGCATCTCCATCGACGAGGCCTTCGCTGATGTCGCCGGCTGCACGCATCTGTTCGGCTCCCCGCGGGAAATCGCGACGGCGATCCGCGGCCGTGTGCGGGCCGAACTCGGCCTGCCGATCTCGATCGGCGTGGCTCGCACCAAGCATCTGGCCAAGATCGCCTCGCAAGTCGCCAAGCCAGACGGGCTGGTGGTGGTCGAGCCCGGCACCGAGCTTGCCTTCCTGCACGATTTGCCGGTCTCGCTGATGTGGGGCGTCGGCCCGGCTACCAGGGCGCGCTTGGCCGAGATCGGCGTCGAGACCATCGGCGAGCTGGCCCGGACGCACAGCGGCGCCCTGACCCGGCTGCTAGGCCCCGCGGCCGGCGAAAAGCTCGCGGCGCTGTCGTGGAACCGCGATCCGCGCAAGCTGGAGACGAAGCGCCGGGCGCACTCGGCCGGCGCGCAATCGGCGCTCGGGCAAAAGCCGGCCGTGGCGCGAGTGATCGTGCCGACACTGCTGCATCTGGCCGATCGCGTCGCCAGCCGGCTGCGCGCCAAGAACCGCCCCGGCCGCACGGTGACCGTGCGCGTGCGCTTTGCCGATCTCAGCGCCGTCACGCGCTCGATCACGCTGGAACAGCCGATCTCGGCGACCGCCATGCTGGCCGAGATCGCAGGGGATTTGGTGCGCGGCGTGCTCGCCGAGCATCCCCGGGAGAAAACGATCTCGCTGCTGGCGATCTCGGTCTCGCACCTGGAGGAGAGCGCCGAACTGCAGCTCGACCTGCCGCTCGGCCTCGCCGACGAGAAGCGCCGCCCGGGCAGCCAAAAAGGCCTCGCGCGCTTCGGCGCCGACCGCGCCATCGACAAGATCCGCCAGCGTTTCGGCAAACAGGCGGTCGGCTACGGTACGGTGGCCCTGGAAGCGGCCCGCTCGGTGCCCGACGCATTCAGGGAACTGGCGGAAAAGGAGCTTTGAGTGGAAAAAGGGACTGTCCCCGACGGCGCGCCAACCGACACCATGCCGCGCTTCGCTACTGTCGGGCCGACGCTGCACCGACCCCATAGAGTTGCCCGCCTCCCGGCACGGCGCCTGTTTCCGTCCCGCCGCGCTCTGTAAACACAAGGCCGGAGCCCGGCACGAGGTCGCGGATTGTGCGCGACGTAACGATCTCGCCCGGCAAGGCTTGGCCGAGCATCAGCACTGCTTGGTCGATGGCGGTGCCGGTTAAATCACCGTCTTGCTTTTCGCACTCGCCAATATGCACCGCGGCACGGACGCCGAGGCCGGATGGCTTCAAACCGTCGCGGATCGCCATGGCGCATTGGATCGCCCGCGTCGGACGCTGGAAGGCAGCGAGGAGGCCATTCGCGTCGCGCCGGATCTCCCTGCCCTGGGCCAGTTGCACTTGATCGCAGACCGCGTCCACATATCCCCGCCTCAAATCCCGGCCATCGGGGAACGCAGATGGCGAGGTGATGTCCACGCAGAGAATGGTGACCAGCACACGCTCGCCGGGTGCCGCCGGCAAGGTGCCGCTGACAAAGGACTGAATCTCATCGATCAGGCGATCGGAGCCTTCCCCCCAGATGACATGGTCGTTGCCCGCGAGCTCGATGTAGCTCGCTCCCGGTATGTGTCTCGCCAGGTAGCGCCCCTCCTCGGCCTTGACCCAGCGATCGCCCGTTCTCTGAACGATTAGCGTTGGAACGTGGATGGCTCCCAGTATCTCCCGAACGTCGATTTCGGTGCTCCAGTACCACAGCGAGATCGCATCGGCGGGCGAAGCTGAATTGCGCAGGAAGGCCGCGAACCATTCGCGCTCGAATGCATCGTTCATCAGGCTGGGCGCGGCATTGCTGAGGTCGGCCGGCTCTCCCCATTCGCGCTCGATGGCGACGAGTTCTCTTTCCACCTGCGCCTTGGTTTTGGCCCAGGGGTAGTCCGGCGCCCATACACCTCGGGCATAGGTCCCGTTCAAGATGAGGGCTGCCGTGCGTTCAGGATAGGTCGCGGCAAACAGCATGCACATGCTGCCGCCCTCGGAGCTGCCGAACAGGACGGTACGCTTCGAACCGACCGCGTCCAGGACCGCGCGCACGTCTTCCATACGCTCTTCGAGCGTCGGCAGGCCGACATTGCGATCCGACAGTCCGGTGCCACGCTTGTCCATCCGGATCAGCCGGCAAAAAGAGCCGAGACGGTGCAGGACATGCGCCAGCCTGGGCGATGCCCAGGCAAGGTCGAGATTGGAAACCCAGCCTGGCACATAAATGAGGTCTACGGGGCCGTTGCCCGTTACCTGATACGCGATGTTGCTGCCAGCCGATTTGACATAGTGGGTCGGCGGCGATGCAGCCTGAGCACCGGGCGCAACCGGCCCGGCGGCTGCTGGAGCAGCCGACGCCGTGCGTCGGGCCCGAAGCTGTTCATAGAGCTGCCTCGTTTCCGGTTCCGGCTGAACACGTAGCTGCCGCTGCAAGGCGTCGCGGCAGAGCTCATATTGTTTCAGCGCCAAATTGACGCGGCCCTGGGCCGCACAGGCCCGCATCAAGGCCCGGTGGACGTCTTCACGCAGCGGCTCCCAGGCTAGCAAGCGTGTCGCCGCCTGCACGCAGGACGCCAGATCGTTCTGCGCGAAGTAATGCGCGACGAGCTTTTCCAGCACCAAGACGGCCGTGGCCCGCAGCCGTGCGCGTTCGATCCGCAGCCAATCCTCGAAGGGTTCCTCCTTCAGGCTGAAGCCATCGAGGAGATCGCCTCGATAGAGGCTGATGGCCTGCTCAAGCTGCTCGGGTGCCGCCTCGGCAGCCAGCACCTCGAACCGGGCGACGTCGAAATCGAGATCATCCAGCGCCAGCATGATGCTGTCGCCATCGGTCAGGAAGCGAACGCCATGGGCCGAGGGCATAGCCTTCCTCACGACAGAAAGAGCCTGCCGAAGGTTCATGCGTGCCTGCGGCTCGCCGGTGTCGCCCCACAGCAGGGCGGCAAGCTTTTCGCGCGAGAGGGAATGCCCCGAATGGATCGCAAGATAGGCGACCATGGCGCGCGCCTTGCGGGTGAAGGACGGGGCCACGGCACCGCCAGTGAAATCGAACCCACCCAACAGTGAGAGGCGCGCCATCGGATCCACCACAGCTTCAGCGGCAATCCTTTACCGGTGCCGATACCAATTCAACCGGCTTTCTGCGTCGCGCGACGCTTTTCACGATTTCGTCACGCTGGCGCGAACGCGATTCCGACGGGTGTGACGCACGGTGCTGCTGACAACTGTCATGGAGAATACCATGCTGCTCCCGCACCCAACAGACTGGCCGCTCCTGTTCTACGGCGATCCCTGGCTTACGTCGCGGTCTCCGGACCGGGTCGCGCCGCAGCGCCACGACCTAGCGCTGGCGGGGTACCTGGACAAACAGGCGGCCAACCGGGAGGCGATGAATCGCCGGCCAGGCCTCCTCGGCCGCCTTGTCGACAAGATCCGCCAGCGTTTCGGCAAACAGGCGGTCGGCTACGGTACGGTGGCCCTGGAAGCGGCCCGCTCGGTGCCCGACGCATTCAGGGAACTGGCGGAGAAGGAATTGTGAGCGGAGGAGCCCTCCCCGTCGCTCACGCTTTGCGGATCGATGTCCCGAACCAGGCGGCGCGGTGGTCGTCACCAGCGCCGGCTTTCAATGGGTCTTCTTCACGGCACGCCCGTTGCGCGGCGGGGTCAGTTTGCAGATCGTCGACATCGCTGCAATGATCGAGGGAAGGAGCGGAGACGCCGATGTTCGGGGCCTTCTAAAGAGAGTTGCCGGGTGACTGTCCTCGACAAGGCAAAGCAATGGGCGAGAGCCATCAAGCGCGATGTGATGGCCCTATGGCTGGCCGCCCGCGATCCTCGCGTTCCCTGGTACGCCAAACTTGCCGCCGGCCTGGTCGCCGCCTACGCGCTCAGTCCTATCGATCTGATACCCGATTTCATTCCCGTACTCGGATATTTAGACGATCTGATCATCGTACCGCTTGGCATCCTGCTCGCGGTGAAGTTGATCCCCGCCGATCTGATGGCGGAGTTTCGCGCGGAGGCCATTCGCCGATCGAGGCCGACCAGCCGCGGCGGTCTCGCATTCATTGTCGGACTTTGGGTTTTGATGGCCGCCGCGCTCATCTGGCTATTCTGGCCAGATCGCTCGGCCTGATATGGATTTCAGGCTGGGCGTTTCGCGTCGCCCGGCAGACCACGAATGAAGTTGGTCGCGTGGTCGAAAGGTTCCCACATCAAAGCCTAGCGGTGCCGAAAATCCGGTCCCAGAATATCGAGGTCACGCCGAAATTGGCGTTGTCGTCGATATGGTGGTGCACCGCGTGGCGGCGCTTGAGCGTGTAGAGATAGCTCGGATGGGCCGGATGCCAGTGATGGATCATGTGGTGGACGCTGATGTACCAGAGATAGCCCAGCATCAACCCGCAACTCACCGCGCTGGCGGTCGCGAAATCCGAGACCATCCAGACGGGCAGGAACGCCACCAGCGCGTGCACGCCCAGGCTGAGCCAGGTGGGCGTGCCCACCGGACTGCGCTCCTCGACATGGTGACGGTCGTGCAGGTCCCGGATCCAGGGGACGTGGTGCAGCACGAAACGGTGCAGCACATATTCGATCAGCGTCCACAGGCCAAGGCAGATCAGCATCGTGCCGACCCAGTCCGGCGCGCTTTCTTCTCCGGCCTCGATCAGTCCGGCCACCCCCAATATGGCGATCACCAGGGGATAGACCACGAAGTCGCTGTAGTAGCCGATCAGACCCAGCTGCATTCGGACGCCTCACCTGATTTTCGACGCCGCCCCAGAAACGATGCTATCAGTTTGCCGGACTCGCGTATGAGGTGCAATGCGGATGCATCTGACATAGCGTCGCAATTTCCAGGTGCAAGATCGGCAGCCATGATCGCTCAGAATCGGCCGGCTTCGCACCGGTGCCGCAAACGGACATGCAAACATGGCAAAACGCAGCGCGGGTCTGCTGATCTATCGCCGGAGCGATGACGGTATCGAGGTGCTTCTGGTTCATCCCGGCGGCCCGTTCTGGGCAAAGAAGGACGATGGCGCCTGGTCGATCCCGAAGGGCCTCGTCGACGGGGACGAGGACGAATTGACGGCGGCACGACGCGAGACCGAGGAAGAGCTCGGCATCAAGGTCGGCGGCCCTTTCGCGCGCCTCGGCGACTACAGGCAGCCGGGCGGCAAGATCGTCATGGCCTGGTCCGTCGAGACCGACATCGATGTGGCCGCCATCAAGAGCAACACCTTCACCATGGAATGGCCGCCGCGGTCGGGATCGATGAAGGAATTCCCGGAGGTCGACAGGGCCGGCTGGTTCACCTCGGCCGAAGCCGGGGTGAAGATTCTGCAGGGTCAGCGCCCGATGCTGTCGGATTTGGCAGAACAGTTGGATATCGAATAATTGCCGACGGCAAAAGCCGCCGATCTCCCCCCAAGGGGAAGATCGGCTGTTCATCCCGCAAACCTTGCCGCCGTCCACGCCCCGCCCGCCGCGTTCGACTCCACCGCGGCGGCGACGAACTTCACGCCGCGCGCGCCGTCGATCACGTCTGGCACCCGCGCCGCGCGGGCGGGATCCACCGCGCCGCCCGAGCGGTGGGCTCGGATGATGTCGGCGGCGTCGCGGTAGAAATTGGCGAAGGCCTCGATATAGCCTTCGGGATGCGCCGCCGGCATGCGCGACACGCGGCGGGATTCCTCCGTCGAACCATGGCCGCCGCGCACCAGCGTGCGGGTTTCCTCGCCATATCTGGAAAAGCGCAGTTCCTCCGGCCGGCCGCCCGACCATTCGAGCCCGGCCCTGTCGCCATAGATGCGCACGGAGAGGTCGTTGTAGTGGCCGGGCGATGTCTGGCTGGCCAGGATCGTGCCGCGTGCCCCATCGGTCCAGCGCACCAGCACATGGGCATTGTCGTCGAGCCGGCGTCCGGGCACCGCGGTGAACAGATCGGCCGACACCGTCTCGGCCTCGCGGCCCGAAATGAAGCCTGCCAGGTTGAAGGCATGCACGCCGATATCGGCCAGCACCGCCGACTGCCCCGCCCTCGCCGGATCGGTGCGCCATTCCGCCTGCTTCTGGCCGTCGGCGTCGATCGGCCTGGTCAGCCAGTCCTGGATGTAGGCGCCATGCACCGACACGATCCGGCCAAGCTCGCCCGCCATCACCATCTCGCGCGCCTGGCGCACCATCGCGTAGCCGGTGTTGTTGAGCGTGACGACGAAGCGGCGGTTTTTCGCCCTCGCGAGTGCAACCAGTGCCTCGGCGTCGGCCAGCGTCGTCGACAGCGGCTTGTCGCAGATCACGTCGATGCCGGCCTCGAGGAAGGCGGTGGCGATCGGCGCGTGCAGATGGTTGGGCGTGACGATGACGACCGCCTCTATGCCATCCGGCCGCGCGGCCTCCGCTTTGGCCATGGCGCGGTAATCGGCATAGCTGCGCTCCGGCGCGATGCCGATCTCGGCGGCCGAGGCGGCGGCATTGTCCGGGTCGGACGACAGCGCGCCAGCAACCAGCGCGATCTGGTCGTCGAGGCGCATGGCCAGCCGGTGCACGGCGCCGATGAAGGCATTGCGGCCGCCGCCGACCATGCCGACGCACAGACGGTGGCGCGTCGATCCATCCGATGTTGCATAGACCATGTTTTCTCCTCGGGGCTGATCAATAGCGGGGTCGTCATCCCAGGGCGTAGCAAGGAGCGAAGCGACGCGCGTAGACCCAGGATCTGCGCGGCTGCTTCGCCATGGGATGACGAAATCGCCGAGCCTCGCCCTATCCTCATCGAACACCATTTCCAAAATCCATATTGTAAAACGATCGTATCGCGCTAGCCTGAATTCATGAGCGGGGCGAGAAAACCATCCGGACGATCCAGTGCCGACGAGGCAGCGACGCGCAAACGCGGCCGTTCGCTGGCGGCACTTGGCTATATACAGCCGCGAACCTATGAGGAGCTGCGCGCGGTGCTGTCTTCCGGCACCGTGCATTTTCCCAAGCGCCTGCGCCAGGTGGCGATCTTCCTGTGGCAGCACCCGAGCGAGGTGGCGCTCGGCACCATTGCTCAGGTGGCGGCACAGGCCGGCGTGCAGCCCTCGACGCTGGTGCGCTTCGCCCAGATCTTCGGCTATTCCGGCTTTTCCGATTTCCAGGGCCTGTTCAAGGACCACGTCAAGGGATCGTGGCCGGAAGGCCGCGGCGAGCAGCGCGCCGAGGCCGAGCCTAATGCCGCCACGCATTTCCTGCGCGGCATGGTTGGCGCCTCGCAGGCCTCGCTCGGCCGCATCGAAAGCGGCTTCGATATCGAAAGCTTCGAGAAGATGGTGGCGACGCTGGCCAAGGCGGACCTGATCTACGTCATCGGCTCCAAGCGCGCCTTCCCCGTCACCACCTATCTGTCGCTGACGCTTTCACAGCAAGGCGTGCGCAATGTGCTGGTCGACAATGTCGGCTCGACCGCGCTCGATCAGGTCGGCTGCATTGGCGCACGCGACGCCGTGCTGGCGGTGTCCTTCAGCCCCTACAATTCGATCACGCCGGACCTGGTGGCCGTCGCGCATGAGCGCAAGGCGCGCATCGTCACCATCACCGACAGCACCTTCTCGCCGCTGATCCGGCTGTCGGACAGCTGGCTCGAAGTAGTGGAATCCGACTTCGCCGGCTTCCGCTCGCTGGCGGCGTCGCTGGCGGTGGGCATGGCGCTGGTCCAAGGCGTCGCGGCGCGCCGCGGCACATGAGGCGCCGCTGGTACAATTGACTATCGGGAATTGGCATTCCATATTTAAAGAAATAGAAACTTTGTTCCGGGAGGAGGAATGGAGATCAGGCTCGAAGGCAAGGTGGCGCTGGTCACCGGGTCGACGCAAGGCATCGGCCGTGCCATCGCCGAGACGCTGGCACGCTCCGGCGCTGCCGGCCTGCTGATCACCGGGCGCGACAGCAAGCGCGGCGAGGCCGTGGCTGCGGAACTGTCGGCCCTGGGTACGCCGACGCTCTTCGTCGCCGCCGACCTCGGAGACCTGGAAACTCCCGCCCTTTTGGCGCAGGCCTGCGTCGAGCGCTTCGGCCGCATCGACGGCCTGGTCAACGCCGCCGGCCTGACCGACCGCGCCTCCTTCCTCGACGCGACGCCGGACGACTGGTCGGCGCTGTTCGCCGTCAACGCCCGTGCGCCCTTCTTCCTGATGCAGGCCGCGATCGCCGACATGAAGAAGCGTGGCCAGGACGGCGCCATCGTCAACATCCTGTCGATCAACGCCCATTGCGGCTCGCCGGAACTCGCCGTCTATTCCGCCACCAAGGGCGCGCTGGCGACGCTGACCAAGAATGCCGCCAACGCCCACCGCTTCGACCGCATCCGCGTCAACGGCATCAATGTCGGCTGGACCGACACGCCGGCCGAACGCATCATGCAGGCGCAGACGCTGGGCAATGGCCCGGGATGGCTCGACGCCGCCAATGCCGCGCAGCCCTTCGGTCGGCTGCTGAAGCCCGACGACATCGCCAATCTCGCCGTGTTCCTGCTTTCCGACGCGGCCGGGCCGATGACCGGCGCGGTGATCGACCAGGAGCAGGCGGTGATCGGGGCGAACCGGTGAACGCCATCGAAAGGCTCGGACCCAGACTGCTGGAGCGGCTCCCCGCGGCCGTGCAAAAGCCGTCATACGACCGCGCGGCGCTCTCACCAGGCATGGCGCATCTGGGCGTCGGCGCCTTCCATCGCTGTCACCAGGCCGAATACACCGACGACCTGCTTTCGCGACGGTTCGACCGCTGGGGCATCGTCGGCATCAACATTCGCCCGCCCGCCCTGGCCGAGACGCTTGGCCGGCAAGACGGCCTCTACACAAGGCTGATCCGCGAGAACGATGATGTCGAGGCACGCGTCATCGGCAGCATCGTGAAGGTGGTCGACAGCCAGGACAGCGCCGCACCGGCGCTCGAGGTGCTCGTCTCCGCCGACATCGAACTGGTGACGATGACGGTGACCGAAAAAGGCTATTGCCATGTCCCCTCGACTGGCGCGCTCGACCTCGATCATCCCGACATCGTCCACGACCTCGCCAACCCGGAAGCTCCCCGCAGCGTGCCCGGTATCCTCACGCGGGCGCTGGAGCAACGTAGGGCCACGCATGGCCCGAAGCTGACGCTGCTCTCCTGCGACAACATTCCGACCAACGGCGTCATCCTGGAAAATGTCGTGCGGAGCTTTGCCGAACGGCGCGGCAATGGCCTGGCCGACTGGATCGCGGCCAATGCCGCCTTCCCCTCGGCCATGGTCGACCGCATCGCTCCGGCGGTGACACAGGACGATCTCGACAGCGTCGAGCGACGGTTCGGCTATCGCGACGCCGCCGTCGCCGTCGGCGAACCCTTCCGGCAATGGGCGATCGAGAAAAAGTTCGCCGGCCGCATGCCGCGCTGGGACCTGGCCGGCGCGACCTTTGTCGACGACGTCACCCCGTTCGAGCATCTCAAGATGCGGGTACTCAACGGCGCCCAGACGACACTCGCCACGCTCGGCGTACTGGCCGGCCTCGAACACACGTCGGATGCCATCGCGGACCCGCTGCTTTCGATGTTCGTCAGGCGAATGCTGGTCGAGCAAACCCTGCCGACACTGATGCCGGTGGCTGGCATGAATCCATCTGCTTATGTCGAGCAGAGCCTTGGCCGGTTGAAGAACACCGCGATCCGCCATCGCAACCACCAGATCGCCACCGACGGCTCGCAAAAAATCGTGCAGCGCCTGCTCAACCCGATCCGCGACCGCCTGAACCTGGGGGGCAGCATCGGCCTGCTGTCGGTGCCGGTCGCCGGCTGGATGGCTTATCTGATCCTGGCCTCGGCGCGCTTCGGCAAGCGCTGGCCGGTGTCGGATCCCTATGCCGGCAAGGTCGCCGCGATTGCGGACGAAACCGGCCACGATGCGCGGGCGCTGGCTTCCGCCATCCTGGCCATCGACACGATATTCGACCCGGGCCTTGCCGCGGACGAGACGTTCCGGCAGGCCGTCACGTCAGCGCTTGGCGAACTGCTTTCGGGCGATCCGATGGCGGCAGTCCGTCACAGTCTCGAACAAGATGAGGTCGCGAGGTTGAAGCGATCCAAACAATCGGCATTATAGGCATCGATCGCGGGTTCGCGGTCAGGGGAGGCATGATGAAACTTGGACTGCTCACCGCACCGTTCGCGGACACGCCGCTTGGCGAGGTCGCCGGCTGGGCAAGCTCTGTCGGCTTCGAGGCACTGGAAATCGCCTGCTGGCCGAAAACCTCCGGCGCGACCCGCCGCTATGCCGGCACCAGCCATATCGATGCCGATGGCACTTCGGCCTCGCGGGCGAAAGAAATCGTTGCATCGCTGGCGGAAAAGAACCTCACGGTCTCCGGCCTCGGTTATTACCCCAACCCCCTGCACCCGGATGCCGCCCATCGCGAGGCGGTCATCGGCCACCTGAAGAAGGTCATCGTCCTGGCGGCAAACATGGGCGTTCCCCTGGTCAACACCTTCTGCGGCGGCGATGCCTCCAAGACAGTCGACGTCAACTGGCAGGACGCGCTGAAAGTCTGGCCGGAAATCGTTGCCCATGCGCGCGGCCACGGGGTAAAACTCGCCTTCGAAAACTGCCCAATGATCTTCAGCTATGATGAATGGCCGGGCGGGCACAACATCGCCTATTCGCCGCAGGTCTGGCGTCGCATTCTCGAAGCCTGGGGCGGCGATGTCGGCATGAATTTCGACCCCTCGCATCTGGTCTGGCAGATGATCGACCAGGCCCGCTTCATCCGGGAATTCGGCCCCTATATGCTGCATGTCCACGCCAAGGACCTGATGATTGATCGTGATGGTTTGTACGAGCGCGGAATTCTGTCGGCGGGCATAGGCTGGCAGGTGCCGCGCATGCCGGGGCTGGGCGATGTCGACTGGAGCGGCTTCTTCTCGGGCCTCTACCGCGCCGGTTATGACGGATCGGTCATCATCGAACACGAGGACAGGCGATTTGAAGGCAGCGACGAGCAGGTGAAGCGGGGCTTTCTGCTCGCCCGCGACGTGCTGCGTCCCTTCGTCAAGTAACGGCAAAGCGAGCCACTTGACTCTGATTGTGAGTGGCGCGGCCCAACAGGTTAAAACTGAACTGAAAAACAATGTGGAGGAAGACTGAAATGAAGAACTATCTGACCATGGTCCCGCTGCTTGCCAGCGCGGCGCTGCTGGCCTCGGTGGGCGTGTCGTCCGCTGCCGGCAAATACACGATCGGCATTTCCAACACCGTGCAGGGCAATGGCTGGCGCGAGGAAATGGTTTGCGCCATGAAGGCGCAGGCGCTCGCCTCCGGCGAAGTGACCAAGCTCAACATCGCCCACCGCAACACCGATGCCGCCGGCCAGCTGGAAGACATCCGCAACCTGATCAGCGCCAAGGTCGACGCCATCGTCGTCAACCCCGCCGACCCGGCCGGCATCAAGGCCGGCCTGGAAGAAGCCACCAAGGCCGGCATCGTCGTCGTCGCCGTCGACCAGGCGGTCACCGAGCCGTCGGCTTACATCATTTCCAACAACCAGGAGCAGTATGCGTATCTCGGTGCCAAATGGCTGTTCCAGCAGATGGGCGGCAAGGGCGAGGTGTTTTACATGCGCGGCGCGGCGGGCGCTTCGGCCGATAGCGATCGCGACAAAGGCTTCAAGAAGGCACTGGCCGAATTCCCCGACGTGAAGGTGGCGCAGGAGGTCTTCACCGGCTGGCAGCAGGACCAGGCCAAGCAGCAGATGCTGTCCTTCCTGGCCACCGGCACGCCGTTCAACGGCGTGTGGACGTCGGGCATCGATAACGTCATCGTCGACGCGCTGGTCGAATCGCAGGCGCCGCTGGTGCCCGTGGTCGGCGCCGACAATGCCGGCTTCGTCGGCCAGCTGAGCTCGGTCAAGGGCCTCGTGGGTGCCGCCGTCACCAACCCCGGCTCGATCGGTGGTGCCGGCGTGACGCTGGCGCTGCAGATCCTCGACGGCAAGAAGCCGGCCCAGCAGACCGTGCTGGTCGACCCGCAGCTGTGGGAGAATGCCACCGAGGAAGGCAAGGCCAAGCTGAAAGCCGCCGCCGACCCGTCGCTGAGCCCTGAATGGCCGGTCTCGATCATGATCCCCGACTGGACGACGTATACCAAGGACCAGATCGTGGCCTGCAAGGGCCCGGGCGAGTAAGCAGCGGCTTTGCTGACCATGGTCGGCGCCGCCCCTCACTGTCCTGCCGGACATCTCTCCCGGTAAAACGGGGCGAGAGAAGCTGGCCGCAACGCCGGAGGGCAAGCCCCCTCTCCCCGTCTCTATACGGGGAGAGGATGCCGGCAGGCAGGTGAGGGGCGGCGCCGACGCTGCAAACTGTTTGAGCTTCAAATCGAGACCCAAATCATTTGACCACCAGTCCCCTCCTCGACGCGTCAGGCGTCGCCAAGAACTACGGCGCGGTCGCGGCTCTCCGCGATGCGTCGCTCTCCGTGCTGCCGGGCGAGGTGCATGCGCTGATGGGTGCCAATGGCGCCGGCAAGTCGACGCTGGTGAAGATCCTGACCGGCGCGATATCAGCCAATGCCGGACGCATCCTGATCCGTGGCGAGGCGCGCGACATACGCTCGCCGGCCGCCGCGCGCCGGGCCGGGCTGCTGCCTGTCTACCAGGAGCCGTCGCTGATCCCCGATCTCGATGTGCTGTCCAATCTGCGGCTGACCGGCACGCCAGTCGAGCCGTTCCGCGCCTGGGTACGCGAACTCGGCATACCTGACCTCGACCTGCGCGACACCGCGCGCGACATCCCGCTCGCCATCCTGCGCGTGCTCGACCTGGCCCGCGCGCTGGCCGTCGAGCCCGACGTGCTGCTGCTCGACGAGATGACGGCCGCACTCCCCGCCAACCTTGCCGAAAAGGTGCTGGAAGTGGTGCGCCGGCAGGGCGACGCCGGCCGCGCCGTGATCTTCATCTCCCACCGCTTCGTCGAAATCTCGGCCCTTTGCGACCGCGCCACGGTGCTGCGCGACGGCGCGACCGTCGGCGTCGTCGACATCGTGCCGGGCGTCGAGGAAAAGATCGTCGAGCTGATGCTCGGCACTCGCATTGTCAAGACCCATGTCGCCGCCCGCGGCGCCAGCGAAGAGGCCCGCCCCCCTGCTCGCCCGCGCATCGCCGTGCGAAACCTGCGCGTCGGGACCAAGCTCAGCGATGTCTCCTTCGATCTCCGCGATGGCGAGGTGGCCGGCGTCGTGGCGCTGGAAGGCCAGGGCCAGGACGAACTGTTCGCCGCCCTTGCCGGCTCGATCAAACCATCGGGCGGCACGATCGAGGTCGACGGCAGCCCGGTGAAATTCGCCCACCCGATCGACGCCATCCGATCGGGGATCGCCTATGTGCCGGGCGACCGTTCCGAGGCGCTCGCCATGCAGCGCTCGGTGCGCGAGAACATTGCGCTCCCCTTCAGTGCCGCCTTGCGCAACTGGGGGCCTATTCGTATGCGCAAGGAGCGCGCCACCGTGGCGAGCGCCATCCAGCGCCTGCAGATCGACACCCGCGCTCAAGGCGAGGTGCAGCGCCTGTCCGGCGGCAACCAGCAAAAGGTCACCATCGCCCGCTGGATCGCGGCCGACGCGCGCACCATCCTGTGTTTCGACCCGACGCGCGGCATCGATGTTGGCACCAAGCAGGAGATCTATCGTCTGCTGCGCGAGCTCGCCGGCAACGGCAAGTCGGTTCTGTTCTACACCTCCGAACTGGAAGAAGTGCAGCGCGTCTGCGACCGCGTCATCGTCATCTTCGGCGGCCGCCTGGTCGATATTTTCCCTGTCGAGGAGGCCGACGAGCCGACGCTGATGCGCGCCGCCTACGGCCTGCCGCGCGGCGTCAAGGCGGATGTCGGTATTTTGGCCGCACCCACCGCGAATGCCTCCGATGCGCCGGAGGCAACGCCATGAGCCATTTCCTGCGCCGGCAAGGCTGGGTAACAGGCCTGTTCGCCCTCCTCGTCATCCTGTTCATCGCCACCAACATCATCCAGCCCGGCTATGGCAGCGGCGATTTCGGCTCGCTAGCGCGGGCCGTACTGCCCTACGCCTTTGCCGTCGCCGCGCAGACGGTCGTCGTCATCGCCGGCGGCATCGATCTCTCGGTCGCCGCCATGATGGCGTTGACCAGCGTCACCGCCGCCTCGATGATGGCGGGCGCGAGCGAGGAATACGCGCTGTTCGTGGTGCCTTTCGTGCTCGCCATGGGGTTCGTGCTCGGCGCGCTCAACGGTCTGCTCATCGTCGTTACCCGCGTGCCGGACATCGTCGTCACGCTGGCCATGCTGTTCGTGCTGCAAGGCGCGGCCCTTCTGGTGCTCGGCGCCCCGGGCGGCGCGGCGGCCGAATGGCTGAAGGCGCTGATCTCGGGCACCGTGCCGATCCCGGGCCTGCCCGACGCCGTCGACGCGTGGCTGCCCAAGGCGCTGCTGGTGCTGATCGTCTGCCTCTGCATCGTCTGGATACCGCTTCGACGGTCGCGCCTCGGCCTTTCCATCTACGCCATCGGCTCCAGCGAACTGGCGGCGTTCCGCAGCGGCGTGCCTGTCGCCCGCACCAGGGTCATCGCCTACGCGCTGTCAGGCCTGTTCGCGGCCATGGGCGGGTTGGCGCTGACCATGAGCACAGGCATCGGCGCGCCGATCCCCGGCCCCTATCTCCTGGCCAGCGTCGCCGCGGTCGTGCTGGGCGGCGTGGCGCTCGGCGGCGGCAAGGGCGGCCTGCTCGGCCCCATCGTCGCCGTCTTCGTGCTGCGGCTGGTGCGCACGGATCTCACCTTGCTCGCCATCGACCCCAACGTCACCGCCATCATCGAAGGCCTGATCATGGTCGCCGTGGTGATGTTCGGCGCCTTCATCACGATGCGAGGGCGGCAATCATGAAATTCACCCGCAGCGCTGTACGGCGCCGTAGAGCACCATCCTTCCAGAACACCACCACCAAGCCCACCTCCTCGCGAGCAGGAGCCACCCCATGAGCACCACCGCGATCACGCCCGCGCCAGTCCCCCTCGGCCGCCGTATAAAACGCTTCATGGCCGACCGGCCACTCATCCCGCTGATCATCCTGCTGGTCATCCTGGTGGTGATCCTGCAGATCCTGCGCCCCGGCATCGTCAACGAGCGCTGGATCGCCAACACCATCAAATTCGCCATTCCGCTGGCGATCCTCGCCGGCTGCCAGACCATGACAATGCTGACCGGCGGCATCGACCTTTCGGTCGGCACGGTGGCGACGATGAGCGCCTTCATCATGGCAACGCAGATCGTCAGCCAGGACCCGGCTGTGGCCTTCCTCCTGGCGATGATGCCGGCGGTGCTGATCGGCCTCGTCAATGGCATCGGCGTCGGTGTCTTCCGCGTCCACCCGCTGATCATGACGCTGGGCACCAGCCTGATCGGCACCGGCTGCCTGCAGGTCTACCAGCGCACGGTGATCGCGTCCGGCGCCAAGATCCCCGACTTTCTCGCCTGGCTGGGTACCGGTGTCACCCCCGTACTCGGCTTTGCCTTCCCCAACGCCCTGCTGCTGTTCGTGCCGCTGGCGGCCCTCATCGTCTTCACGCTTGCCCGCACCGGCTTCGGCCGCCTGCTCTACGCCGTCGGCGACAATGAGCGCGCGACGCGCCTGTCGGGCGTGCAATACTGGCAGGTCATCATGGCGCTCTACGTCACCTCCAGCGTGCTCGCCGGCGTCACCGGCCTGCTCTATATCGGCCTGATCAAGGCGCCGTCGCTGTCGCTCGCCGAACCGCTGGTGCTGCCCTCGGTGGCGGCGGCCGTCATCGGCGGCACCTCCATCTTCGGCGGCCGCGGCGGCTACACCGGCACCATCATCGGCGCGCTGATCCTGACGGTGCTGACGACGCTACTGACGATTTTGCAGATGCCGGAGGGAGCAAGGCGCATACTGTTCGGGTTGATCGTCCTGTTCGTGACGGCGGCTTATCTGCGCATTGTCGAGGACAAGTAGGCGCGGGCCGACTATTGGCACGGGGCAGCCACAGGCTCCGCCGACAAGGGAGACGAAATCATGGAAAAAATCATCCTGGACTGCGATCCTGGGCACGACGACGCCATCGCCATCCTGCTTGCGGCGGGAAACCCGAATATCGACCTTCTCGGCATCACGACGGTTTCGGGAAACCACAATGTCGAGAACACCACGCGCAATGCTCTGGCCGTATGCACGGCCTACGGCATCAAGGTGCCGGTGGCGAAGGGCTCACCCGGCCCGCTCATCGGCGAGCAGGTGCTGGCCGTCGAAATCCATGGCGATACCGGGCTCGACGGCCCCGTCCTGCCGCCCGCCTCGTTCGAACTCGACAAGCGGCATGCCGTCGACTTCATCATCGACACGGTCATGGCGCACGAGCCGAAAACCATTACGCTGGTGCCGGTCGGTCCCTACACCAACATCGCGCTCGCCATTCGCAAGGACCCACGCATCATCGGGCGGGTGAAGGGCGTCGTCGCGATGGGCGGAGCCTACACGCGCGGCAACATCACGCCAGCGGCGGAGTTCAATGTCTATGGCGACCCGGAGGCCGCCGACGTCGTGTTCCGCGCCGATTGGGATGTCACCATGGTCGGCCTCGACCTCACGCACCAGGCGCTGGCCACTCCGGACCTGCAAAACAGGGTGCGGGCCGTCGGCGGCCCGATCGCCAAGTTCATCCTCGATATCTGGGAGTTCATAGCGACCACGCATGGCGGCCTCCTGCAGATCGAGTATCCAGCCGTCCACGACGCGTGCTGCGTCGCGGCCATGATCGACCCGACCGTCTTCACCACCGAGAAGGCCGATATCCGCGTCGAAATCGCCGGGCGGTGGACCAAGGGCATGACGGTCTGCAATTTCGAGAAGATGGGCGGGATGCACCATTTTGGCGGCACGGCGAGCGAGCAGGTCGACTTCCGCCATACCGTGGCGATGAAACTCGACCATCCGAAATTCTGCGGCCTGATCGTCGATGCGCTGGAGCGGTTAACCCACGCCAAGGCCTGACGGGTGAAGTTTCGGCGATGTTCACAGGGATTAAGTGGCTCCGTATAGAAAGCCCGCCGCGCCATTTTTGCGGCACGGCGGGCCGCCCCCGTTGGCCAGGGACGAACTACCGGCATCACTCGATGATCTGCACGACCCTGCGTGTATCGGGGTCAACCAGAACCGCATGATCGCCGACAACAGTGTATTTGTATCTGACGTCGGGGACGTCGATTGTATGAAGCTCGACAGTGTCAGGGAGAGCGGAGCCGACGTTGAGTTCGACGCCGAGCAGGCTGACTGACGCGAGTTTTTGCTTGTGGATGTATTCGCGGACGACCGTCTGCTGCTCGGGCTTGAGAATTACGACGTCTCCCGCGAAGGAAGCACCAATTCCAGCCATAAGCGCGAGGGCCGCGACAGCGCCGACAAGATATCTTTTCATGACAAGTCCTTTTGTGAACCAAGAAACATTTTCAGAGGCCAGAATTATTCTGGCCTCTGCCGCAGCCAATCAGCCACCATTGGCAGGTGCCGCGGGCTTCGCGGGCGCTGAAGTGGCCGGAGCTTCCACCTTTGGCGCCTCAACCTTCACGTTGATGTCCTTCCCGCCGCCGCCACCAATGTTGATGACACCGGTAAATATCAGCAGGACAACGATGGCGATTATCGCAAGAACAATAGCGACCGCAGTGCCGCCACCACCTCCAGAATTAACAACAGTTGGACCGTCAGCCATGACTTTCTCCTCTCCTATTCTTTGAGTTGTCACCGGTCACCAACGGCTCCCGCTGCATTGCGTTCCCGGGCAAGGCTTAGGTCTAAGAATTGGCAAGACTGAAGTCGTATGCGGCAACCCATTTCTTGCCGATACGTTGGGTTTCGCGCCGGAGCAACGCAGCCAATCATCCATCATCGCGGAATCCAGCTCGACCGCCGGATATGCTGAGAGCGAGGCAAGCAGTGACATCAGCCCAGAGACCGAGCATCCACGACGACAATCGCCCCGCAAATGACAATGATGTTCAGGCCCCGGAAATCCCCTCGGTCCCGCCCGTCTGTCTGAGCGAAGACGCCAACATGGTCGATCTTGTCAGGAGAACCGAGCGCTTGGCCATCGCCGTTGTCGTGGGAATGGCGATCTGCCTGACGCTTATCCCGGCGATCTATGTTGCCCTCACCTACGGAATGTAGACGGTACGTCAGCCGTCTGTCCGCTCCGAGGCAGGCGCAATCTCTTCACCACCTGCTCTCCCCAGGCTTTGCTCCCAACATTGCGCCTGGCATGCCGGACATGTTCCCGCGCGCCATCAATCCCGAGAATCTCAGACAAAAAAGAACCCGCCCCGGCGTCAACCGAAGGCGGGCTCTCTCCGTTTTCCAGTCCGTTGATAAAGCATTCGACGGCTATCAACCTCCAATGCCCGAGAGCGTTCCACCGGAGTGATGAACTATGCTTCGATCTGCCCGTCGATCGTTCCGAGGCAGGGCCTGCTCTCTTTCGCCTTCGGCGAACTCAATCTTTCTTCCACGCCGCCAGCAGCGGGCCCTTGCTTCCATAGACGGGGTCCTTGCGCGGACGGCCGACCTTGGGGATCGTCACCACCGCCTTGGCGTGGTCCGCGGTGGTCGTGCATTCGTCATAGGTACCGGCCGGCGGATAGGCGCCAACGACGAGAAAGTCGTCCGAAGCGGAGATGCGCTGGTGCCCCGTGCCGGCCGGAAGAACCGCGACATCGCCGGCATTCAGCGCCAGCGTTCGGCCCCTCTTGCCGCCAAACCGGACTTTCGCCGTGCCACGCGCCACGCCGAGCACTTCGTGGATGCGCGAATGATAGTGAACATAATCGTAGATGCCGTTGCGCCAGCTGTCTCCCCAGCCATTGGCCGAGAAAAGCGCCTCTAACACGGCTGCGGGATCGAAGTCTTCCGGCAATCTCACTGCGCCGCGATAGACGACCAGCGGCCAGGACGGATGATTGGGCACCAGGCCATCATCGCCAAACCTGAACTCGTTCGCTTTGCGCGGCCTGACAAGGTCGGCCGCCTGACGGCTGTCCGGTATTGCGGCACCGGTCACCTGTTCGGCCACTTTCTTGATGCTTTGCAGGATGCTCATGACGTCGCCTCGCCTCGGGGAACCAACGCTGATTCAACCCGATGGCCATCGCTTGGTTCCCCGCGGGCTCGCGCCCGCCACCGCCGCGAGGCGGATCGCTAAAGATCAGACGGACCTGCCGCCTCGCCCCGCCTGCAGCGCATTGTCCATCGCAGCGGCCGGCGAAACCATATCCGGCAGCAATATGTCGTTGCGGCGTGCGAAGGTGACCAGCGTCGCGCGCACCGTCTCCGGGTCGATCTCACCGGCGATGCCCGCCTTGCAGGCATTGAGGGCGACGGCATGAGCGCCGTTGCGGCTGGCGGCCGGCCAGTCCTGCAACAGCGCGTAGGCTTCCATCACGCTTTCGATCTTCCTCGGAAAGCCCATTCCGACCAGAATGGTCACCGGTTCTTCAAACTGCCAGCGATTCATGGCTTGTGCCTCCTCTCGATTGTGCGGACCCGCGGCGGGCCGAACACCGGAAGGCGCGGCCCGCCGCGTAAGGTTCATGGGACTGCCCGTAAGGTTCAGGGGACTGAATGTCAGCGCTCAGCCGCCGGCCGAGGCCTCGGACGCCTCCGACACCTGTTGCGCGGCCAGGAACATCAGCGTCGCGGCAACGGTCCGCCGCTTCCAGCCGGCGGCTTCGGCCCTGTCGAGCAGTTCCGCCAGCAGCGGCTTCAACGCACCGCGGCATTCGCTTTCATAGGCCAGGAACTCCTTTGCCTGATGTGTCGGCGCGGGCACGGGCCCAAGGTCAGCAAGCGCATCCATATCTCTCTCCCTTCAACCGATGCCCGCTCCCTGTCCCGGGAGCGGGCGGACTGGTCGGACCTCAGAAGTCCATGCCGGCGCCGGCCGGCATTGCCGGGCTGGCGGCTTCCTTCTTCGGCTTCTCGGCCACCATTGCCTCGGTGGTCACCAGCAGGCCGGCGACAGACGCGGCATCCTGCAGCGCGGTGCGCACCACCTTGGCGGGGTCGATCACGCCCTGGCCATAGAGATCGCCGAACTCGTTGGTCTGAGCGTTCCAGCCCCAGCCGAATTCGCCCTTCTCGCGCAGCTTGCCGACGATGATCGAGCCTTCAGCACCGGCATTTTCCGCGATCTGGCGAACCGGCGTCTCGATGGCGCGGCGCACGATCTCGACACCGGTCTTCTGGTCGGCATTGTCCGTCTGGACAGCATCGAGCGCCTTGGCGGCCCGAAGCAGCGCGACGCCGCCGCCGGGCAGCACGCCTTCCTCGACAGCCGCGCGGGTCGCGTGCAAGGCATCGTCGACGCGGTCCTTGCGTTCCTTGACCTCGACCTCGGTCGAGCCGCCGACGCGGATCACCGCGACACCGCCGGCAAGCTTGGCCAGCCGCTCCTGCAGCTTCTCGCGGTCATAGTCGGAGGTGGTCTCCTCGATCTGGGCCTTGATCTGCGCGACGCGGCCCTGGATTTCTTCCTTGCGCCCGACGCCGTCGACGATGGTGGTGTTTTCCTTTTCGATCACCACCTTCTTGGCGCGGCCCAGCATCTCCAGCGTCACATTCTCGAGCTTGATGCCGAGATCCTCGGAGATTGCGGTGCCGCCGGTGAGGATCGCGATGTCTTCCAGCATGGCCTTGCGGCGGTCGCCGAAGCCCGGCGCCTTGACGGCCGCGACCTTGAGGCCGCCGCGCAGCTTGTTGACGACCAGCGTCGCCAGCGCCTCGCCCTCGACATCCTCGGCGATGATCAGCAGCGGCTTGCCCGACTGGACCACTGCTTCCAGCACCGGAAGCAGCGCCTGCAGGTTGGCGAGCTTCTTTTCGTGGATCAGCACGTAGGGCTCGTCAAGTTCGACGCGCATCTTGTCCTGGTTGGTGACGAAATAGGGCGAGAGATAGCCACGGTCGAACTGCATGCCTTCGACGACTTCGAGTTCGGTCTCGGCGGTCTTGGCTTCCTCCACCGTGATGACGCCTTCGTTGCCGACCTTCTCCATCGCTTCGGCGAGGAAGCGGCCGATCTCGGCGTCGCCATTGGCGGAGATGGTGCCGACCTGCGCGATCTCGTCGTTGCGGGTCACCTTGCGGGCGTTGGCCTTCAGCTCGGCGACCACGGCGTCCACCGCCTTGTCGATGCCGCGCTTCAGGTCCATCGGGTTCATGCCCGAGGCAACGGCCTTGGCGCCCTCCTTGACGATGGCCTGGGCCAGCACGGTCGCGGTGGTGGTGCCGTCGCCGGCAAGGTCATTGGTCTTGGAGGCGACTTCGCGCACCATCTGCGCGCCCATGTTCTCGAACTTGTCCTCAAGCTCGATTTCCTTGGCGACGGTGACGCCATCCTTGGTAATGCGCGGCGCACCGAACGACTTTTCGATGACGACATTGCGCCCCTTGGGGCCGAGCGTCACCTTCACCGCATTGGCCAGGATATCGACGCCGCGCAGCATCTTCTCGCGCGCTTCGGTATGGAATTTTACCTCTTTGGCAGCCATTGGATCACTCCTCTATCTCTAGGCAGCATTCGTTGACTGGTGGATTTTCTAAGAAGCCGTCAGGCGGCCTTCTTCACTTGCGCGGTCTGTTCGATCACGCCCATCACGTCACTTTCCTTCATGATGAGCAGGTCCTCGCCATTGAGCTTGATCTCGGTGCCGGACCATTTGCCGAAAAGGATACGGTCACCCACCCTGACATCCAGCTCGGTCAGTTTGCCGCTGTCGTCGCGCGCGCCGGGACCGACGGCGATGACTTCGCCTTCCTGCGGTTTTTCCTTGGCGGTATCGGGAATGATGATGCCGCCGGAGGTCTTTTCCTCGGCCTCGATGCGGCGGACCAAGATACGGTCATGCAATGGACGGAACGCCATGTCGTTCTCCTCTTGGGACAAACAGGTTTTCAGCTTCCTCCACACCGGACCGGCAATTCGGGCCGATGCGGAATGCGGCGACCCTTTGTCAGGCATCGCGCGCGCATATCGAGCTAGTTTTCCCTTTTTTCGGTTTCAAGAGGCCGGCCAGAAAATTTTAGCACTCACGCCGTCGGAGTGCCAACTAACTGTTATAGCGGTCTTATTCGCTCTGCGTCGGGAGCCGCCGCTTGAATTTACGCCTAGATCCGGCAAAATTATCCGAGCCGGTACCATCGCCGGCGCCGGAACCGCTCACCCTCTGAAGGAGTTGTTTACCGACGGCGCACATTGATGGGCCGAGAGACTTTTTCGCCGTTACGGCCACCGCTGCCGCCGAAAGGAGACACGAATGATCGCAAGCGTCAGCAAGGAGTTCCGCCTCCAGATGGAAGGCTATGGCCTGACCACCGCACAAATCCATTACCGTCTGCCTGACCATCGGAGCCTGCTGCAGCTTTATGTCTGGCAGGACTACGACCTGGCGCCGGAGTTCCCCGAACTCAAGGGCTTTCTCTCCTATTGGGAGCGCGAATTGGACGGGCCGCTTCACTCCGTCCACATCGCCCACCACCGGCTCATCACCCCATCGGAATGGCGGGCGGTCGACGGTGTCATCACGGTCCAGTAAGGGCGGCGTCATCGCGCGGTGCTGACCTTACCAGAAGCCGACCAGCGACCTCACCATCGCCTTCGCACCCGCCGTCTGCGAGCAAGCTTCAGATACGATGATTGACCAGCGCCACGCCGAGCCCGGCAAGCATCGAGCCGCGGGTTCCCGGCACCAGCCACCTTGCGCCGCTTGCCGGGGACCGCGCAAGGCCAGCGAGGCGATGCCGGCCGCCGCCAGGTCCGCCATCGAGAACCAGCGGATCAGCGTTTGTCGATGAGATCGCAATGCCGCCACAGCCGCGTTGGATGCCCTCACAAAGCCAGGCTTCCCTGTTCCGCCCCCTCGGCATTGGGATCGCCGGGCGCCGTTGCCCAGGCGAGTTCGACCAGCGTCACGGTGCGCTTCCCCGTGCCGTCGACCTGGCAGACGATGAGGCCCTGCTCCTCGATATAGGTGAGCAGCCGCCGGGCGCGGCGCATGGAGTGCGAGCCGTAGGCGCGGGCAATCGCGCCATCGCTCGGGCACGGCCAGCCCTCCTTCGCCGCGCGCGCGATCATCATGAACACGCCTTGCATGTCCTCCGGCAGCAGCGAAGCGCGCACCGAGACGTCGCGCCACACATCGTCCTCGCTGGCTTCGGCCTCCAGCCCGGCACGGGCGCGCGTCAACATGCGGCGGAAGGCGGGCAGGTCAGGCACGACCGAGGCGAGCCCCTCGATGCGGCAGCGCACGACAAACTCCTGGTAGAGCACCCCGATCACGCGGAAGCCCGCGTCAGGTTGTGCAAGAATGGCGCGCAGCACGCGGTCCACCCGCTCGCGCCGCTCCGCCAGATCCTCGGCGCTGACTTGCGGCTCCGCCGGTTCGGGGCGGATTTCCAGCGCAGCCGACTTCGCCGCCATCAACTGGTCGAGCAGGTCCGGCGACGCCACCCGGCGCGGCGCGCGCATCGTCTCGGGCGGCGGGGCGGCCAGGATGATGGCGCGGGCATCCTCGAGCGCCGCCTCCGGCAGCGGCATCAGCTTGGGCGTGCCGTTGCGCGGGCTGGTGTCGGTCGGGCCGATGCGCAGGCCGAGCGGCCGGCGCGACAGTGCCGGCCCCAGCGCCATGAACTGGCCGCGCTCCAGATCGCGGAAGGCCTCCGCCTGCCGCCGCTCCATGCCCAGGAGATCGGCCGCGCGCGCCATGTCGATATCGAGGAAGGTGCGGCCCATCAGGAAATTGGAGGCTTCCGCCGCGACGTTCTTGGCGAGCTTGGCCAGCCGCTGCGTGGCGATGATGCCGGCAAGCCCGCGCTTGCGGCCCCGGCACATCAGGTTGGTCATGGCGCCGAGCGAAAGCTTGCGCGCCTCGTCCGACACCTCGCCGGCCACCGCCGGCGCGAAAAGCTGAGCTTCGTCGACCACCACCAGCATCGGGTACCAGTGGTCGCGCGCGACCTCGAACAGCCCGCCGAGGAAAGCGGCGGCGCGCCGCATCTGGTTCTCGGCATCGAGGCCTTCGAGGTTGAGCACGGTCGAGACACGGTGGATGCGCGCCCGCTCGCCGGCCGCCTGCAAGCCGCGCTCGGTATGCTCCTCGGCATCGATCACCAGATGGCCGTAGCGTTCGCCCAGGGATACGAAGTCGCCTTCCGGATCAATGATGGTCTGCTGCACCCAAGGCGCGCTCTGTTCCAAGAGACGCCGCAAGAGGTGCGACTTGCCGGACCCCGAATTGCCCTGCACCAGAAGGCGGGTCGCCAGCAACTCCTCGAGATCGAGTTTCGCCGGCGCGCCCGCTGTCGTGTGTCCCATCTCGATCGCAACGGTCATGCCAGACTCATCAGCTCCTTCGCGGACGGGCTTAGCAATCCGATCGCGGCCCGTCGAGCGTGGCATGGCCGGCGATTCGCGTTGCGCACAGCCGAGACAATGACGATCTGGCCGCGATGGACGGCCGCAATCCGGCGGGCCTGCCGGATTGCGGCCCTGACCTGTGGATAGTAACCGCCTGTTCACCATGGGCCGGCGTTTCGATTGCGGCGGCCGGCCATCCGCTTAGCCTAGCCTCTGCATCCCCCCAAAGCGATGCACCCCAACGCCCCCAAATGGCGGCCGGCGTTTTCAAGTTTCTCTCCAAACGTATACGCCGGTCGCCGCCCCTTTCGACTACAGCCTCGGCGCCTCATGCGGCTCGACCTGTCCTGGGACTGGCGGCAATCGCGGCGCGTCCAGACCCTCGAAGGGATCACGCCAGGCGTTGATCGCTTCAAGCCGCCGATACCAGCGATCGACCAGTCGATAGTCGCCGAGCGGCAGGCCCGCGACATCGTTGAAAGGCAGGAAGGTCGCCATGCGGAAGTCGGCATAAGAAACTTCGTCTCCGACCAGCCATTGCCGGCCCGCAAGCGCGGTCTCCAGGATCGCCGCCGTCGTGTGAAACAGTTTCAGCCCATCCTCGACCAGTTGGTGATCGATCGGCCCGATGTGATAACGCTGCTTGGTGCCGCGCTCGAAATGCACCATGTCGCAGGCCCGCATGAAATTCTCCTTGCCCCAACTCAGCCAGCGGATCATCTCGGGCTCATCGTCGCCGCTGCGCCAGAAATCGGAACCCATGTCGCGCGACAACCGGCAGGCTATGGCGTCGGCCTCCCACAGGCTTCCGCCGGGCCAGACCAGTATGGGCAGGGAAAGGTTGGGATTGAGCGGCCGGAATCGCTCCGCTTGCCCCGGCGCGAACGGCGACGCGAATTCGAAGGTCACCCTCGCCCCGAGATGACGCGCCACCGCGACCCCCAGGCGCGGATTGGGGTTGCGGCTGAAGTACAGTTTTGTTTCCACCCCAGCCGGCATGGGCTCGACTTCGTCACTCATGAATGCCTCTCCTTGTCTCGGCGACCGTCGCCAGATCAAGGACGGATGCGGCTGGTGCAATCCGACAAATCATCCACTCCCCGCGCGCCGGGCGGAACGAGCAGCCTATCGAAACAGGATGGGTTGCGCAAAGTTTGGGTTGACCGTCTCCGACGACGAGGCGACACTTCATCCCACAGCAAGGCAGGAGGAAATACGATGGACGAGCCCGACCGCTGGCGCCACATGTCGAGCGCGCCAAAAGACGGCAGCCGGATCCTCGTGACGGTCCGCCCATCCGAGCAGGGGCCGGCGGAAGTCGACCTCGCCTACTGGTCACGCGCCGATCAGTTCGGTGACGAGGGCTGGCGCGCCTCCGATTCCTCGCCCGGCCGCGTCGTCGAATATGCCGAGCCGGAGCTGAAGTGCTGGATGCCGATGCCCTCGGCCAATCTCAGCCGGGGCGCCTCGATGCCAGCGCCGTGGGAAGGCGACGACGCGCAACAGCTGGACGGCTCGGGGATTTAGCGCGCCGGCCGCTTCGTCCTCTCAGAACAGAAACGCCGCCGTCACCGGATTCGGACCGTTACGGCCGTCAGCCGAATCCATGCCGGCGATCGTCTCCAGGTCCTGTGCGTCCAGTTCGAAATCGAAGACATCGAAATTGGCCGCGATGCGGTCCTGGCGCACCGACTTCGGGATGACGATCAGCCCTTGCTGGAGATGCCAGCGGATCATTGTCTGCGCGGTGGACTTGCCGTGTTTGCGGGCAATGCCTGATATGGTCGGGTCGCTCAGCAACCGGCCGCTGCCCAGCGGACTCCAGCTTTCCGTATGGATGTCGTGCCGGGCGTGAAATTCCCTCAGATCGCGCTGCTGGAAGCGCGGGTGCAGCTCGATCTGGTTGACGACGGGCGTCACGCCCGTCTCGCCGATGATGCGCTCCAGATGATCCCTGTTGAAATTCGAAACGCCGATCGACTTGATGCGGCCGGCCTGCTGCAGCTCGACGAGCGTCTTCCACGCCTCGACATATTTGTCCTGGCTGGGCACCGGCCAATGGATCAGGAACAGGTCGAGCTGCTCGACGCCGAGCTTCTTCATCGTGTCGTCGAAGGCCCGAAGCGCCGCATCGCGCTGGTGCGCGCCGTTGCGCAGCTTCGAGGTGATGAACAGCTCTGCCGCCGGCACGCCGGCGGCGCGGATCGCCTCGCCGACCCCTTCCTCGTTCCGGTAGCCCTCGGCGGTGTCGATCAGCCGGTAACCGGCCTGGATCGCCCAGCCCACCACCTGCGCCGTGATGTCGTGATCGACCTGCCAGACGCCAAGGCCAAGCTGGGGAATGGCGGTGCCGTCGTTCAACGTGATCTGTTCGCGCATGGGAGAATCCTTTTGTGGGGGGATGGTCCAGCCTATCTAGGTTTGGCATCGCACAACGGCCAGTCGATTGGGGAAAATTCGCGGACCCTTATTTCGGCCGGCGCACCGCCCTCACCACGCCGGCGTTTCCGCTGCCGCAGAACAGTCGGTCGGCGCCATCGGATTCCAGCCCCGAGACGCCTATGCCGGCAGGCATGTCGAGCTTCTCCAGAACCTTGCCCGTCCGCGGGTCGACGCGGCGCAGATCGCTTTCGTCGCCCTCCCAGGTGGCGTGCCACAATTCGCCGTCGACCCAGGTCACCCCGGTGACGAACCGGTTGGATTCGATGGTGCGCAGGATCGCGCCGGTCTCGGGGTCGATCTGGTGGATCTTGCGCTCCCGGTGCTGGCCGACCCATAGCGTGCCTTCGGCCCAGGTCAGCCCGGAATCGCCGCCATTGCCGGGGGCTGGAATGGTGGAAAGCACCTCGCCCGTGTCGGGATCGATCTTCTGGATGCGGTCCTTGGCGAGTTGGAAGAAATGCCGGCCGTCATAGGCGGTGCCGGCATGTGCCGCGACATCGATCGAGCGCAAGGCCTGCCCACTCTCCGGATCGAAGGCGTTCAGCCTGTCGCCCGAGGCGAACCAGACATTCTTGCCGTCAAAGCTTACCCCGGCCACTGTATTGGCACCGGGAAAGGGCCCGTATTCCCTCAAGATTTCGGCTGCCGAATGTTTCATGTCCTGTCCCTCGATGGTGGTCGTCGTCACTTTCTAGCCATTGGGAAGCGGCGCGGGGAGTAACAAGGTGGTCGTGAAACCCGCCACCGGCGGCGTCATCCAGCGGCGCGCCCGGCCATGGCCGAAGGATTGTACCTTGCCGGCCTCGGCAAGCGGCTCAAGCGCCCGCTGCACGCTGCGCTGGCCGGTTCCAAGTGCCAGCGCCAGGGCCGAGCTCGACCAGGCCTCGCCGTCGGCCAGCAAGGCAAGCACGGCCGCGTGCCGTTCCTCGATCGGCCGCGCCAGCACCACCACCGCACGGGCCTGGCGCGGCACCAGCGTGAAGCCATGCCTGGTGGCGCTGATGCCGGCCAATGCGCGAAGCTCGGCACGCAGCCGCCCGATCTCGACGCGCAGGCGCGCGCGATGCGATTCATCGGCATGCTTGCCGCCGAAGGCCCGCGCCACGAGTTCCCCCCGCGAAACATCACCAGGCCAGGCTTCGGCGAGCGTCCGCGCCAAGGCGAACAGCACAGGCCGGCTCGCCAGCGAAACCGTGGTCCGCCCAACGCGCACGGCGTAGCGGAAAGCATCGACGACCAGCGCCGGCGATCCCTGCAATGCCTCGACCTCTTCGAGCAGCAGCGGCTGCTCCCTGCCCTGCGCGATCAGCCGCGCCGCGGGTGTCTCCAGTGCCAGCCACGCGCTGTCGACCTCCGCGATGAGGCCGGGAATGCCGGCCTTGCGAGCGGCATGGCGCGCCCACTCCAGCGCCGCGCGCGCCGGCCTGGTCCGCAGGCGCCGCATGGCGATGCCGGCGACGGCGAGTTCGTGCGCGGCTCTTGCCGCCGGCGGCAGCGGCGCCGGGTCGAGCCCGGCGAGCACCTGCTCGGCCTCGTCGAGGCGGCCGATCAAGAGCAGGCGCCGCACCTTGAGGTGACCGGCATGCGCTGCGTTCAACCGGTCGCCATGCTTTTCCAGCGCCGTGCGGGCCGCGTCGAGCGCCTTGGCCGGCCAGCCCAAATCGCGCGAAACCAGCGCGATCTCGGCCTCGGCGACGACGCATCTGGCGCGCGCCACCGCCTCTTTCGGGCTGAAGGCACGCGCGGCCCGCCGCAACAAGAGCTTGGCGCGATCGAAGTCGCCGAGCTGCGCCATGGCGATGCCGCGCAGCGCCAGCGCCGGCGCATCCTCGCGCAGGGCGACGCGGTCGAGCGCGCCGAGCGGATCGCCGGCCGCCAGCGCCAGCGCTGCCGCGGTGATCAGCGAGTCCATTCAAATCCCGTCACACTTGTAACTCCCACCTCGGCGCAGCGCCGCCTAACTTACGTCAGTACCGTCAACCAGCAAGACGTGCCGGCAATGACGGCAGCAAGGGAGAACCAGAAATGCCTGCCTCCACCAACCTCGACCTCGACGCGGCCAATGATACGGCCAAGCACGCCGCACGCCACCCCTGCTGCGCCGGGCCGGATCTTTCGGATTTCGCCGCGCCTACGGCTCCCCCACACGTCCAGGCAACACCACACCGCAACGACGCCACGACCGGCAAAGGAGAAGACCAATGACCATGACCATGAACACCCCACCGATCGTCTCACAGCAGGATTGGAACGCCGCGCACGAAAAGATGCTGGTGAAGGAGAAGGCGACGATGCGCGCCAGGGACGCGCTGTCGGCCGAACGCCGGCGCATGCCGTGGACGGAAGTGGACAAGGCCTATGTCTTCGAGGGCCCTGACGGCAAGGTGAGCCTGCTCGACCTGTTCGAAGGCCGCCGCCAGCTCATCGTCTACCGCGCCTTCTTCGAGCCCGGCGTCTATGGCTGGCCCGATCATGCCTGCCGCGGCTGCTCGCTCGGCGCCGACCAGGTCGGCCACCTCGCCCATCTCAACGCCCGCGACACCACCCTCGCCTACGCCTCTCGCGCCCCGCAGGAAGACATCGAGCGGCTGAAGACACGGATGGGTTGGGAGATGCCCTGGTATACGATCACCGATAGCTTCGACAAGGACTTCGGCGTCGACGAATGGCACGGCCACAACGTGTTCATTCATGACGGGAACCGCATCTTCCGCACCTATTTCATCAACAACCGCGGCGACGAGGCTTTGGGCACCGTCTGGAGCTATCTCGACATCACGCCGCTCGGCCGCCAGGAGGTGTGGGAAGACTCGCCCGAAGGCTACCCGCAGACGCCACTCTACAGCTGGTGGAACTGGCACGACAATTACGATGCCGGAGCCGACAAGAAATGGGCCGAAGTGTCAGCTGCCGGCGAGGCCGCGTTCCGCGACAAGGGCAACCAGTAAGCTGGCGCAAGTCCGTCCAGCCTGGGTTCCTCTTCCCGCCTCCGGCAGGGCCGAGGACCCCAGGTCATGACGGGCCGCAACCATCAAGGGAATAAGATCATGAGCGATATCCCTTCCGGCATCGGCAGCGTGACCCCCGAAAATGTCGTCCCCCATGGCATAGCCGACTGGCTATGCCTCGCCGCGGCGCCGACCTTTGCGGTGATGGCGCTGCTTTCCCGTCTTCACGGCGGCGACGGGACCATGCTGTGCATGGGCGCCTCGCCGCTGGCCGGCTCGATCCTGACCGGCATGCCGGCCATGTATCTGCTGATGAGCGCTTTCCATCTGGCGCCGTGGCTGAGGGTGATGTCCCGCCGCTAGGCGCTGAGAAGGCATGGCTCTGCCCGACTCCGGCGCCCGACCTCACGTCGCGATGTCATTGACCGGCAGCAATGGCTTGGGAAGATCGCTCTCGCCGAGCCCGGCGCGCATCTCGATCTCGATGTCGCGGCAGATTTGCGAGATCGGCACGTCGTTGGCGTTGCCCTCGAAAGGGTTGGCGCTGCTCTCGCCGACCTGGTCGAGGGACATGTAGGCCCAGCCCAGCAGCGTGCTGAACGGGATCGTCAGCCAGATGCCGATCGAGCCGAGCATGCCCCCCAGCTTGCCCATGTCGGCGAACACCGGAACCACGCCGAACGGCAGCAGCGTGCAGAAGATCATGACGAACATGGAACTGACGATGGCGTATTGCCGGGGATAGGGATTGTTCTTGATGCGGTCGCAGCGCGCCTGCTGGTCGTGGAAGTCGCGGATCAGCTTCGTCAGTTCGCCATGGATCTGCGGCGGGACCTTGGCGTCCTTGAACAGTGCATTGACCTGGACGGACTGCAATTCGAGCAGGGCTATCGCCGGACGAGGCGATTTCAGGACATCCGCGGTCTGGTCGCCCAGCAGCGGGCGTAATTCGTCGGCGATCGAACCCTTGTCCTCCTGAATGTGGTAACGCCGTCGGTATTCGATATTGGCGGCGTTCCCCATGGATTCCCACGGCATCGGCCGCCGCAGCGCATATCGCAGCGCCGTCATCCAGGCGATATGGCGGTAGATGAGCTGCCTGGCCGTCGGCGCATCGAGGAAATCCCGACAGAAATTCGACCATACGCGGCTGCTGGCCGTGATCTGCGTGAAGGCCTGCAGCGCCTCACTGCTGCGGGTGAACACCTGCGAGTTCTTGAAGCCGGCGACCAGCGACACCGTGGTGCCGAGCACCAGCACCACCGACCATGGCACGGAGAACCCGGCAATGCCCGGAAAGCGGTAGGCAGCCACGGCCAGCCCACTCACCACCACCATGTAGAGGACGCTGCGCCGTGACCACAGTGCGAAATCGATCACCTTGTAGGAACGGCCTACATACATTGAAATGCCCCTCAATCACGAACGGGCGGCAATCGGACCACCGGTAGCCTGACGCCTATCATATCGTTTGCACAGGGCGAAGAGCCGTCGACCGCGGTGTGCGCAGGACGCCGCCATGGGCACAGGATCTCGCCCGCGCCCGTGATCGTTCCCCCTATTTAAATTGCACTTCGGCTTGGCGAGTTGCAGGCGTCCGCCAGTTCCGCCCGGCGAGTGGTTGTGGAAGACCGTCTTGAAGGATTCCAGCAGCACCGGACTGCACCGTCGGCAAGGCCTGGACTCCGATCGACGCCGGCGTGGGTTCACCAATAAGCGACTTCATCATGGCAAGCGCCTCGGCGACGCCCTTGTCATCGGGACGCCACGAGCCGGTAGCCTTTGGCGATCTCGATTGCCGAGCGCAGGCCGAGATCGACCGTGGTATCGGAATGTCGATGCCTTGCGCGCGCATCGAGGACAGCGTGTCGAGCGCCAGCTGGTCTCATGCCACCTTCTCGTAGCGGGCGCGGCTCAGGCTGACCAGGCAGGCGATGGCCGCGCAGACGCCGGCCAGGACCAGCGCGAGGCTGGGTGCGCCTGTCAGCGGCACGGTCGCGAAAATGATCGACATCGAAATGGCGCCAAGCGTTTGTCCCAACAGCCGTGCCGTGCCCTGCATGGCTCCCGCCCCACCGCTGCGCGCCTTGGGTGCGGAGAGAAGCAGGATGCGATTGTTCGGCGTCTGGAAAAGACCAAAACCCGTGCCCGCGACGACGGTTCCGACCAGGAAGGCAATCGCCCTTGGACCGGGCGGTGTCAGGCCCGCGATCAGAAGGCCGATCGCCAGCAACCCGCCGCCGGCGGCGCACAGCCACGCTGTCTTGAAACGATCGGCCAGCCGCCCCGAAATCGGCGCGATGATGATCGTCGCGATGGGCCATGGCATCATGTAGAGGCCCGCCTGGACTGGGCTCATGTGCAAGGTGTGCTGCAGGTAGAATGGCAGCGCGACGTAGCTGAGCATCTGCCCGGTGAAGCACGAGATCGAAGCGATGACGGCTACCCGGAAGGCTGGATCGGCCAAGAGGTCGGTCGGCACGATCGGTGCGGCACTCCTGCGTTCGAGAGACAACAAGATGACGAGGCACAGGACGGAACAACCGATCAGGATCGACCCGCTGACCGGCGCACCGGCGATGCGGTCGGCGCCCGTGAAGAACAGGATGAACATCAGTGTGTTGGCCAGCAATGCCACGAGGTTGAGGTGACGCTTCACGCCATCCAGATGCGCAAGCAACCCGCCAGACAACAGGACGATGATGCCGATCGGGATGTTGACGGCGAACAGCCACGGCCAGCTGGATACGGAGAGGATCGCGCCGGCGACACCAGGGCCGGCGGCCGCGGAAATCGCAATCGTCATCGCGTTGAAGCCGATCACTGTTCCGAGCAGCCGCTGCGGCACCGAAACGCGCAGGTTCATCGGCCCGGTCGCCATGATGGCGCCCGCCCCCAGCCCCTGGATGGACCGGGCAGCCACAAGAACAGGCAGGCTGCCGGCGAAGGCACAGGCCGCCGAAGCCACCGTGAACAACGCGACACCCAGAAGAAAGACACGCCGGGGGCCGTGGATCTCGCCCAGCGCGCCGCAAGGCAAAAGAGCCACAAGCACCGCAAGCTGGTAGCTCGACACCACCCACACGGTGCTGCTGGCACTGGCATTGAGCGACGCCGCGATGGATGGCAGCGCGACATTGGCGATGGCGCCGTCCAGCACGACGAGCACCAGCGTCATCAGCAGGACGGCGATGGCCAGGTAGCGGCGTGGCGACGGCAGGCCGTCATGGGCGGGATTGATCGTTGCGGCTATGGACATCGGAGGCTCCGCTTCGTTGGTGTCGCCGCATCGATACCGCTCACCCCATGATTGCACCAGGCGCAACGGAGTAAATTGACCGTTGCGTCAAACGCCTCATCTCGTTAGGCTCTCTCATGCTCAATCTTGACCTGAACCTTCTGGTGGCGCTTGACGCCTTGCTGCGGGAGCGCAGCGTCTCGGGCGCCGCCAAGAAACTTGGCCTCAGCACGTCCGCGATGAGCCGCACACTGTCGAGATTGCGGCTGGCGCTGGGCGATCCCATCCTGGTGTCGGCGGGACGCGCCATGGTGGCGACGCCTCATGCCGAAGCGATTGCCGAACAGGTGCACACGCTGACGTCGGAGGTCCGGTCCGTGCTCAGCCCCTCGCCGGAGATCGACATCAGCCAGGTGCGGCGCGATTTCACCATCCGGGCCAATGAAGCCTTCGTGCTGCTCTACGCCGCGCGTCTCCATGCCCTTGTCACCAGTGCCGCGCCCGGCATAAGGCTGCGCTTCGCGCCCCGGCCGGACAAGCGCATCGAACTGCTGAGAGAAGCCACGATCGACCTCGATATTGGCGTGCTTTCGGGTGATGGTGCCGAATTGCGTGGGCAGGCGTTGTTCGATGACCGTTTTGTCGGTGTGGCGAGAACGGGGCATCCGCTTCTGGAGACCGAAATAACCGCTGAGCGTTACGCCGCGTGCCGGCACGTGGTCTCATCCCGGCGAGGCCATTTCATCGAACCGATCGATGAAGCACTCGCCGAACTCGGCCTTTCGCGAAAGGTCGATCTGGTGGTGCCGAGCTATCCGGCGGTCGTCGCGGTCGCGGCCGCATCCGATCTCGTTGGACTGGTGCCGCGCTCGTACCATCTGGGTGCGACAGGCCGTACCCAGATGTTTGATCTGCCGGTGGCAAGCCCAGGCTTCACCATCACCCAGGCATGGCACCCCCGCATGGATGCCGATCCCGTGCATCGCTGGCTGCGATCGTTGATCTTCAAGGAGTTTCCGGGCGCGGTTCGCCGGCTCGAGCAGCCGGCGACGGCAGGAAGTCTGGTGGCGGATCGACGGCGGGCCGACTGATCCTGTTCCCGGACCCGGAGCAGTCGCCGAGCTGCCATGCCGGAGCAAATTCAGCCGCCCCCAAACACGATCGCACGATCAGCGTTTGTCATCGCTCGCCTCATGCCGGGGCAAGCGGCGTTCGCCCTCTCATCCAGCCTTCGTCGCCCCGAACCGCAACCCGTCCATCAGGAGCTTGACCAGACGGCGCGAGCGGTCGCGCCATTCGGGCGTGTCGGGCGCCGAGTAGATGCCGCCGAGCGCATGCAGCACGTCGGAGGCATCGACATCGCCGCGGATGGTGCCGTCGGCCACCGCCGCCTCGACCAGTTGCCGCAGCGCCTGCGACACCCGTCCCGACGTGTCGGAAAACAGCGTCGAATTGGTGTTGAACAGGATGCGCAGGCTGGTCGCCAGGCCGCGCTTGGTAGCGATGTAGTCGACGAAGCGGCGCATCCATTCTTCCAGCGCCACATCGGAGGGATATCTTGCAGCGAGCTCGCCGGCCGCCGCGCACAACCCCTCCGCCTCGCGGCGGTAGACCACCTCGACCAGATGCTCGCGTGTCGGAAAATGCCGGTAGAGCGTGCCGATGCCGACGCCGGCGCGCCGAGCGATCTCCTCCAGCGAGGCGTCGATGCCGCGCTCGGCAAAGACCGCAGCCGCCACCTCGACCAGCCGGTCGCGATTGCGCCGTGCATCGGCACGCAACGGCTTGTCGGCGGCGGCGGTTTTTTGGTCAGCGGTTGTGACGGGCTCAAAAGCCAATTTTTTTCTCCACCAGGGATATGGGGGCTTGAACCACGCCTGGCCAGCCCCCACGTAAATAAACGGAGGCACCTCCGCTTTTAGTGGAGAACCCCCATCATATAATCAGGGGAACCGGTATGTCACGTCTTTCGAAGCCGCAACCCGCCACTTTCCCAACCCGCAGGAGATTGGCCGTCGCCTGACCTTGCCCTTCCCCGCCCCTACCCCACTTCATTCCCCTCAGCGTCAAGCAACTGGAGCCAGACGCCCATGACCAGCCTTCCCATCTCGCTTACCGTCAACGGACATCGACACGAACTGGAGGTCGACCCACGCGTCACCTTGCTTGACCTGCTGCGCGAGCGGCTTGAGCTCACCGGCACGAAGAAGGGCTGCGACCGCGGCCAGTGTGGCGCCTGCACGGTGCTGGTCGACGGCAAGCGCATAAACTCCTGCCTGGCGCTGGCGGTCAGCCATGACGGCGCCGAAGTGCTGACCATCGAAGGTATCGCTCACGGTGAAGAACTGCACCCTGTGCAGGCCGCCTTCATCGCCCATGACGGTTTCCAGTGCGGTTTCTGCACGCCCGGGCAGATCATGAGCACGCTCGGCCTGATCGCCGAAGGACAGGCTGGCGATGATCCCGAGCGCATCCGCGAGGGGCTGAGCGGCAACATCTGCCGCTGCGCGGCCTATGGCGGCATCGTCGAGGCCGTCCTGGAAGCCCAAAAAAACATTGAAGCCCAGAAAAACATGGCCGACACCGCCACCACCGAGGCACGCAGGAGGACCGCGGCATGAGAGACTTCGATTTCATCAGGCCGGCCACCGTCTCCGACGCCATAGCGGCGGCGGCCGAACCGGGTTCGGCCTATCTCGCCGGCGGCACCAATCTGCTCGATCTGATGAAGGGCGGCATCACCAGCCCCGAACGGATCGTCGACATTACCCGCCTGCCGGAACTCAATCGCATCGAAACGCTCGATGATGGCGGCCTGCGCGTCGGCGCGCTGGTCCGCAATGCCGATCTCGCATATGATCCGGCCTTCGCCAGAGCCTATCCGGCGGTGGCCGAAGCGCTGCTTTCGGGCGCCTCTGCGCAGCTTCGCAACGCCGCCACTGTCGGCGGCAATCTGTTGCAGCGCACGCGGTGCAGTTACTTCTACGACACCGCCAGCGCCTGCAACAGGCGCGAACCCGGTTCCGGCTGCTCGGCGCTTGGCGGCGAGAACCGCCTGCATGCGGTGCTGGGCTGGAGCGATGCCTGCATCGCCACCCATCCCTCCGATTTCTGTGTGCCGCTGGTGGCGCTGGACGCCGTCGTCGAGATCGAGGGCAAGGGAGGCCGGCGCCACGTGACCTTGGAGGAATTCCACCGGCTTCCAGGCGACACGCCGCAGCGCGAAACCGTGCTGCAGCCAGGCGACCTGATCGTTGCGGTGCGCCTGCCGGCGGAAGCAGCGTCCTTCGCCGCCCACGCCCGCTACCTGAAGCTACGCGAACGCACCTCCTATGCCTTCGCCGTCGTTTCGGCTGCCGCGGCCCTGACCGTCGCCGACGGCAAGATCCGCGCCGCGCGGCTGGCGCTCGGCGGTGTCGCGGCCAAGCCATGGCGGGCGCGCTCGGCGGAAGCGGTGCTGCTCGGCGCCGATGCCAATGAAGCGAGCTTCGTTCGGGCCGCGGATGCGGCTCTGGCCGACGCCAGCCCCTCCGGCGACAATGCGTTCAAGATCGAGCTTGCCCGCCGCATTGTCGTCAGGGCGCTGATGTCCGCACAGGCGGGAACGCCCGCTCTGATGCCCGCTTTGCCTGCTTCCCCTTTTTCCTCCCTCCCCGGAGTGCGTCATGACGCTTGAACTCGGCCTCAACCAACAGCCTGCCCATACGCGCCAGGGCTCCAGCATCGGCCAGCCGCTGACCCGTCGCGACGGATTTTTGAAAGTCACCGGGACCGCGCGCTTTGCCGCCGACAACAATCCGCCCGGCATGCTCTATGCCGTGCTTGCCGTCTCCAGTATAGCGCGCGGCCGGGTTGTCTCGCTGGATGTCGAGGCGGCCAAGGCGCATGCCGGCGTGGTCGAGGTGATGACGCCACTGAACCGGCCGGCGCTCGCCGTCGATCCGGATGCCAAGGACCATCCCTTCATGTTCCGGCTCGACCTGCTGCAGAACGATGGGGTTCGCTACCCCAACCAGAGCATTGCCGTGGTGATCGCGCGGACGCTGGAAGCGGCGACCGAAGGGGCGGCGCTGTTGTCGCCGCGCTATGAGGAGTTGCCGGCGCGCGTTGGTCTGGACGGCGCCAAAAGCTTCGTGCCGCGCGGCGTTGGCGTCGGCAATCCGGCTGTGCAGGAGAAGGGCGATGTCGAGGCCGGCCTCAAATCGGCAAGGACGCGGATCGAGGCGACCTACGAGACGCCGGCCCAGTACCACAACGCCATGGAGCCCCACGCGATCGTCGCTGCCTGGGATGGCGACCGGCTGTCGATCGACACGCCGAGCCAGGGCCTGGCCATGGCGCAGGGCCGCATCGCCGGCCTGTTCGGCATCGCGCCGCAAAACGTCCATATCCGCAGCCCTTTCCTGGGCGGCGGCTTCGGCTCCAAGGGCATGATTTCCGGACCGCAAGTGCTCGGCATCCTGGCGGCGCGTCTCGTCGGCCGCCCGGTCAAGCTGGTGCTCCGGCGCGAGCAGATGTACGGCCCGGTCGGTCACCGCGCCCCGACCCGCCAGACATTGCGCATGGGCATGGATGGCGAAGGGCTGCTGACCGCGATCTCCCATCACGCCAGGACCACGTCGAGCACGTTCGACGATTTCTTCGAACCGGCGGCGGACGCCTCGCACACGCTCTATGCCAGTCCGGCCATCGCCACCTCGCACGATGCCGTGCGGCTCGACACCGGCACGCCGCTGTTCATGCGGGCGCCAGGCGAGGCCACCGGATCGATCGCGCTTGAGAGCGCCATCGACGAGGCGGCCCATGCCTGCGGCATGGACCCGCTGGAATTCCGGCTCAGGAATTACGCCGAGGTCGAACCGATGACCGGCAAGCCGTTCTCCTCCAAGGCGCTGCGCGAATGTTACGAACAGGCCGCCGAGGCGTTCGGCTGGGCGGGTCGCCCGCTGCAGCCGCGGCGGATGCGCGACGCCGACGGTTTCCTCACCGGCTGGGGCATGGGCACGGCGACGTTCCCTGCACTCATGTTCCAGGCGGAGGCACGCGCGGTGCTGAGGGCCGACGGCACCGGATTGATGGAGACCGGCGCCCAGGACATGGGCCAAGGCGCCTGGACGGCTTTTGCCCAGATCGCAGCAGACGGGCTGGGGCTCGACATCGACCAGGTCGATTTCAGGGCCGGCAGTTCCGACCTGCCCAATGCGGGCATCGCCGGCGGTTCGGGTCACACGGCGACGGCCGGCATGGCCATCCACAATGCGGGTGCGGCCGTCATCGCCAACCTTGCCGGTCTCGCCACCGGCGACGAAGCCTCGCCGCTGTTCGGCGCCGGCAATGAAGGCGTTGTTGCACGCGGCGGACGCCTTTACCGGCGCGATGACGAAAGCCGCGGCGAAAGCTATACCGAGATCCTCGTCCGCGCGGGCCTGACCGAAATCGAGGGCCGGGGCAAAGGCGCTCCGGACCCGGCCTCCCAGGAGACGTACGCCAAGCACGCGCATGGGGCCGTCTTCGCCGAGGTGAAGGTCGACCCGGATCTCGGCCAGATCCGCGTCACCCGGCTGGTCGGCGCATTCGCCGCCGGACGGGTCATCAATCCGCGGCTGGTGCGCAGCCAGTATTATGGCGGGATGATCTGGGGCGTTTCCTTCGCGCTGCATGAGGAAGCCGTCACGGACCGGCGTTCCGGCCGCATTCAGAATGCCAACCTGGCGGACTATCATGTCCCGGTGAATGCCGACGTGCCCTCGGTCGAGGCGCTGCTGGTTCACGAGGACGACCCTTACGTGAACGCCCTCGGCATCAAGGGCGTTGGCGAAATCGGCATCACCGGCACTGCCGGCGCCATCGCCAATGCGGTCTGGCACGCGACCGGCGTGCGCCCACGGCGCTTTCCGATCCGGATCGAGGACCTGCTGGGGTGACGAGCGGTCCGCCCGAAACGACAGGCCTGCGCCAGAGCATGATGCCGAAAAGTGGGAACCGGTTTTCGGACGACATCATGCTCTATCTCTTTGATTTAGACGCGGATTCAGATTTCAGGTCGAACGGACCTGAAATCATCCGGCTCTAGGGCAGGCAAGCGGTCGGTTGGAGCGCCCTGCCCAGTTTCAATTCATTCCCCCAGCGTCAAGCAACTGGAGCCAGACGCCCATGACGAGCAAGACCACGATTCCCGTCCATCTCGATATCAACGGCCAGCATCACACGCTGGAACTCGAGCCGCGTGTCACGCTGCTCGACGCCTTGCGTGACAGGCTCGGCCTGACCGGCACCAAGAAGGGCTGCGACCACGGCCAGTGCGGCGCCTGCACCGTCCATGTCGACGGCGAGCGCGTGCTGGCCTGCCTGACGCTGGCCGCACAGGCCGAGGGCCGCGCCATCACCACCATAGAGGGGCTTGCACGGGAGGGCGAACTGCATCCCGTGCAGGCTGCTTTCCTCGAGCAGGACGCCTTCCAGTGCGGCTACTGCACGCCAGGCCAGATCATGTCGGCGGTGGCCTGCATCCGCGAGGGCCATGCCGGCTCGGACGAGGAAATCCGCGAATACATGGCCGGCAATCTCTGCCGCTGCGGCGCCTATCCGCACATTGTCGCCGCCGTGCGCCAGGCGGCGCTGGAGGCCGCGTCATGAGGGATTTTTCCTATTTTCGCGCCACCTCGGCTGATGCCGCCCGCCAGGCGGCCGCGCTGCCCGGCGCCATGCTTCTGGCCGGCGGCACCACGCTGATCGACCTCGCCAAATGCGGTGTCGCCGAGCCCGACACGCTGGTCGATATCACCCATCTCGAGGGGTTCGACCAGATCGAGATCGACGAGCGCGGCGCCGTCATCGGCGCGCTCGCCAGGATGGGCCATGTCGCCGACCATGACGACATCAAGAGCCGCTTCCCCGCCATCTCCGAAGCGCTCTGGCAGGCAGCCTCGGCGCAGATCCGCAACATGGCGACCATCGGCGGCAATCTGATGCAGCGCACGCGCTGCCCCTATTTCCGCGATCCCTCGAACTTTGCCGCCTGCAACAAGCGCGAACCAGGCAGCGGCTGTTCGGCGATCGGCGGCGTTACCAGGGGCCATGCCGTGCTTGGCACCAGCGAGGCTTGCATCGCCATGTATCCCGGCGACCTCGCCACCGCGCTCGTCGCCTTCGACGCAACGGTCCATCTCGGCGAACGGCGCGTGCCGGTGGAGGACTTTTTCCTGCTGCCAGGCACGACGCCCGACAGGGAACACGCGATCGAGCCGGGCGAGATGATCACCGCCATCGAAATCCCTTCTTCCGCCGTCGCCCGCCGTTCGACCTATTTGAAGATCCGCGACCGGCAGTCCTATGAGTTCGCCGCGGCCAGTGCCGCTGTCGGGCTCGAACTGGAGGCCGACGGGCGCACCATCCGCGACCTGCGCGTGGCGCTCGGTGGCGTCGCGACCAAACCCTGGCGGGCGCGAGCCGTGGAAGCCGCGCTAAAAGGCAAGGCGCTGGAGCCGGAAGCCGTTCGCACGGCCAGCCTGCTCGCCGTCGAAGGCGCCGTCGACCATGGCGCCAACCGCTACAAGATCGAACTCGCGCCGCGCGTCGTCGCACGCGCCATCCTCAAATTGGGAGAAGCGGCATGACCGTTCACATCGCAAGCACTGTTTACGTCGGAAGACATGGCGACGCGTCCGACGGCGCGCAGGTGGAGGCCGTCGGCGGCCGGCTGTCGCGCGTCGACGGCCCGGCCAAGATCACGGGTGCGGCGAAATACGCCGTCGAGCAGCAGCTCGAAGGGCTCGCCTATGCCGTGCTGGTCGAAAGCACCATCGCATCCGGCAAGGTGCGCGCCATCGAGACGGCGGAGGCCGAGACCGCGCCGGGCGTCCTCAAGGTGTTGACACCAGACACGATCATCAGCCTGAAAACCGCCTCGGACTGGTTCGGCACGCTGCCGCCGGACAAACCCTATTGTCCGCTGGCGCGCGACGTCACCTTCTCGGGCCAGCACGTCGCCGCCGTGGTTGCCGAGACCTTCGAGCAGGCCGTGGCCGCCGCGACGATGGTCAAGGTCAGCTATGATGAGGCTCCGGCCATCGTCGACCTCAGCGACGGCAAGGCCGGCGACGGCGTCCCAGTCGACGCCATGACCAAGGAATGGGGCGACGCGGCCGCCGCCTTCGCCTCCGCCCCGGTGCGCGTCTGCGCCGCCTACAACACACCGCGCGAATACCAGGCGCCGATGGAGCCGCATGGCCTGATCGCCCGCTGGGAGGGTGACCATCTCACCGTGTGGGAGCCGAGCCAATGGCTGGACGGCATGGCGCGCACCTATGCCGAATGGTTCGGCGTGCCGTTCGAAAATGTGCGGCTGATGTCGCCCTATGTCGGCGGCGGCTTCGGCTCCAAGGCGCTGGCGCTCAGCCATGGCGCGATTGCCGCAAGTGCCGCGAAAATGCTCGGCCGGCCGGTGCGGCTGGTCATGACGCGGCCGCAGACCTTCACCGGCTATGGCGGCCGCGCCGCGACGCGGCAGACGGTGACGATCGGCGCCGACCATGACGGAAGAATCCAGTCGATCGTGCATCGCGGCGTCAACGAAACCTCCATCGACGGCATGTGGGTCGAGCCACTGGGCTCGGTCACCTCGATCATGTACGCGACGCCGAACTTCTCCTCGAAACAGAATGTCGTGCGGGTGAATTCGGTGGTGCCGGGCGCCATGCGCGCACCGGGTGAAAACCCTTCGGCCTTCGGCATCGAAAGTGCCATCGACGAGCTCGCCTACGAGGTCGGCATCGATCCGCTGGAAATCCGGCTGCGCAACTACGCCGAACAGGATCCGCACGCGAAAAAAGCCTGGTCGACCAGGCAGTTGCGCGAGGCTTTCGCAGCGGGTGCCGAACGCTTCGGCTGGGCCAGGCGCACGCCTGAGCCACGCTCGATGCGCGACGGCAACCATCTGGTCGGCTGGGGCGTGGCCGCCGGCACCTATCCGGTGCGGCGCGCCTATGGCGAGGCGATCGTGCGCATCCTGGCCGACGGCTCGGTCGAGGTCGAAAGCTCCTCCATCGACATGGGCCAGGGCACCTACACCATCCTGGCGCAGACGGCCGCCGAAACGGTCGGCGTTGCGGCCAACGACGTGGTGGTGAAGCTCGGCGATTCGCGCTTCCCCCGCGCCGGCGTCGCCGGCGGCTCGCGGCTGGCCGGCGTGATGACGGGCGCCGTCCACAAGGCCGCGACCTCGGCACTCGACCAGCTGGTCGGCCTGGCGATCAGCGATCCCCGCTCGCCCTTCAACGCGCTGCAGGCCAACACGCTGGTCGTCGCCAATGGCCGCATCACCGCGCCGCGGGGCGACGGCCCCGACGTCTCGATCGGCGAACTGCTCAAAAGCGTCGGCCGCGACCGCATCGAAGCGACTGGCGACACCATGCCGGCCAATTCGTCAGCGGATGATCGCTACAAGAACTACACCACCATCGCCATGGCGCTGCCACACACGGAGGGTGACTATTCCCGCCACTCCTGGTGCGCGCATTTCGTCGAGGTGCGCGTCCACGAGGATTTCGGCACGGTGCGTGTGTCGCGCGTCGTGTCGGCGCTGGATTCGGGCCGGCTCTACAATCCGAAGCTCGCCGAAAGCCAGTGGAAGGGCGGCATCATCATGGGTATCGGCCAGGCGCTGCTCGAAGAAGGCATCGTCGATCGCCGCCACGGCCGCATCGTCAACAACAACCTCGCCGACTATCTCATCCCGACCAATGCCGACATCCCCGAGATCGAGGTGATCTCGGTGGGGGTTCCCGACCCGCACTCCTCGGTGCTGGGCGGCAAGGGTGTCGGCGAACTCGCCATTGTCGGCGTCGCGCCCGCGATCGCCAATGCAGTGTTCCACGCCACAGGCAAGCGCGTGCGGGATCTGCCGATCACGCTGGAGAAGCTGATCTGACGGTGAGGCTGCCAATCTTCCCCCTCGTGGGGGAGATTGGATGTCGCGGCGGTTCCGCCAATTTTCAACATTGAAAAAAAGCGCCTGCGCCGATCACCACTCCAGCCCGAACACCAGCTTGCCGAAGTGCAGGCCGCCGGCGGCCATGTGGGCGTAGGCTTCGGCCGCTTCGTCGGGCGAAAACACCTTGTCGACCACCGGCTCGATCCGGGCCGCGCCGACGGCGCGGGCGGCGTCGCTGAGATCGGACACCGATCCGGTGTTGTTGCCGACCACCTTCAGCGCCTTGATGATGATCGGCAGCAGATTGATCGTGGCCTCGGCACCGGTGACGAAGCCGATGGTGAACAGCGTACCGCCGGGCGCGGTGGCGTTGACGGCGCGGGCGAAGGTGGCGCTGCCCCCGGTCTCGACGACAAGGTCGGCGCCGAGGCCGCCGGTCAGCTCCAGCACCTTGCCATCCCACTCGGGCGTCGCGCGATAGTTGATGAGATGATCGGCGCCGAGCGCCTTCGCCCGCTCCAGCTTTTCGTCCGACGACGAGGTGATGATGACGGTCGCGCCGGCGGCTTTAGCGAGCTGCAGGGTGAAGATGGAGACGCCGCCAGTGCCAAGCAGCACGACGACCGAGCCCGGCCCGACATCGGCGGCGCAAATGGCGTTCCACGCGGTGGTGCCGGCGATGGGCAGCGTCGACGCCGCCTCGAAGGAAAGATGCGCCGGCACCGGCACCAGCGAATTGGCCGGCAATGCGACATATTCGGCCAGTGACCCCGGCAGCGAAATGCCGCGCATCTGCGTCATCTCGTAAGGCCGCGGCGGCCCACCGATCCAGCGCGGCTTGGCATGGGCGATGACGCGATCGCCGATGGCGAATCTCGCAACGCCCTCGCCCAGCGCGACGATCTCGCCGGCGCCGTCGGCTATGGGGATGAGCGGAAAGCTCGGTCCGGGATAATTGCCGCTTGCCACCGCCACATCGACGAAATTGAGGCTCGCCGCACGCTGGCGGATCAGCACCTCTCCGCGCTGCGGTTCGGGGGTTGCAACGGTGGCGGCGCGGAAGGCGTCCAGCCTGGGCTGGCTGAGTTCGATGGCTTTCATGGTTTCACTCCGGTGGACGATTGGTGGTTGAGTGAACCTATTTGCTGCGTTATCTCTGGATAATCCTCGTTTCGCGAAATTGAGAACTGTGAATGATGCAGCAATCTCACGAACCCGCTGCCCTTGCCGAGATGGCTGCGTTCGCGGCCATCGCCGAGGCGCGCTCCTTCACCAAAGCGGCGGCGCGGGTCGGGCGCGACGCGACCATTCTGTCGCGGCGCCTGCAATCGCTGGAAACGCGGCTGGGGGTGAGATTGCTCTCGCGCACGACGCGCAGCGTCTCGCTGACCGAAGCGGGCGCCGAATTCCTGATGCGCGTGCGCGCCATCCTTGCATCCGTCGACGAGGCCGAGGCCGTCGCGTCCGCGCATGCCGGAGGCCGCCCGCGCGGCGTGCTCAGGCTGGCGCTGCCCGGCACGTTCGGGCGCATGTGGATCGGGCCGCTGCTGCCTCAATTCCTTGCCGAATTTCCCGATGTCCGCATCGAGGCCGAATTCTCCAACCGCTTCACCGATCTGGTCGCCGAGAATTTCGACGTCGCCGTGCGGCTGGGCAGCCTGGAGGATTCGCGCCTGGTGGCACGCAAGGTGGCGACGCGACGCAGGCTGCTCTGCGCGGCTCCCTCCTATCTCGCCCGCAGGGGCACGCCGGAGACGCCGCAGGCGCTGCTCGATCATTCCTGCCTGGGCTTCTCGGGCTTCCAGACCTTTCCGGCCTGGGAGATGACCGACCGCGAGGGCCGGCGCGCGCGCGTCGAGGTTTCCGGGCCGTTGGTCAGCGACGATGCCGAGGTGCTGGTCGAGGCCGCCGTGCAGGGGCTCGGCCTGATGATGAGCACCGACTGGCTGGTCGGGCGCGAGCTTGCCGATGGACGGCTGGTGCCTGTGCTGGAGGAGTGGACCTTGGCGGATGAAGGCGCCGTCTATGTCGTCACGCCCTCGGCCAAGGGAAAAGCCGCCAAGACCCGCGCCTTCACCGACTGGATCGGCAAGCGCTTCGCGCCGGAACCGCCCTGGCGGTAAAGCCGCTGACCCGCTCGCGGTAGAGACTGCGCGCTTCAGGGCCCATGAGCCGCCAGCGGCATGCCGATGTCCGACACGAGTTTGACGAGGTCGGCTTGGCGTCTCGTGCCGGTTTTGGCAAAGATTCGGTTGAGGTGGGTCTTCAAGGTGTTTTCGCCAATGCCGAGCGCCAACGCGCTCTTGGACGCTGACAATCCGCTGCCGATCCGCAGCAGCACCCGCGCCTCCGAGGGCGTAAGATCGAACAGCGTGGTCAGAACGGCCTCCGGGAGGGGAGAAGCCGATGTCGTCGTCGATATGAACACAGCCGCGCATGCCGGCCGGAAAACCGCGCGCGCCGTTCCTTCAGTCAACGGCAACACATAGGCAACGGCGGGCGGCTGGCCTTGGGCCGAAACCGGCAGCCCTATGCCGCGCGCGCCAAGCGAGGCATCCGCGCTCGCCGTGCTGGCGATCGCGTCGAGCAGGGCGCGGGCCACGACCCGATTCTGTGCCTGGAGCAGGCCGTTCCTGGAGAGAATGGGCCCCTGCACCGAAAACATCTGTTCGGCGGCCGCATTCGCATGGAGGATTGCTCCATTGGCGTGGGTAAGCACGACAGGCACAGCCAAATGATCGAGCGCCTGACGATAAAGATCGATGGTGATGCGGCCCTGGTCGAGCAGATCGCCGATCAGCGAAGCACGGCGCAGATGCGGCGAGAGCAATGCCAGGAAATGCTGCTCTTCGATCGAGATGCCTCCCCTGCTGGCTCGCGTGGTGCAGCCCAGAAGCCCGATTCGGTCCGGCGTATGAACGAATTTGGTGATGCAAGCCTCGCGCAGTCCCTGCGGTTTGGCCCAGTTCTGAAAAAACGGCGTCAGTTGGAGTTCGCTTTCGCTCATGAGCGACAGCGTCGCAACGGGCCGGTCGACATCGCCGACGACCGCTGCCTTCAGTCCGGGAATTCCATCAAAGTCATAGTCTTCTTCGAGGGCCCGCATCTGCACGGGATCCCAGGGCGACTGAGCCGCGAAACGGCCGCTATTATGGGCGGTGCCGGCAAGCGCGATGGTGGTATAGGCCGCGTCGACAGCTTTCGTGACGCGGGTCATGACTCCGGCCCAGCCTTCCGGGTTCAAAACGCAATCGTAGATATCGCCGATAATCGAACTCAGGACTTCGCTGCTCAGCCTTTCCATCACACCTCCAGGCACGCCCCGATCTCGCCTCGGAGGAATTTGTGACATCATACTTTTGGATGACGCAAGTCGCGGCCGCTCTCGACTATGGGTTGAACTTGGTCGCTTGAACGCCGGGCCGCCACTGTTGCCGGTTATTGTCGCAATGGAAAGCATCGCGTTCGATATTTTTTAAGCCGTGGACAGTTGTCGAGGTTCCCCATTGTCGCGAAAGACGGTGCTTTCATCGGCTCGGTTGCCACCGCATCTTGATGAACGAGAACGATTTTCCCCGTGGCAAGACATCCCTGTCGCGGAAATACGGTCGGCCGAATACGACAGTCCGGAAAACCTGCACTTCGAAGCCATCGAAGCCACGGCCGTCGGTTCAGCGGTTCTCGGCCAGATGTCCGGACCCGTCAAGCATGCCACACGCAAAGCGAGCAACATCGCCAATGACGACGAGGACGGCTATCTGCTGATGATCAACAAGGCCGACACCATGCTGTCAGGGGTACATGCCGGCCGCGAATATGCCGTCGGCCGGGGAGAGGCCGTGCTTGTCACCGCATCGGAAGCTCTGAAAATGAACGGTGCCGACAGCAATGTCTGGACGAATGTGGTGGTCCCACGCGCGATCCTCCTGCGCGCCTTCCCGCAGATCGATGACAGGCTGGGGCTGAAGATCGGCGCCGACAGCGAAGCCCTCGAGCTTCTCAAACGCTATTGCCTGCTTCTTGAAAGCGGCAGCCCGCTTGCCTCCGCGGATCTGATCACGCACGCGACGGACACGATCGTGGATCTGATCGGCCTGGCGACCGGCGCAAAAGGTCGGGCTGCCGAACTGGCCGGGCTTCGGGGCCTGCGCGCTGCCAGGCTGGAGGCCGTCCTCGCAAGGATCGCCGAGGATTTTATCGACCCCGGCATCTCCGCCCAAAGTGTCGCTCTACAACTCGGCCTGTCGGTGCGCTACGTCCACGACCTCCTTCAGGAGACGGGAATGAGCTTCTCCGAACGCGTTCTCGAACTGCGTCTGCAGAGCGCCCACAGGATGCTCTCGCACAAACACAGCGACATGCGGGTCAGTGACATCGCCCTGACAAGCGGATTCAGCGACGTATCGTACTTCAACCGCTGCTTTCGTCGCCGTTTCGGCTATACGCCGACAAGCGCCAGATAAGTTTTGCAGCCTTCGCCAGCAGTCCGGTACCGCCCGTGCGAGGCCGTTCCGCAGCGGCTTGCGCCACCGATGACGCCGAACTGCCACAATGCGCGCAAAACACGCTGCTTTTCACTCCAGTCCAATTCCGGTGCGGCCCTGCCCAAGACAAGGCCGGGCTCCAATGACATGTCAGCCTCAGGGTGAAACGTCATGTCAGGGGATCGAATGCCGCGGAATGCATTTGGAGGCCGCAAGGCCAACGCATTGAAAAACCTGGCGCTGGCGTCGACGGCACTGGTCTGCCTTGGCCTGCCGATCCCCGCATCGGCAGCCGAGATCTGGACCGGCGCCGCCTCCACGGATTGGTTTACCGCCGGAAACTGGAACCCCGCCGCTGTTCCGACATCGAGCGACGATGTTATGCTCGATCCGGTGTTCCCGCACCCGACCGTGGTCAATGCGGCGAATGCGGCCGCTCATTATCTGTTTGTCGGCACCATTTCGAGTTACTCGGGCTCGCTGACGATCACCAATGGCGGCACCCTCTCCGACACTGCCGGCTATCTCGGCTACGCTTCGGACGCGAGCGGCACCGTGAGCGTCACTGGAGCAGGCTCCGTCTGGAGCAACAGTTCGGACCTTTTCCTTGCCTTGGGTACGAACAGCAACGGCACCTTGACGATCTCCAGCGGCGGCGCTGTGAGCGACAAAGTGGGTCATGTCGGCTACGGCCCGGGCACCGGCACCGTAACGGTGGACGGCCCGGGCTCGACATGGACCAACAGCGGAGATCTTTATATCGCCGAATTTGGCACAGGCACGCTGGACATCACCAATGGCGGCGTGGTCAGCAATGCCATGGGCACCATCGGTTGGCATGCAGGCTCCACCGGCACGGTGACGGTCGACGGAGCGGGTTCGACCTGGACAAACTCCTCCCACCTATACGTCGGCGATCAGGGCACCGGTGCGCTGAAAATCTCGAACGGCGGCAAGGTCAGCAATCTGAGCGGTATCCTGGGCAACCTGGCGGGCTCCAGTGGCACGGCAACTGTCGACGGTGCTGGCTCGACCTGGGCGAACGCGGCCCTTGCGGTCGGGAACGCGGGCTTCGGCGCGCTGACGGTCACGAATGGCGGCGCGGTCACCAGTTCGGTGGGCTATGCCGGCTATGCCGCGGGCTCCAAGGGCCTGGCGGCGGTCGACGGCGTCGGCTCGGCCTGGACCAACACTTCGGACCTCTTCATCGGCTTCCAGGGCCAGGGTACGCTGACGGTCTCGAATGGCGGCGCGGTCAGCAACACCATCGGTATGATCGGCGCGCAGACGGGCTCGACCGGCATCGCGTTCGTCGATGGCGCCGGCTCGATCTGGACAAACAGCTCCAACCTGATTGTGGGCAATTTGGGTAACGGCGCACTGGGGATCACTCACGGCGGCGTGGTCAGCAACACCTGGGCCGCTGTCGGCGCGAAGACGGGCTCCATCGGCATGGCGTTCGTCGACGGCACCGGCTCGACCTGGACCAACAGCGGAAACCTGAGTATTGGCGATTTCGGCGCCGGCACTTTGGCGATAAGCAATGGCGGCGCCGTCACCAACGCCTGGGGCTTTGTCGGCAACTCGGCGGGCTCGGCTGGCGAAGTGTTCGTCGACGGCGCGGGATCAAAGTGGACAAATAGCGGGAATCTCTACCTCGGGGGTCTCAGCACGGGCACGCTGACGATCTCGAACGGCGGCGCGGTCAGCGACACTGTGGGCGCTGTGGGCACCATGGCGGGCTCGACGGGGTTTGCCACTATCACCGGTGCGGGCTCGACCTGGACAAGCAGTTCCAACTTCTATGTCGGCGATGGAGGCACTGGCACGCTGAAAATCCTGAACGGTGGCGCAGTCAGCAATGCCATGGGCTACGTTGGCTTCGAGGCGGCCTCGACGGGCACGGCAATGGTCGACGGTGCAGGCTCGACCTGGACCAACAGCGGAAACCTCAAGGTTGGGGTTGCGGGCACGGGCAAGCTAGCTGTCACGAACGGTGGCGGCGTGAGCAACCTTGCTGGCTATCTCGGATATGCCGCGGGCTCGACCGGGACGGCGACGGTGGACGGCACCGGCTCAACCTGGGCGAATACGGGCGAACTCATTGTCGGCCAATCAGGAACCGGCACGCTCGACATCACCAATGGCGCCGCCGTTAGTAACCAGACTGGCTCTGCGGGCTACGACGTCGGGTCCATGGGCACCGTCACGGTCGATGGACCGGGTTCGAGCTGGACGAATTCCGGCGACCTGTTCCTCGGTTTCAAGGGCGCCGGCACGCTCCAGGTGGCAGATGGCGGCCATGTCCTCAACCAGGCCGCGCTCCTCGCAGTGTTTGAAACCGCAACCGCCACCGTGACGGTGGACGGGGCGGGATCCTCCTGGAGCACCGATGACAATCTTATCCTGGGAAGCGCCGGCCACGCGGCACTTTCCATCTCCAGCGGCGGTTCAGCGGATGCAGATTCCGTCTTTGTCGGCCAGGCGGCGACAGCCACCGGTGCGGTTACCGTCGACGGCGTGGGCTCGAAATGGACCAACAAGAACGGCATGTACCTTGGCGGTCTGGGAATCGGCACTCTTGCCGTCACCAATGGCGGCGTCGCATCCGGCGGCGGCACCTACATGGCGTTCGCCGCCGGTGCCACCGGCCAGGCAACCGTTGATGGCCCGGCCTCACTGTGGGAGATGCACGGCGACCTGGATATCGGGTTCGGCGGCACTGCTTCGGTGACGCTCTCCAACGGCGGCACCGCTCTGGTGGACGGCTCTACCGTGATCGCCAGCCAGGCCGGCTCTGTCGGCGCGCTTAACATCGGCGGCGCGGCGGGCTCCGCGGCGGCGGGCGCCGGCGTCCTCGATTCGGCAACGTTGCAGTTCGGCTCCGGCACCGGCACGCTCAATTTCAACCATACCAGCGCGAACAATGGCTTCGCTTCGGCGATCAGCGGACTGGGAACGATCAACCAGATCGCCGGCAACACCAAGTTGACCAGTAATTCCTCCGGCTTCACCGGGACGACGAACGTTCTCGGCGGCGGCCTCTATGTCAACGGCTCGCTCGGCGGCGCGATAAATGTCACCGGCGGCCTGCTTGGCGGGTCGGGCACGGTAGGCATTGTGACCATTGCTTCGGGCGGCACCTTTGCACCGGGCAATTCGATCGGCACGATCAATGTTAGCAACACAGCCTTCTCGGCCGGTTCGACTTACGCAGTTGAAGTCGAAATCGGCGGCACATCCGATCGGATCAACGCCACCGGTACGGTGACGATTGGCGGCGGCACGGTCGACGTCATACCCTATCCGGATTATGCGACCGGCACGACCTATACGATCGTCACGGCGGCGGGCGGTGTCACCGGCACCTTCGACAAGGCCAGTCTCGAAGGCGGCTCGATCTTCATTGCGCCGACGCTCACCTATGACGCGAACAATGTCTATCTCAACCTGGCCAAGGCAAGCTTTGCCAGTGTAGGCCTGACGCCGAACCAGATCGCCACCGGCGGCGGCGCCGAAAGCCTTGGCGCCGGCAATCCGCTCTTCGATGCCATCTTTGCCTTGTCGAGCGAGGCAGCCGCCCAGGACGCTTTCGACCAGCTTTCCGGCGAAATCCATGCCTCGGCCAAGGGCCTGCTGATCGAGGACTCCCGCTTCGTTCGCGACGCCGCCAACAGCCGCATCGCTGCCGCCTTCGGCGATGCCGGCGCGTCGGCCGCACTTCCGGTCATGGCCTATGGCGAGGGCGGCCCGGAAATGGTCGCCGCCGACACCGACCGCTTCGCCGTCTGGGGCCAGGCGTTCGGTTCCTGGGGGAGTACCGAAAGCGACGGCAACGCCGCCGCCTTCGACCGCTCCACCGGCGGCCTGCTGGCCGGCGCCGACACGCTGGTGGGCGGCTGGCGTCTCGGCCTGCTCGGCGGCTACAGCCATTCCTCCTTCGATGCCGACGACCGCAACGCCTCGGGCAAGAGCGACAGATACCATCTCGGTCTCTATGGCGGCACCAATTGGGGCGCCATCGCCTTCCGCACCGGTGCGGCCTACAGCTGGAGCAGCCTCTCGACCAAGCGCTCCGTCGCCTTCACCGGTTTTGCCGATCAGCTCTCGGCCGACTACGATGCGGGCACCGCGCAGATGTTCGGCGAACTCGCCTACAAGGCCGAGACCGGCGGGAGCTTCAAGTTCGAACCCTTCGCCAACCTCGCTTATGTCAGCCTGCACACTGACGGCTTCAGCGAAACCGGCGGTGCGGCGGCCTTGACCAGCGCCGGCGCGAGCAGCAACGTCACCTTCGCCACGCTCGGCTTGCGCGGCTCGACCGATTTTGCGCTTGGCGGCGTCAATGCCACCGCGCGCGGCATGCTCGGCTGGCGCCACGCTTCCGGCGACGTCACGCCGACCTCAAGTTTCGCCTTCGCCGGCGGCGACGCCTTCACCATCGCCGGCGTGCCGATCGCCAGGGACGCGGCGGTTATCGAAGCTGGCATCGACATGAAAGTGTCGCCCAATGCCACGCTCGGCCTGTCCTATTCCGGGCAGTTCGGTGGTGGCGCCTTCGACAACGGCGCCAAGGCAAACCTCAGTGTCAAGTTCTGACGACAACAGGCCGCCGGCTCGCGCCAAATTAACGTCGCCGGGCGGTCCTGGCGTCCGCCCCCTACTCCGGCGACGGCACCGGCGGCTTCGAGGTCAGCGCGGTGCCGGCGGCGGCCACGATCACGGCGGCGATGCCGGCCAGTTGCGGCGTGGTCAGGCTTTCCCGCAGGAACAGGAACCCGGCCAGCGCGCCGAGCCCCGGCTCGAGGCAGGTCAGCGTGCCATAGATGCGCGCCGGCATGCGGGTCAGCGCCACCATCTCCAGGAAGAACGGCAGCGCGCTCGAGAACAGGCCGACGAGCAGCGCGCTGACCAGGATCGACGGCGCGAGCAGGCCGCTTCCCGCCTCGGCAATGCCAAAGGGCAGCACCAGCACAGCGGCGATCGCCATGCCATAGGCGGTGGTGCGGGTGCCGAGTTCCGCGCCCGCCTTCTGCGCCAGAACGATATAGAGCGCCCAGAACCCGCCGGCCGCCAGCGCCAGCATCACGCCGATCGGGTCGAGCGGCTTTAGCGAGTGGATGAAGGGCGACAACAGCACGATGCCGGCGACCGCAAGTGCGATCCAGGCAAAGTCGCTGGCCCGCCGAGAGGTCAGTGTCGCCACCAGCAGCGGACCGGAAAACTCCAGCGCCACCGCGACGCCAAGCGGGATCCTGGCAAGTGACGCGTAGAACAGAAGGTTGAGCGCGCACAGCGTCACCCCATAGGCGATGAGCCACGGCATGGTGGCGCGCGAGGGCCGTACCTGCCAGGGCCGCAGCACCGCGATCAGCATCAGCGCGCCGATGACCAGCCTGAGCGTCGTCGTGCCTTGCGCGCCGATCACCGGAAACAGCGTCTTGGCGAAGGTGGCGCCGATCTGGATCGACACCATGGCCCCCATCAGCGCCGCGACCGGCAAGGGTGCGGCTTCGCGGCTGGCAAGCGGCATTGATGTCACTTGTGCTTCATCCCTCCATGCCCCGAGGCGAAAACCTGCCCGGCAGCAATGCAATAGGATGAACCGGCCTGGCTGTCGTGAGACAGCGCGGATGCCTCGATGGGGGCACGGCCAGAAACGGTCGATGCCGTAAGGCGATTCCGCCACCGACAGGGCATCGGGCACCGGCGCGACACCGATGGCCGCCGGCCCACGGACGCGTCGCTGGCGGCGGCCTGGTTGAGTTCGACGACGGTCCCTGCCCTGAGCAGATGCGCCGTAGATCGGTCAGCGTGGTGGGCGAAAGCGCCGCGCGCCGCGCCAGTTCGGCACGACTGCGAACCGTCGTCGCGCAGCATGCGCAGGATCGCCGCTCCAGATTGAATTGGCAGAACGCCGAACCCGCCCTAACCAGTTGGTTTCCTGGAATTGCCCCTAGGCCGCGGCGGCGGAGCGCTTGAACACGATCGTGACCCGCGTGCCTTCGTCGGCGCTGGAAGTCACGTCGAACTCAGCCTTGGCGTTCTCTGTCAGCGATTGTGCGATGAGCGCGCCGAGCTTGCCTTGCTTGGGCCAGCTCTCGCCTTCCGGCAACCCGATCCCGTCATCGGCGACGACGACGCGACAGCCATCCCCGTTCACGACGCTGTGCAGCGTGATCGTGCCGCTGTCACGCCCGCGAAATGCATGCTTGAGCGCGTTGGTCAGCAGTTCGTTGACCACCAGGCCGGTGGGCATGGCAACGTTGATCGAAACCGGGTAGGTGTCCACCTTCATGTCGAGGCGAATGCCCTCGACAGCATGCGAACTCATCACGGCTGACGCGATCTGGCTCAGATAGACGCCGAGATCGACCTCCTCCTTGTGCTCCTCGCCCGACAGCGTTTGATAAAGGATGGCCAAGGCATCGACGCGGCCGGCCAGCCTTTCGAAGCGTTTCCGGTCCGGCTCGGTCGCATTGCGTGTTTCGAGGCGGATCAGGGCGGTGATCATCTGCAGATTGTTCTTCACCCGGTGCTGCAATTCCCGCAACAGCGTGTCTTTCTCGCGGACGCGCTCCTCGATCGAGCGCGCATCTTCGGTCTCGCCATGCGCCGAGACGTCGACCAGTGCCACCAGCCGGAAGCAGGCCTTGCCGTTGTCATCCTCGATGACGTTGGAATAGACGTCGACGATTGCAGACTTGTCCTCGGCCCTCTCGAGCCGAAACGTGCCGACGAAATCGGTCCCGTCGACCACCGCATCGGACAGCGCGCTGTCCTTCTGCTGGTGCAGGCCAATGCCGGAAAGTGCCGCCCAATGCTTCTGGGCGAGGCTGGCCGCCTTCAGGCCCGACAGTTTCTCGAACTCCGGATTGGCATAGACGACACGTTCCTGCCCGCCGAGGTCCGAAACGGCGATGGCAATCGGCACCTGGTCGAGGAACTTCTTGAACTGTTCGCTTTCCAGCGCGCTGGCAAGGTCGGGCGTTTCCAGCAACTGCTCGACCGTTTCCGCCTTATCTGAATTCGATGTCATCTCTTGCATCCAGGAATTTTCTGGACGCCACCAATATCAGCGAAGCGATGCGCGAGCTATCGCCAAAAGTGCCACTTTCACCGGCATCAGGACTAGGCCCGCGCCGGCCTGGTCCCGCGCAACGGCAGCGCCATGGTGAAATCCAGGCCGTCGCCAAGATAATTCAGCTTGATGATGGCATCGCATTGCAAGCGTTCCCCAGCCTGGAACCCCTGCGGGAACCCGAACCGGTCAACTCTGGCCGGCCACCTTCGCCAGCCGCGGACCGGTCTTGCCGTCGACGATTTCGGGCCTGGCGCTGTCGACCGCGCCGTCCAGCCGCCGCCGAGCGCCTTGTTGAGGGCGATGTAGTCGGTCGCCAGAAGGACGCGGCTCTGCAACAGCGAATGCCGAACATCCCGCTCATTCCCTGAAAGCGCGGCTGATCTGATCCTGCAGCGGTTTGACGAGATAGGAGATCACGGTCCGGTCCGCGGTCTTGATGAAGGATTCGACCGGCATGCCGGGAACCAGCTTGACCTCGCCGAGGCGTGCCACCTCGGCATGCGTGGTTGCGATGCGAACGGTGTAGTAGCTGATGCCGGTGCGCTGGTCGGTCGTCGTGTCCGGTGAGGTCCGTTCGACCGTGCCGTTGATTTGCGGCGTGGTGCGCTGGTTGAAGGCCGAGAAGCGCAGCGCCGCCGACTGGCCGACCCAGAGCTGGTCGATGTCGCTCGGCGCGATCTTGGCCTCGACCGTCAGGCTGTCGCTATCGGGCACGATCTGCATGATCGTTTGGCCAGGGGTTATCACGCCGCCGATGGTGTGAGCGATGGACTGCTGCACGACGCCGTCCTGCGGCGCGCGGATGTCGATGCGCCTGAGCTGGTCCTCGGCGGCAATCTTTCGTTCCGTCAGCTCGCCGATCTTGCCGTCGATCTCGCGCAAATCCTTGTTGACGTCGGTGCCGAGTTCGAGGTCGATCTGGAGGACCTGCAAATTGATCTCGGCGATCTTGCCCTGGGCCTGTGCCAGGGCCGCCGTCAGCTGGCCGCGCTCGCCGTCGAGCCGCGCCGACTCGCGCTCCATGGCGGTCAGGCGATCGATTGAGATCAGCCGCTTCTTCCACAGTGCGCGTATGCTGGCCAGTTCCTCCTCGACGAGCGTGATTTCCTGCGACTTGGCTTCGACCTGCGCCGTGTCGCCGCCAATCTCCTTCTGCAGCTGCAGGATGCGCTCCTGCAGCTGGCTCTTCTGGCCGGAACGACCCGCACGCCTTGTTTTGAAAACCTGTTGCTCGCCGGCCATCATCGCGGCGATCCCCGGACTGGCGCGGCGATCGAAAAGATCTTGCGGAAAGACGATGGTGTCGGAGCCCTGGCGTTCGGCTTCGAGGCGCGCCTTGCGTGCCGACAGCTGATCGAGCGCCTTGGTGACGACGGCGAGGTTGGCCGCCGGCACGGTAGGGTCGAGGCGCACCAGCAGCGCCCCGCGCTTGACGCGGTCGCCGTCACGCGCCGAGATCTCGCCGACGATGCCGCCGGTCGAATGCTGCACATCCTTGACGTGGGAATCGACGACGAGAACCCCAGACGCGATGACCGCTCCCGAAATCCGCGTCAGCGAGGCCCAGCCGCCGACGCCGCCGACCAGCATCGCGACCGCGATGAGGCCCATATGCATGTAGCGCCGGATGGATTGGTGGGAAGCGTTCGACATCGTTCCCCCCGTCATTTGCCCGCCGCCGCCACGCCAGGCGATGGCGCCGGCCCTTCGGTGGCGAGCCTGAGGTGCGGCACGGCGGCCACTGCCGGTTGCGGCCGCGGAAACAGCTTGGCCAGAACATCGTCCTTGAGGCCGAACGCCTGGACGCGGCCCTGGCTCATGGCGAGGATGAAATCGACTGTGCTGAGCGCGCTTGGCCGGTGCGCCACGAGTACGACGATGCCGCCACGCTGCCGCACCGAAAAGATCGCCTGGAACAGCGCCTGCTCGCCTTCGGCGTCGAGGTTGGAATTCGGTTCGTCGAGCACCACCAGGAAAGGGTCGCGATAGAGCGCGCGGGCCAGCGCGATGCGCTGGCGCTGGCCCGCCGAGACGGCTTCGCCGAGTTCGCCGATCTGTGTTTCGTAGCCATCACGGAAACCGACGATGAGGTCATGCGCGCCGGCGGCCCTGGCGGCGGCAATCACCAATGCGGGATCGGCGCCGGGCTCGAAACGCGCGATGTTCTCGGCGATCGAGCCAGCAAACAGCTCGACGTCCTGTGGCAGATAGCCGATGAACCGGCCACGATCCTCCGGCGACCACTGATCGAGGTCGGCGCCGTCGAGCCTCACCCTGCCGGCGGCGGACGGCCAAGCGCCGACAAGCGCCCTGACCAACGTCGACTTGCCTGAGCCACTCTGGCCGATGATGCCGACGGCGTGTCCCGCTTCCAGCGCAAAGCTGGCATCCTGCACCAGAAGGCGCTGCGTGCCGGGTGCGGCAACACTGACACCCTGCATGAAGACATGGCGGCTCGGCGCCGGCATGGCCATCGGCTCGGCGTCGGCCGGCAAAGCGGCGAGAATCCTGGTCAGCCGCTGCCAGCCCTGCCGCGCGGTCACGAAACCCTTCCAGTTGGCGATGACCAGATCGACGGGCGCCAGCGCGCGGCCGCTCAGGATCGATGCGGTGATGATGATGCCCGCGGTCACCTGCTGCTCGATGACCAGCCAGGCGCCAATGCCGAGCATGGCCGATTGCAGGAGCATGCGCAGCACCTTGGACACGGCGCCGAAGCCGCCGGCGATGTCGCTGACGCTGCGCTGCTCGGCGAGATAGTCGCGGTTGGCCTCTTCCCATCGTTTCGCCATCCGGCCGCCCATGCCGAGCGCCGCGATGACTTCCGCATTGCGATTGCCGGTCGTGGTCAGGCCGTTGCGGATGATGCCGGTCTGGGTGCCTGATGTGACCGGCTTGCGCGTCAGCCGCTCGGCAAAGACGGTCAACAGCACCAGCACGATCGCGCCGATCAGGGCGGTCACGCCGAGAAGCACGTGGAACATGAAAATGATGGCCAGATAGAGCGGCAGCCACGGCAGATCGAACAACGCGGTCGGGCCGGTGCCCGACAGGAAAGTCCGCACGCTGTCGAGATCGCGCACCGGCTGCATGCTGTCGCCGTTGCGGCCGACCTTGAGCGGCAGCTTGAGGACGCTGGAATAGACGCGGGCGCCGAGCACCTCGTCGAGGGCACCGCCGATGCGCACCAGGATGCGGCCGCGGATGAAATCGAGCCCGCCTTGCCCGGCATAGAGGATGGCGACAAGCAGGCTGAGGCCGATCAGCGTCGGCACGCTGCGGCTCGGCAGCACGCGATCGTAGACCTCGAGCATGTAGATCGAACTGGACAGCATCAGCACGTTGAGGACGCCGCTGAACAGCGCGATCGCGATGAAGGCCGAGCGGCAGGATCTGATCGCCGCCGCGAGTTCCGATCCCTGCTGTTGTCGGACGTTGGGCTGCCGGGCGTTGTTGGGCTGCCGGGTACTGGGCCCGGCAGCATCTCGCGCCGTCGCCGTGACGCCGGGGGCTGCGTCCGGACCGGCTTCAGCGCGAAAGGGATTGCGTTCCCGAAACAGCAGAAGTGCGCCGGATATCGCCAGCGCCAGGCACAGCAACCAGACGCCCTGCGATGCCGTCAGCACGCCGCCGAGCCCGAGAAAAAGGGCGCAGGCTATCATAACCAGACCCAAGGACCTGATCATGGCCTGCGCCGATTTGAAGATGGTGGAGGCCCTTCCCATGCCAATTCATGCGAGCAGCGCTGCGGCAAGACACCCGACCGGAAGGCCGGGAGCCTGCCTCAGGCGATCCCCGTCAGGCCCCCCACTTGAGTCTGCGCCACCTCATGCAGCGTGAGCCAGAATTGATCGAGCGTGTTGGGATGCTCGTCGATGATGTGGGTCCCGTCGAACCAAGCGACATGCCCGTCCGGCCCGGATGTCACCAGTTGCCCCTGGTTGAACCACATCAGCGCGTTCTTCAGGCCCTCGCCGTCGGCCTCCTTGCCGCCGTTCCAGTCGACGATGCCGGAGCTCGCGTCGGTGACGTCGACATATTTGGTCCAGGCAACCGTGTTTGTCTTGACCGCAGGCCCCTTCAGCGCGGTGCCGACCTGATCGACGACGCCATCGTTGTCGGCGTCGACATTGACGCCGAGCCCGGCCCAGGTCCCCTGACCCTTCAGCCACATCACCGCCTCGTCGATCAGGTCGTTGGGCTGAGCGACATGGTTGTCGATGTTGAGCTGGGTGGCGATTGCCTGCTGCAGCATGATCACGCGCGCATCGCCACCCGCCGAACTCGATTCGATGGCCTTGGCCAGCGAGGTCGAAATCAGGAGGTCGTGCGCATCGTTGGCAATGCCGTCGCCGTTGCTGTCGCCGAGCAGCAGATAGCCGTCGCTACGCGGATTGACGTCAAGGCTGGACAAGACGCCGCTGGCCACCGCGCTCTTAGTGGGATTGCCCTCATTGCCGGCGACATTGTCCCAGGCATCGGAATGGCTGCCCCAGAACCCTTGTGTCAGCGCCTTGTTCGAGAAACCTTCGTAGTCGCTGTTGTCGGCGGCGAGCGGCGTGCGCGAATGTCCGGCCGTGTCGACATAGGCGTCGGTGGTGGCTGTTGCATTGTTGACGTAGCTGCCGAGCTGCGCGATGCCCGTCGCCTGGTAGTGCCAGGTCTCATTTATATCGAGCAGATTGTCGTGGTTGGTGTCGCCGCTGTTGAAGCCGCCGCTGAGGATCGCCGTCGGATGGAAATCGTCGCCGGTGCCGGCGGTGCCGTTGTCGTCGGTCACGACCACATGGGCGAGCGCGACATTGCCGTCGTTCTTGACATCGTAGGTCCAGGTCACGGCTTGGCCCTGGAAGATGTTGAGGCCGTGGTCGACGGCGTTGGTCTTCTTGTCGAGCGTGATGTGCGGATTGGCGCCGAAATAGCCGGAGTCGTCGGTGGCCGTGTCGGTGCCGGTATGATTGGCATCATCGGTGAAGGAGCCGGAGGCGGTGCCGGTGTTGCTGTAGGCGCCTGTCACGGCGGTGCCGGTTGCCGAGAACTTCCAGACTTCACCGATGTCGAGCTTGTTGTTGTCGTTGACGTCACCGATGTTGGTGACATGGCCACCGCCAAGCACCGCGCCCGGCGTCACGCCGGCGTCGCTGTCGGTTACCGTGACGCCCGACAGGGCAACGTTGCCGACATTGGTCACCGTGTATTCCCACGAGATCGGCTCGCCGGTCAGGATCGTCAGAGTGTCGCCCTTGGTCCCGTCGTCGACCGTCACCTTGTCGATCTTGATCTCGGGATCGGCGCCGAAATAGCTGGAGCCGTCGCTGTCGGTGACATTGACTGCCCCGGCCGAGCCCGTGACCGTGCCAACATTGGTGTAATCGCCGACGACAGCCGTGCCGGTGCTCGTGCCGATGAAGCTCCAGTGCTCGGTGGTGTCGAGCTTGCCGTCATGGTTGGTGTCGCCGACGTTGAAGCTGCCGCTGAGAACCGCCGTCACGACCACGTCATTGTGGTCGTCGGTGACGACAATGTTCGACAGGGCGACATTGCCGGTGTTGCTGACCGTGTATTGCCAGGTGATCGTATCGCCGGCGAGCACGCTCAGCCCGTCGCCGATCGCCGTGCCGTCGACCGTTACCTTGTCGATGCCTATTCCAGGCGTATCAGTGCCGGTGCCGGGGGTCGTGAGGGTGCGCCACTCCTCGAAGCCGCCATTGGCTCCGGAGAAGCCCGAAGACAGCGTGACATAGGAATCGGGCGAGACATCGGCCGCCGTAAAGTCGCTGACCGGGACGAGCACGCGGTAGTCGTCCGTCCCCGAGCCATGATTGGAATCGATCAGCAACTGGTCGGCGGTCAGGTGGAAGACGGTGGTGAACCCTGCAAAGTCAGCATTATAGTCGGCAAGCGTCGCTCCGGCATTGGAGATGTAGATATCCAGCCCGGTCAGCGTGATGTTACCGTTTACATCATTGTTGCTTTCGTTCAGGTCCAGCCGAAACTCGATATACTGGACGCCGTCGACAGTGATCGCCTGCAAGTTGCTGTATTGCAGGTCGTGGGTGAAGGACGCCTTGTTGTCGACGACGTTGCCGTTCTGATCGGTGTTGAAGCCCTCTTCGACACCTGTCGCCTGCAGCCGCAGGAACGAATCATAATTGCCGGTTCCCGAACCTTCCGTCGTCGCCTCGAGAAGGACGCCGCCGCCGATATCTGTCGCCATTACCATTTCCTCCACATTGTCGTCCGGTCAGCGATCAAGCCGCCACCGTTCACCCCAGGGTTGACTGCATGCTCCGAGCGCCGGCTCCCGCGGCATGCCGACGAGCGATCGTCTCGTAAAAAGAAGAGGGGAAATTGGAACGAAAGCCCGGGAGCGGCGGCGAAGTCTGGACTCGCTTCGCCAGCTGTTGCTGGATGACGGAACACAGGTGCCGTCGAACTGCCTGCCACGCTCAAGCCCCATACCTCAAACTCACGCGGTCGACATCGACCGCCAGAGTCTTAACAATCCCCTAACCATATTTTGCAGGTTGCAATGGCCACGTCCATATAACTGCGGTTATAGGCGCAAATGAAAATCCGACATCATTAAATGTAATCGTCATTTCAGTAAAAACTCACAACGTTAGCCGAGTTGTGTGAAATTCTTTCCGCGTTTTACTCTCAAAGACGAGGATCGCTGGGTCAGGTCCATGATCTCATCAAATCGCGGACTGGCAATGACGCCTCGGAACTGCCCTGTTTCAATCCGGCACCACGCACCCTGGTGCCGGAAGCGTATCGACATTAATTAGTAATTGCTAATTCTTATCGGAAGCACGATGCTGCTGCCGGGATGGATTATCGCATAGGGTGTGCGAGCCTGATCGGGTTGGAGCGTGACTGAAGATGGTCACCACTGTGTTCATTGTCGACGACCATCCGCTGCTCCTGCACGGCCTGGGAGACCTGATTGCCCGCGAGCCCGGCTATAGGGTTGTCGGTTCGGCGCTGGACGGCAGGAGCGCTGTGACCAGGATTAGGCAGGACTTGCCCGACATTGCGGTGATCGATCTGAACATGCCGGGGTTCAGCGGGCTCGACGTTGCCGTCGAACTCGGCAAGGAAACGCCGGCCACACGCTGTGTGATGCTGACGGCTGGCGCGTCACAAGGCCAGCTTTACGATGTGGTCATGGCTGGCGTCGCCGGGATCGTGCTGAAGGAGTCCGCCGTCGGCACGCTGCTGAGATGCATTGACCAGGTTGCCTCCGGCGGTCACTGGTTGCCTGCCGAAATTGTCGGCGAAGCCCTCGAGATTGAGGCGTCCCGCCGGATCAAATGGCAGAAGCTGTCGTCACGGCTGACCAGACGGGAAATGGAGATTGCCCGGCTCGTTGCCACGGACAAGCCATACGGGCGGATCGCGCTCGATATCGGCATCTCGAAAGGCACGCTGAAAATCCATATGAACAACATCTACCGCAAGTTGGAGATCGCCTCGCGTGCTCAGCTTTTGCAACTGGCCGCCGGCCAGACTGGACTGAACGCCCGCATCGGAGGCGAATGAGGCCGCCATCGCCGACCCCGCCTGCGCCATGGTGCGGGTGAGCTCAGCGGTCTGCCGCTGCGAGACGGCCGAACGCCGGGCGAGCGCGATGCGCGCCTGGTAGCCGCGGGCCTGCGTGTAAGTGGACGCGACATCGCCGACCAGCGTCAGCAGCGTCGAGCGCAGTTCCTCCTGCGAGGCGTCCACACCATGGCGTGCGGCCTCGACGCCCCGGCGGTTGGCACCGAACAGGTCGAGTTCCCAACTGGCGGCGAAGCCCGACTGGTACTGGCTGTAGGCATCGCTGGCGGTGCCGCCGGCCGCGGCGGCGGCAGTCCTGTTGCGCGTCGCCGATGCCGAGCCGTCGGCTGACGGGAACAGCGTGCCGGCGCTCTGGCGGTAGTCGGCGCGAGCTTCGCGGATCTTGGCCTTCGCCGTGGCGACATCGAGGTTGCCGGCGACTGCTTCCTCGACAAGCGAGTCGAGCTGCGGGTCGCGCAGGCGTTGCCACCATTGCGACAGCTGCGCCGGCTGGACGGACTTGGTCGGCTTCTCACCGCTCCAGTTTGCCGGTATCGGCAGGTCGGGCGTGCGGTAATCCAGACCGACGACGCATCCCGCGAGCAAGGCCGCGCCGACAATAGGCGCACGGGGCCGCCTCGGCCACCGAGCCACGTTCAAAACCTCTCATGCAAGAACCCTTACTGCTGGTTGGCCGTCACCGGCGTTTCGCCCTTATCCTGCCCGGCATCTGGTTTGGCCACCCTGCCCTTGAAGATGCGCCGCACCGTGACGAACAGCAGCGGCACCAGGAACACACCGATCACGGTCGCGGCGATCATGCCGCCCATCACGCCGATGCCGACGGAGTTCTGCGCGCCCGAGCCGGCGCCGCTGGCGATCGCAAGCGGCGTGACGCCGAGGATGAAGGCCAGCGACGTCATCAGGATCGGCCGCAACCGCTGTCGCGCCGCCTCGAGCGTTGCCTCCACCAGCCCCATGCCGGCCGCCTGCCGTTCAATGGCGAACTCGACGATCAGGATGGCGTTCTTGGCGGCGAGGCCGATCGTGGTCAGCAGGCCGACCTTGAAATAGACGTCGTTGGTCTGGCCGAACAGGCTTGCCGCCAGCAGCGCGCCGAAGATGCCGATCGGTACCGACAGCATCACCGCGAACGGGATCGACCAGCTCTCATAGAGCGCGGCCAGGCACAGGAACACGACCAAGGCCGAGATCGCATAGAGCGACATCGCCTGGTTGCCCGAAAGCCGCTCCTGATGCGACAGCCCGGTCCATTCATGCGAATAGCCGGCCGGCAGTTGCGCGACCAGTTTGTCGATCTCGTCCATCGCCGCACCCGAGCTCACGCCCGCTGCCGCCGCGCCCTGAATCTCGACCGCGGCCGAACCATTATAGCGTTCGAGCCGGGGCGAACCGAATGTCCAGTGGCTGGAGGCAAAGGCCGAGAACGGCACCATGGCGCCGCTTGAATTGCGGACCTGCCATTTGTCGAGATCCTCCGGCTGCATGCGGAAATTCGCGTCCGATTGCATGTAGACCGGCTTCACCCGTCCCCGATCGATGAAGTCGTTGACGTAATCGCTGCCCCAGGCGCTGGACAACGTGTTGTTGATGTCGGCAAGGCTGACGCCCAGCGCGCTCGCCTTCTCCTGGTCGATGTCGACCGAGAATTGCGGCTGGTCCTCCTGGCCGTTGGGACGCGTGTTTGCGAGCACCTTGCTCTGCCCAGCCAAGGCCAGAAGCTGGTTGCGCGTCTGGATCAGCGCGTCATGGCCGGCGCCGTTGACGTCCTGCAGGTAGAAATCGAAGCCGTTGGTGTTGCCGAAACCCTGGATGGCCGGGGGCGCCAGCGCGAAGACCTGCGCATCCCTGATCTTGGAGAACGCGCCCATGGCGCGGCCGGCGATCGCCTGCGCGGCCATTGCGGCCGACTTGCGCTGGGCGAAATCCTTCAGCCGCACGAAGCCGATGCCGACATTCTGCCCGGCGCCGCCGAAGCCGAAGCCCGACGCGGTGAAGACCCCGTCGACGGCGTCTTTTTCGTCGTTGAGATAATGGTCGGTGACTTGCTTCAGCACGCGCTCCGTGCGGTCCTGCGTGGCGCCGACCGGCAATTGCACGCTGGTGATCAGGATGCCCTGGTCCTCTTCCGGCAGGAACGAGCTCGGCAGCCGCGCAAACATCCAGCCCATGGCGACGACGATGGCGAGGAAGATGGCAAGAAATCGCCACGACCGGTTGATGATGCCGTGCGAGCCGTCGCGATAGGCCGTCGTGCCGCGATCGAACATCCTGTTGAACCAGCCGAACGGACCGGTCTGCGTGGCATGGTCCTTCGGCCGCCGCAGGATCGTGGCGCACAATGCCGGCGTCAGCACCAGAGCCACCAGCACGGACAGCACCATGGCCGAGACGATGGTCACCGAGAACTGCCGGTAGATGATGCCGGTCGAGCCGCCGAAGAAGGCCATCGGCACGAACACCGCCGACAGCACGGTGGCGATGCCGACCAGCGCGCCGGTGATCTCGTTCATCGATTTTCGCGTCGCCTCCTTCGGCGACAGATCTTCCTCCTGCATGACGCGTTCGACATTCTCGACCACGACGATGGCGTCGTCGACGAGCAGGCCGATGGCCAGCACCATGGCGAACATGGTCAGCGTGTTGACCGAATAGCCGAACAGCGACAGCACGCCGAACGTGCCCAGCAGCACCACCGGCACCGCGATGGTCGGGATGATCGTCGCCCGCAAGTTCTGCAGGAAGATGAACATCACCAGGAACACCAGCACGATCGCCTCGGCTAGCGTCTTGACCACCTCCTCGATCGACAGCCGCACGAAGGGCGAGGTGTCGTAGGGATAGACGACCTCGACGCCTTGCGGGAAGGTCGAGCTCAGCCGGTTTATCGTCGAGCGCACCGCTTCGGCGGTGCTGATCGCGTTGGCACCGGTCGCCAGGTTGACGGCGACGCCCGCCGCCGGCTTGCCGTTGTAGTTGGCTTGCGTCGTATAGCTTTCGGCGCCGAGTTCGACGGTGGCGACGTCGTTGAGGCGGACCAGCGAGCCGTCCGTCTGGCTCTTCAGGATGATATTGCGGAACTGTTCGGCGGTTTGCAGCCGGCTCTTGGCGGTCACCGTGGCGTTGAGCTGCTGGCCCTTGCGCGCCGGCAGACCGCCGAGCTGGCCGGCCGAAACCTGCGTGTTCTGCGCCTCGATGGCGCTCGCCACGTCGCTTGGCATCAGCGCGTATTTGGCCAGCTTGTCGGGGTCGAGCCAGATCCGCATCGCATAGCCCGAGCCGAAGAGCTGCGTCGAGCCCACGCCTTCGACGCGCTTCAGCGTGTCGTTGACGGTGGCGTCGACATAGTCGGCGAGGTCGGTCGAGTTCATCTTGCCGTCGCTGGAGACGAAGCCGATGACCATCAGGAAGCCGGTCGAGGATTTGGAGACGGTGATGCCGTTGCTCTGCACTACCTGCGGCAGTTGCGACTGCACCAGCTGCAGCTTGTTCTGCGTCTGCACCTGGGCGGTGTCGGGGTCGGCCGAACTGGTGAAGGTCAGCGTGATCGACGCAGAACCGGTCGAGGTCGACGTCGCCGTCATGTAATCGAGGTTGTCGATGCCGGTCATGCCTTGCTCGATGACCTTGGTCACCGAGTTCTCGACCGTCTGGGCGTCCGCGCCCGGATAGGTGGCGCTGATATTGACCGTGGTCGGCGCGATCTGCGGATATTGCGAGATCGGCAGCGTGGTGAGTGCGAGCAGACCGCCCAGCATGATCACGATGGCGATCACCCAGGCGAAGATCGGCCGGTTGATGAAAAATGCTGACATCGTCTCAGTTCCCGGTCGACGCGGCGGGTTGCCGGCCGGTGCTGGCCACCTTGGATGGGGCCGGCAAGGCGGAGGTCTGGCCGCGATCCTTGATCTCACCGGTCGCCTCGTCAATCGTCACTTCGACGCCGGTCGCATCGCCGCCGGGGCGCACGAGCTGCAGGCCCTCGACGATGACACGGTCACCATCGCCCACGCCGCTGTCGACCAGCCAGCTGTTGCCGACGGTGTTGCGCACGGCGAGCACGCGCGTCTCGACCTTGCCCTGCGCATTGATGACCATGGCCGTCGCCTCACCCTTCGTATTGCGGGTGACGGCGCGCTGCGGCACGAGAAAACTGTTCTGGGCAACGCCCTCCTCGACCAGCGCCCGCACATACATGCCCGGCAGAAGCAGGCGGTCGGGATTGGGAAACTCGGCCCTGAGCGCGAACGTGCCGGTGGTCTGGTCGACATTGGCGCCGGCGAATTCCAGCTTGCCGGTCTGCGCGTAGATGGTGCCGTTCTCGAGCTTCAGCTTGACGCTGACATTGGGGCCGCTGAACTTCAGCCGCCCTTCCGAGATCGCCTGGCGCAGGTTGAGCAAATTGGTGCTCGACTGCGTGACGTCGACATTGATCGGGTCGAGCGAACGGATCGTGGTCAGCACCGTCTCCTGGTTGGCGGTGACCAGCGCGCCCGGTGTCAGCGTGGACTTGTCGATGCGGCCTGCGATCGGCGCGGTGATCGAGGTGCGGTCGAGGCTGATGCGCGCGGTTTCGGCGCTCGCCTTGGCGGAAGCCACATCCGCCTGCGCCTGCGCAAGCGTGGCGGCGGCGTCATCATAATCCTGTTTGGAAACAACGTTCTGCTTCAACAGGCCGGCGTATCTGTCGAACTTGGCCTGCGCGGTAGGCACCGCCGCCGCCGCCTTCTGCTGCGCCGCGACCGCGCTGTCATAAGCCGCCTTGTAGCTCGCCGGGTCGATGAGGTAGAGCGGCTGTCCCGCCGCCACCTCGCTGCCTTCCTTGAACAGTCGTTGCTGGATGATGCCGTTCACTTGTGGACGCACCTCGGCGATCAGCGAGGCCGCCGTGCGCCCCGACAGTTCGGCTGTGATCGCCACCGATTGCGGATGCAGCGTGACGACGCCGACTTCCGGTTTGCCGACGCCGCCCATGCCTGCGGGAGCCTTGCCGCCCTCTTGTGAGCAGGCCGCCAGGAGAAGAGCCGCGGCAAGCGCCGTCCAGGACGCGAGCCGGCGAACTGGCGGGGAGGACTGCCTAGACTGCATGGACATGGCTGAATGATCTTTCGCTGGAGGTGCGGTGACCGCATGGGCGTTGGCCAATGCAAAGCGAGGGCGAACGCCGGCGGTCGCAGGTGAAGCTTGAGACGGACGATGTCGTGACGAGGGGTCGCGCCCACTTGCGGGCGGCGTCGAGCGGTGCTTCGAAGCGGCTCATGTCGCGCTCCTTCTTCCTGGCTGGAGCGCACCCGAGGATCGGATGGCTGGCCGCGATGCCCTCCGCGCCATTATGCCGATCAGCACCGACATGCCAAGCGCCTTGCCAGGTCTCACGCGATCTTGCGGTCATGATTTCCGTGGCCATCGGCGTGCCGCGAGATCGGCAGCGACAGGCGCCAGGCGGCGAATTCCAGCCGGATCGCGCCTTGCAGCGTGTCGACCGGCAAGGCCGGCGGCGTTGCGGCATGATCGATGCGCCGGCCGAACGAATATTTCGGGCTGGCCGATGCGATCAGCCGCAGCAGCATCAGGGCTTCCCACATTGTCGTGCCTTGTTGCATGGGGTGAATCCGGGAAGGCGCGATCCGCCATCCCGGAGAAGGAAACCCGGCCGGCCCGGGAACGGGTTGGGTACCGGGGCCGGCCGGCGCAGCCGGTCGGTTGTCAGCCGTTCCCGGGCTGGGGCGGCGGCATCGGGCCATCATTGGGCGGCCCTGCCGGACCGACTGCGTCATTCGGCGGGCCGCCCCATGGACCGGGGGTTGGTCCATGTGGGCGTTCCGCCGAAACGAGGATTTCGAGCTGTTCAGGCGTGAGCTTGGCGCGCAGCTCGGCGATCGCGTCCTTCAGCTTGGCGGCCGAAGCCGCACGCGCCGTGACGTCGTCTGCCAGCCTTTCCTGGAAGGCGAATGGATCGGGCTTGCCGGCCGGCCCTGCATCGGGGCCTTTCGCCTGCGGCCCGCCATCCGGCCCTCCAGGCCCGCCAGTGCCACCCGGACCACGGTCCGGCCGCGGTGGCGAAAGCACCGCCTGCAGCGCGCTGGTGTAGTCGCGCCAGGCGTCGAGCTGTTCGCTGCGGATGCCGACGCGTGTTTCGAGCGCGGCGAGCCGGGCGGCCAGCATGAATTCCGGCGGCGGCCCCACGCGGCGGGGGCCGAAGCCTTGCGGGCCGAAACTGTGCGGGCCAAAACCTTGCGGACCCCATCCTTGCGAAGGATGCGGCATCGAGCCATGGTCCGTTCCATCCTGCATTGCCATGGCAGGCGGCGGCCCGCCTGGCGCCGCGCCCGGGTCGGGCTGCGCCGCCAGCGCGGGGTGGATGGCGGCGGCGGAAAACAGGCCGAGCGCAAGAAGTCTGCTTCGCATGACGGTATTCCTTTCATCCATGCTTTGGACGTCAGGAGGATAGGAAGCGTGTTTGTCTGCTTCGCGTCGGCATGTTGCCGAAGGTTTCCGCAAAAGGGCAATTTGTTTCCGAATGTTTCCATCCCCCGGCCAGAAACATTGGGTTGCAATTTTCCATGCCGCTTGCGCGCGCGCTCCCTATAATCAGGACAAGCCCGGGATCATGGGCAAGGGCACGATAATGCAGTCACAACCCCATATCCTCGTCGTCGACGACGACCGCGAAATTCGCACACTGCTCGGACGCTATCTCGATGGCCAGGGTTTTCGCGTCTCGGTGGCGGCCGACAGGCGCGAATGCGAGCAGAAGCTGGCCACTGGCCAGTTCGACCTGGCCGTGCTCGACGTCATGCTGCCGGATGGTTCGGGGCTCGACATCTGCCGGGGCTTGCGCGACCGCAAGCCGCATATTCCCGTCATCCTGCTGACGGCGCTGAAGGAGGATGTCGACCGCATCATCGGGCTGGAACTCGGCGCCGACGACTATCTCGGCAAGCCGTTCAACCCGCGCGAGCTCACCGCCCGCATCCGCGCCGTGCTCAGGCGCTCGACGCCGGAAGAAGCGGCGCCCGCGCCTCCGCCCCGCGCCTACCGCTTCGCCAGCTACAGGCTGGAGCCGGACACCCGCAAGGTGACGGATGCGCAGGGCGCGGCCGTCGATCTCACCGGCGCCGAATTCGACCTGTTGCAGGTGTTCCTCGACCGCCCCGGCCGGCTGCTGTCGCGCGACCAGCTGCTTGATCTCACACAAGGCCGCGAACGCGACCCGCTCGAACGCTCGGTCGACGTGCTGATGAGCCGGCTGCGCCGCAAATTCACCGACACCGGCGACGGGCCGCTGTTCAAGACGGTGCGCAATGGCGGCTACCAGCTGACCGCGCGCGTCGAGACGGTGGAGGCGCAGGCGTGAACTCGCTGCGCCGCCGCCTCATCCTGTTGCTGGTCGCCTCTATCGTCGGCGTCGTCGGCCTGGCGACGGCGGCGGTCCTCAGCGTGCGCGGCGGCGGGCCGCCGCCGGAACTCGTCGTGCCCTGGGTTGCCCAGCAGATGGAACTCGTGGTGCGGCTGCTGCCGGGGCCCATACCCGATGTGCTGCGGGTGCAATTCAGCGACCGGCCGGCGGATGGCAAGGTGGACCGGCAGGAGACGGCGATGCTCAATGATCTGCTGCGCCGCCGCGGCTTCGACGTGCTGGCCATCGTCAGCGACAAACCGGGTGAACCCAGCCAACGTGCCTCGATGCGCCTGCCCGACAGCCGGTGGGCGATCCTCGAAATAGCACATATCGACCCGCCCAGGCGCGAATGGCTGGTTCTGGCCGGCTGGATCTCGCTGATCGTGGCCGGCGCCACCGCCGTCTCCGTCTATTTCACCTCGGTGCTGATCCGGCCGCTCGAAATGCTGGAGGCCACCGTCTCCAAGATCGGCAGGGACGGCGTGCTGGCGCCGGTGCCGGAGGTGGGCTCGGCCGAGGTCAAGGCCACGGCGCACGCACTGAACCAGCTCTCGTCCAGGCTGAAGACCGCCATGGAAAGCCGCATGCGGCTGGTGGCCGCCGCCGGCCACGACCTGCGCACGCCGATGACGCGCATGCGGCTGCGCGCCGAATTTCTCGACGAGGAGCGCGACAAGTGGCTGCACGACCTCGACGAGCTCGACCGCATCGCCGACAGCGCCATCCGCCTGGTGCGCGAGGAGGTGAACCAGGATGCCGTCGAGCCGCTCGACCTGGAAAAGATGGTGCGCGACATATCTGCCGAGATGGTTACGCTCGGCCATTCCGTCTCGATCGGGCATCTGGACAGGGTTGCGGTCCGCGCCGGCGCGCTCGGCCTGCGCCGCGCCCTGCGCAATCTGGTCGTCAACGCCGCCACCCACGGCAAGGCCTGCACGATCGCGCTCGACCTCGCCGACAGGCGCGCCGTGCTCTCCATATCGGACGTCGGCCCGGGCATTCCGCCCGACCTCATCAACAAGGCCTTCGAGCCCTTCTTCCGCGTCGACCCCGGCCGCCAGCAATCCATTCCAGGCGCCGGCCTCGGCCTCGCCATCGCCAAGGAGATCATCGAGCGCTACGGCGGCACCGTGACGCTGGAGAACCGCCAGGGCGGCGGGCTGGCGCAGACGGTGGTGTTCGCGGCGGTGTGATTGGGTCAGGCCCGTCCACATCGCGAAAGGCAGCCCAATGCTGGGACTGCCAAGCAACGAGGCCTGCGAAGCGCGCTACGACGTGGCGCGCAGATTCCTGCGGATGGGACGCCTGCCCGTTGCACGGGCTTTCTCGGCCACCACGGCAGCGATCTCCACCACCTCGCCCTCGCGCGATTTGCCGTTGGTCGCCTTGTGGAGCCGCTCGTAGGGCAGCAATTCCTTGATCCGGGCATTGAGCGACGCGATTTCGGCCCGCAGATCCTCGCATTCCTGCCGCTGGACGTCCCGTTGTATGTCCTCCGATGCCTGTTGCAGCGCAAGTTGCGAAAGATTGGCGTTCGCTTTCGAAAGACTCAGCTTGTCGGCTTCGTTCTCGTCGGTGAGCGCGGACAACCTTTCATCGGCGATTTTCTTTTCGGCCACTGCGTCGTCCAGGTCGGTCTTGAGCCTGGCGATTTCGGCGGCGGCCGCACTGTTCTCGTTCGAGGCCCGCTCCAGCCGCGATTCCAGGTCTTGGATCTCGGACCGCAATCCGCGCATCTCCGTCTGGCCGCGAGCCCGTTCGGCTTCCCAGTCGCCTTCCATCAGGCTGGCCGTTTCGGTCTTTTCCGCCAGCTTCGCCTGTGTGGCCTCGAGCGCCTTCTGCAGCCGGATCTCCTCTTTCTCGCTCTTGCCGAGCGCCGCCATCAGTTCGGCAAGGCGCGCTGCTTCGCTGGCGTGGACTGCCGAAAGCTCGTCCAGCCTGTGGCGCGCCTGGCTCTCCCGCTTCAGCACCTTGTCGAGTTCGACCGACAGGCTGACATGTTTTTCCCGCAGCATCTTGCTCTCGCGCAAGCGCCTGTTGGCCTCGACCGTCCTGGCGGTCAGCCGGTTGGCGATGTCGCCGAATTCCGCGTCGCGTTTGGCGCTGGCATTGCCCATCTCGGCGAGATCGAGCCTTGCCGCCGCGAGCGCTGTGCGAAGCGCATCCCGGTCCTGGACCAGGTCTGTCTCGCGCTGCTGCAGCACTTCGCACGTGCTGTCACGCTCGCGCAGCTTGGCCGCCGTGTCGTGCAGCTTTTCCGACAGCGCTCTTTGCTCGGCGATCAGGCCGGCATTTGCGAGCTCCAGCTCGTTGGCGCGAAGAATGTCGGTGTGGAGGATGTTGAGGAATTCGCGCGTCAGATGATGCGAGGTCGAGATTTCCGACAATTTGCCGTTGATCTCATCCAGATAATCCCTGGCGTCGTGGAACATTCCTTCGAAGGCGTTCAACGCCGCGAGCCGGGTCTGGGCATGGGGCGTCAGTCGTGGCGTGGTTTCGGCGGCGTCGGCGTTGCCCGCGGCGTCCGGATTGTCCGCGCCCTCCGCTTGCGCCGCATCGGCCTGGGGTGGCGAGACGGTCGGCGCGTCATCGGGGACATCGTCGCCCTGTGGCGGTGCCTCGAATTCGCTGTCCAGGCTGGCATCCAGGGCGTCCGCCAGATCGTCCTGCAACTCCTGGAGTGCGTCGTCTACGTCTTCAGCACGCTTGATCAGGCTCTTGAAGTTCATACGGAACTCCCTCTTACGCAAAGAAAACCAGATATTTAACAAACTGCTAATATGTATCCTTACATCCGCTTATTCCGCAGGGGAAGCCCCCCTAGGGAAATGTAAATTTCAGACATTTGGGGATTTGCACCGCCGCGACAGCCAGTCCCGGGTCCCGGGCTGGCTCAGACCGTAGTGTTCGCGGTGGTGTCAACGCTTCTCGTGCATATTCGGTGTGCAGCCTGATATGCTGCCAGCAAACGGCTTGCAGGTCGAACGGGAGGGGATGGAGATGTCGATCAAGGTGATCGGAACCGGCTTTGGCCGAACGGGCACGGATTCGATGCGCGAGGCGCTGGCCATTCTCGGCTACGGCCCCTGTCACCACATGCATGAAGTGATCGGCAACGAGGAGCAGAAGCGGATGTGGCGTGCGGTGGCCCAAGGTGCCGCGCCGGACTGGAACCAGCTGCTGTCGGGCTATGTCTCCTGCCTGGACTGGCCTTCGGCGTACTACTGGCGCGAACTGATCGAATTCTATCCGAATGCCAGGGTGATCCTGACCTACCGCTCGGCCGAAAGCTGGTGGGAAAGTTTTGAAAAAACGATCGCGATGGGACTTGAGCAAAGCGTCGATCAGGAATCGCTGGGCCTCGCCCTGATCGCCAGGCAGGTGTTCGGCGGCCGGCCCGGCGATCGAGCGCATGCCATTGCCTGCTACGAGGCCAATGTCCGTGCGGTGTACGCCGAAGTGCCACGGGAGCGGCTGCTGGTCCACGCTCTTGGCGACGGTTGGGAACCGCTGTGCACCCATCTGGACGTTGCGATACCGGATCAGGACTATCCCAATCGCAACAGCGCCGCGGGCTTCAGGTCGAGATTTTCGCTGAACTGACCTGGACGAAAACCGGCGGTGCCGGCCCGGCAATCCGGGCTCCTCGCCCCCTGTGGAGCGGGGCGAGGAAAAGGCGCACCGTTTTTTACCCCGCCATGGCCAGCGGCACGGCGCTCTTGTTGGGGATCTGGATGTCGATTTCCAGCGTCGACATGGTCTCGCCCCGATCCATCGACACCTGGAGATAGTCCTGGTCGATCTGCACATGCTTGGCGATCACAGCCATGATTTCCTCGCGCAGAATGGAGACGAGGTCGGGCTGGCCACGGCTGCGGCGCTCATAGGCGAGCAGCACCTGCAGCCGCTCGCGCGCCACCGGCGCGCTGGTGCGCCGCTTGAAGAGGTCGAGGATGCTCATGCGGCCCTCCTTCCGAGCAGACGGTCGAGGAAACCCTTGCGTTCGAAGGGCACCACCACCGGCAAATCTTCGCCTTCAAGCCGCCGTGCCGCTTCGAGATAGGCCTTGGCGGCGTTGTTGAGCGGTTCCGACAGCGTCACCGGCGAACCGAGGTTGGAGGCGCGCAGCACATCCTGGCTTTCCGGGATGATGCCGAGCAGCGGCACCGACAGGATTTCCAGCACGTCGTCGATCGAGAGCATTTCTCCCCGCGCGGCGCGCGCCGCGTCATAGCGCGTGACCAGCACATGCTTGGCGATCTGCTCGCCCTGTTCGGCGCGCATGGTGCGGGCGTCGAGCAGGCCGATGATGCGGTCGGAATCGCGCACCGACGACACTTCCGGATTGGTGACGATGACGGCCTCGTCGGCAAAGCGCATGGCGAGTTGCGCGCCGCGCTCGATGCCGGCCGGGCTGTCGCAGAAGACATAGTCGAAGACCGAGCGCAGCTTGTCGATCACCTCGCCGACGCCGTCCTCGGTCAGCGCGTCCTTGTCCCGCGTCTGCGACGCCGGCAGCAGGAACAGCGTGTCGACGCGCTTGTCGCGGATCAGCGCCTGCGACAGCTTGGCCTGGCCCTGGATGACGTTGACGAGGTCGAACACGACGCGCCGCTCGGCGCCCATGATCAGGTCGAGATTGCGCAGGCCGACGTCGAAATCGACCAGCGCCACCTTCTTGCCGGTCTTGGCGACCGCGGCACCCAGCGCGGCCGTCGAGGTGGTCTTGCCGACGCCCCCCTTGCCCGATGTGACGACCACTACCTTGCCCATGGAAAAAGCCTCCGTTGCCTGTTGTCGTTTGTTGTGCCGTGCGCCGCACGGCTGTTGTCAGAGCCTGCCATCATGCCATCCCAAACCGGTCCGAGGCTTGCGCGCGGCGATGCCTCGGCGCTTGGCCGAGCCGGAACCGTGAAGCCGGGCGTCAGCATCGCGCCGCCCTAGTTCAGCGGCACGACGGCGAGCATGTCGCCTTCGAGGAAGGCCTGCACGGCCTTGCCGCGCGAGACGCCTTCCATCTCTTCGGCGGTGGTGTACCAGCCATCGACCGAAATCAGCTCCGCCTCGTTCTTGCGGCAGAAGATGCGTGCCGAGCGGTTGCCCTGCGAGCCGGCGATGGCGCGGCCGCGTAAGGTGCCATAGACGTGGATAGAGCCCGCCGCGATGATTTCGGAGCCGGATGCGACCGAGCCCAAAACGATGACATCGCCATGCGGATGGAAGATCGACTGACCCGAGCGGATCGGCGACTTGACCATAAGCGTGCCGGCCTGGACAGTTTCGATCGCGCCGGCTTCGGAGGCCTTGGCCGCCTTGCCCTTGCCGGCCTCGGCCCTGGCTTCGCCGGCCTTGCCCTCGCCGGCCTTGCCCTCGCCTGCCTTGACTTCGCCGGCCTTTACTTCGCCGGCCTTGCCGGCATCCTTGCCGCGATCCGAAAACACCGTTTCCAGCTGGCCGGCTTCATCAGCCGCCTCCGCCTTGCCCTTGCGGCCGGGCTGCGACAGCAGGCCATCCGTGGTGGCCTCCTTGGCGCCGCTAAGCAACGGCGGCAGGTCAAGCCCGAGCGAGGCGCCTTCAAGCTCTATCGCATAGACCCGGATGCCTCGCGCACCGAGCGAAGCAACCAGCAGCCCGATGTCGGCGACGTCGGGCTTCAGCACGTTCAGATCGAGCACCACCGGCCGTCCCGCAAAATACCCCGGCGAATTGCCGATCCAGTGATCCAGCCCCTCCAGCCAGGCGGAAATCGGCGCCTCCGGCGTGAGCGTAAAGGCCACGAAAGAACGGGCGCGAAAACGAATGGATTTTGTTTCGACGGGGGCGGCAAAGGTCACGGCCAGCGAATCCTTACTGAGAGGTAAACGCTAGGGGGTTAATGGTTAACGAATGGTTAACGGCAAGGGGCAACTCGGCAGCTGGTGCGAGAAATTGGGAGGTCGGCTAAGCGCCTGCGGAGACCGACGACAAGCGCGGCTCCCCCGAACCACCGCCTTCAGCGGCGGCGCGAAGCTGATCGAATGGCTGCTACCAAATGGGCATCTTCGAAGGGCTTGCTGATCAACGCCACGTCGTGAGGGCGGTCCGAGATCTTCTCGGCATCGGCGTAGCCCGTGACGATGAGTGCCGGCCAATCCGCGCGCAGGCTTCGGGCGAAGCGGATGACGTCGATGCCCGAAATGAGCGGCATGGCGAAGTCGGTTACGATGACGTCGAAACGGTCCGGTTCCTTTTCGATGGCGGCCAGTGCCTGGGCGCCGCCGGAAAACGCCGTCACGTCGAAACCCGATTGCCGCAGCGACATCGCCGTCAACTCCCGCAGGGATTGACTGTCGTCGACGAGCAGAACAGTCGGCAACTGATCCTCAACCGCCGTCGGGAGGTCCGTGCCGGCATTGTTGGCGGCACTGGCTTCGAAAACGAGCTCATCCCTGGCGGTAACGTCTTGCGCCTCGCGTGAACGGGGCAGCCAGAGCTCCATGGTGGTGCCGTGGCCAAGCTCGCTGTCAATCCTGAGCGTGCCACCCGACTGCTTGGCGAAACCATAGACAGTGCTGAGGCCCAGACCCGTGCCCTTCCCGATCGGCTTTGTCGTGAAGAACGGCTCGATCACCTTGCTGATGACATCCGCGGCGATACCTGTCCCGGTGTCCTCGACCGCAAGCCTGACATAGTCGCCCGCGGCAAGCCCCTGGCCGGAATGGCCGACGCTGCGATTGTGGGCCCTGACGCAGATTGTCCCGCCGGAAGGCATCGCGTCGCGGGCATTGAAGACCAGGTTCATCAAAGCAAGCTCAAGCTGCGCCGGGTCCGCATGCACCGGCCATATGTCGTCACCGACATGCCAGTCGAAGCGCACCAGGCCGCCCAGGATCGGCGCCACAAGGCCGGTCATCGTGTCTCCCAGGCTCGACATCCGCACGGCAACCGGTTTCAGATCCTGGCGCCTTGAAAAGGCGAGCATGCGCTGGATGAGGTCCTTGCCTTGGGAAGCGGAGCGGCGCGTCATGTCGAGAACCTGGGCCGCCTTGCCGTCGAGGCTCACTTGCCTTTCGAGCAGGCTCAGCCCGGAGAGGATCGCCGCAAGCAGATTGTTGAAATCGTGGGCAAGTCCGCCGGTCAGCTTGCCGATCGCATCGAGCCGCTGCGATTGCAGCAATTGACTTTCCAGATGGCGCTGCTCGGTGATGTCCTGCATGGTGCCCAGCAGTTCGAGCCCGGCGCCATTCCTGGCGACCACTCCCTGGTCGAGGAATACCCGATATTCCTCATTGGCGCATCGCCAGCGGAACTCACACCCATAAGAGCCGGTCTCGTGGGCGGCCGAAAGCGATCTTGTCACCGCGTCCCGATCAGCCGGATGGACCCGGCTGATGCCGAAATCTGGATCCGCCATGAACCGGTTCGGAGAAAATCCCGTCAACCGCTCGACCCCCTTGGAAACATAGCTTGCGGCGAATGGCGCCGCGGCCGCGCGAGCGTGAAAACAGATCGGCAGCGAGGCGAGGATCGTCTCCTGCCGGGCCTCGGAATGCCGCAGCGCCCGCTCGGCGTCGAGCTTGTCGGAGGTCGCCTTCAGCGCTCGCTCAAGCAGCAGTTGCTCCCTGGCCGCATTCCGTTCGATTTCCCTCGTCTTTTCATATAGATCGACGAAGACCATGACCTTGGACCGCAGCATCGACGGGTCGAATGGCTTGAACAGATAATCCACCGCGCCGGCGTCATAGCCGCGCAACATATGTGCTTCTTCCTTGTTGATGGCGGTCAGGAAGATGATCGGCGTGGCGTTCGAACGTTCGCGCCTCCGGATCAGCGAAGCGGTTTCGTAGCCGTCGAGACCGGGCATCAGCACATCCAGCAGAATGACGGCGAAGTCGTCCTTGAGCAGAAAGCGCAGCGCCTCGTCGCCCGACTGGGCGCAAATCACCTGCCCGACCCCGTCAAGTGCCTCCTCAATGGCAAGGAGATTTCGCGCGTCGTCGTCGACAGCGAGAACGCGAACCGGCCCCAGCTTTTCGAACGGTTCGCTGCTTTCTGCTTCCATCGCCGCCATTGCTAAATCCGCCGGGGCGCGATCAGATTGCGGTCGTCGCCGTCTGCCCGCGATGTCCCCGCTCGCGAGCGCGAGCGACCGACCCAAACCCGCAGCAGGGCGAGGAGCAGGTCGAGGTCGACGGGCTTGGCGATGTAGTCGGACGCGCCGGCGTCCAGACATTTCTGGCGATCTCCTTTCATCGCCTTGGCCGTGACGGAAATCAGCGGAATGTGCGCGATTTCCGGCTGGGAGCGTATCCGGCGCATTGTCTCGTACCCGTCCATCTCGGGCATCATGATGTCGATCAGGGCGACGTCGACGTCCGGCGCCTCTTCAAGCATGGCTATGCCGTCCCGCCCCCGCTCGGCATGCTGCACCTCGATACCGTAGGTCTCCAGCACGCTGGTCAGCGAATAGATGTTGCGAATGTCGTCGTCGACGATCAGAACCTTGGCCCCGGCCAGATCGGCGTTGTCGAGTTGTTCGGAAGCCAGGATTTCCTTGTCGGGCCTATCGCCTGGAAGGGCCGCGGACATCAACAAGCCAAGCTGGGCAAAGTTGTCGGCACGCGGAACATCGCTGAGCGGCGGATGCAGGGCGATCTGCTGTTGAAAGGCGTCCGGATGGGGCGTGAAGAAGAGCAGGCGCGGGACAAAATCGCCGAACTGCGACATGATCTCATCGAGCATCTGGGCGTTGTCCTTGGCCGAACGGCCAAAACCGAACACGACGGCGTCATATCCGGCAATACCACCCCCGTCGGCATTAGCCGCGACGCGGCCAATGGCGGTGACCGACGTGACGCCGTCGCGAATGGCTTCGACCAGCGCCAGGCGACGTTCGGGGTCGGGATCGGCGACCAGCACATTGCGTTGTGTCCTGAGTGTCCTCGACTGAATGTCGTCGAAGACACGCGAAAGTTCGCCGGCGGACACCGGCTTGCTGGAAACGCTTGCGGCGCCTCGGCGCGTGAGGAGCTCGATGTCTTCGGCGCCGGAGATAACGTGGATGGGTATGTTCCTGGTCTTCGGATCGTGCCGTAAAAGGTCGAAAAGCACCCAGCCATCAATGTCCGAAAGGCCGAGATCCAACGTGATCGCATCGGGCATGAGCTTGCGCGTAAGCGCCAGCGTTCCCGAGCCGGCCGTGGAGAGCACGCCTTTCAATCCGGCCGATCGCGCAAGACCAAGCAGCAGCCCGCCAAAAGTGGGGTCGTCCTCCACGATCAGCACCACCCTGTCCGATGGATCGATCGCATCACGGTCGTCGGCGAGTTCCGGCGTTCCTGTCGTGCTGCTGGCCGCAACGGAAACGGCGGCCGGCGAAAGCTCGACCTGCGGTGCAAGACTGCTGCTGCGCGGGCCGTCGAAGGGAATGACAAGCGTGAAGGTCGATCCCGTTCCAGGCTGGCTTTCGACGCGCAACTCGCCGCCGAGCAGGCGGGCGATTTCCCGGCTGATCGAGAGGCCGAGGCCAGTGCCGCCGTATTTGCGGCTGGTCGTGCCGTCGGCTTGTTGGAACGCCTCGAAGATCAGCTTTTGCTTGTCCTCCGGAATGCCGATGCCCGTGTCGGTGACGGCGATGGCCAGCGCTTGCGGCAGTGCCGCCGCGCCGTTTCCGCGGCCGGTCCGCTCGGCATGGATGCTGAGCGTCACGTCGCCTTGAGAGGTAAACTTGAAGGCGTTGGACAAAAGGTTGAGGACGATCTGCTGCAGCCGTTTTTCGTCCGTGCGGATCGTCTCGGGCAGGATCTGATCGATCTTGATCGTAAACCCAAGCCCCTTGTCGGCCGCAAGCTGCCGGAAGGTCCGCTCCATATGCTGGCGCAGATGTGCGAGCGGCATGTCGTTGAGCTCGATCGAAACCGTGCCGGATTCGATTTTCGAAAGATCCAGTATGTCGTTGATGAGACTGAGCAGGTCCGTGCCCGCCGAGTTGATCGTGCGAGCGAACTCGATCTGCTTGTCGTTCAGGTTGCCCTGCTGGTTGGTCGCGAGCAGGTTGGACAGGATCAGCAGCGAGTTCAGCGGCGTTCTCAGCTCGTGGCTCATATTGGCCAGGAATTCGGACTTGTACTTGGACGTCAGCGCCAGCTGTTCCGCCTTCTCCTCGAGTGCCCGTCTGGCCATTTCGATCTCGAGATTCTTGTTCTCGACCTGCTTTTTCTCGTTCTCGAGAAGCTGCGCCTTCTCCTGCAATTCCTCGTTGGTGGCGTGAAGCTCTTCCTGTTTCTTGGTGAGCTCGGTCTGGCGCGACTGCAGTTCGGACGTCAGAAGCTGTGACTGCTTGAGAAGCCCTTCCGTGCGCATGGTCGCGGCGATCGTGTTGAGCACGATGCCGACCGACTCCATCAATTGCTCGAGGAACAGGCGATGCGTGTCGCTGAAGCGGCTGAACGAAGCGAGTTCGATGACCGCCTTGACCTCTTCCTCGAACAATGCCGGCAGAACGATAGCGCTGGCCGGCGGTGCTTCGCCGAGGCCCGAGCTGATGCGCAGGAAGCTCGAGGGAACCTCGTCGAGCATGATCGCCCGTTTGTCGGCCGCGCTTTGACCGATCAGGCCTTCCCGAAAGTCCACACGCTGGCGGATCTTGGCTTTGCCCTCGGCGGCGTAGGACGCTGCCAGTTCCAGATAGGACTCATCCTCGTCGCGATTGGTTACGTAGAAAACGCCATACTGCGCGTTCACCAGCGGCGCCAGTTCCGATATGATCATGCGCGACACCGTGGCCAGATCGCGCTCGCCCTGCAGCATGCGCGAGAACCGAGCGAGGTTGGTCTTCAGCCAATCCTGCTCGGCATTCTTGAGCGTCTGATCCTTCAGGTTGCGGATCATCTCGTTGATATTGTCCTTGAGCGCCGCGACCTCCCCGGAAGCCTGGACGCTGATCGAACGCGTAAGATCGCCCTTGGTGACCGCGGTTGACACCTCGGCGATGGCCCGCACCTGGGTGGTCAGGTTCGCCGCCAGTTGATTGACGTTGTCGGTCAGGTCGCGCCACAGGCCGGCGGCGCCAGGCACCCTCGCCTGGCCGCCGAGCTTGCCCTCGATGCCGACCTCGCGGGCGACGTTGGTCACCTGATCGGCGAAGGTCGCCAGCGTTTCGATCATGCCGTTGATGGTGTCCGCCAAGGACGCGATCTCGCCCTTGGCATCGACGGCGAGTTTGCGCTTGAGATTGCCCTGCGCCACGGCGGTGACGACATCGGCGATGCCGCGCACCTGGTTGGTCAGGTTGGTCGCCATGAGGTTGACGTTGTCGGTCAGGTCCTTCCAGGTGCCCGCCACGCCCTCGACCTGTGCCTGGCCGCCGAGCTTTCCCTCCGTGCCGACTTCGCGCGCCACGCGCGTCACCTCGCCCGCGAATGAGTTGAGCTGGTCGACCATGGTGTTGATGGTGGACTTCAGCTCCAGGATCTCGCCCTTGACGTCGACGGTGATCTTCTTCGACAGATCGCCTCGCGCCACAGCGGTCGTCACATCGGCGATGTTGCGCACCTGGCCGGTCAGATTCTCGGCCATCGAATTGACGTTGTCGGTCAGGTCCTTCCAGGTGCCGGCGACGCCGCGCACCTGTGCCTGGCCGCCAAGCTTCCCCTCGGTGCCGACTTCGCGCGCGACACGCGTCACTTCCGAGGCGAAAGAGTTGAGCTGATCCACCATCGTGTTGATGGTGTCCTTGAGCTCGAGAATTTCGCCGCGAACGTCGACCGTGATCTTTTTCGACAGGTCGCCCAGCGCAACGGCGGTCGTCACTTCCGCGATGTTGCGGACCTGGCCCGTCAGATTGGCGGCCATGGCGTTGACGTTATCCGTCAGGTCCTTCCACGTGCCGGCGACACCGCGGACCTGTGCCTGGCCGCCAAGCTTGCCGTCCGATCCCACTTCGCGGGCAACGCGCGTCACCTCGGATGCGAAGGAGTTCAGCTGGTCCACCATCGTGTTGATGACGTCCTTGATCTGCAGAATCTCTCCCAGCGCATCGACGGTGATTTTCTGGGTGAGATCGCCGGTCGCGATCGCGGTCGCGACCTTGGAGACATCGCGCAACTGCACGGTCAGGTTGCCGGCCATGGCGTTGACGTTGTCGGTCAGGTCCTTCCAGGTGCCGCCGACCCCCTCGACATGGGCCTGGCCGCCGAGTTTTCCCTCCGAGCCCACTTCGCGGGCAACGCGCGTGACTTCGGAGGCGAATGAGTTGAGCTGGTCCACCATCGTGTTGACGGTGTTCTTGAGCTCGAGAATTTCGCCCTTCACGTCGACCGTGATCTTCTTGGAGAGATCACCCCGCGCGACGGCCGTCGTCACATCGGCGATGTTGCGCACCTGGCCGGTGAGATTGGCGGCCATCAGATTGACGTTGTCGGTCAGGTCTTTCCAGGTGCCTCCGACGCCACGGACTTCCGCCTGACCGCCGAGCTTTCCCTCGGTGCCGACTTCGCGCGCGACGCGCGTCACTTCCGAGGCGAAGGAATTCAGCTGGTCCACCATCGTGTTGATGGTGTTCTTGAGCTCCAGGATCTCGCCCTTCACGTCGACCGTGATCTTCTTCGACAGATCGCCAAGAGCCACCGCGGTGGTCACTTCGGCGATGTTGCGCACCTGGCCGGTCAGGTTGGCCGCCATTGAATTGACGTTATCGGTCAAATCTTTCCAGGTTCCGGCGACACCCCGCACCTGCGCCTGCCCGCCGAGCTTTCCCTCCGTGCCGACCTCGCGTGCAACGCGCGTCACCTCGCCGGCAAATGAGTTGAGCTGGTCGACCATCGTATTGATGGTGGACTTCAGCTCCAAAATCTCTCCCTTCACGTCGACGGTGATCTTCTTCGACAGGTCGCCGAGCGCGACCGCGGTCGTCACATCGGCGATATTGCGGACCTGGCCGGTCAAATTGGCGGCCATCAGGTTCACGCTGTCCGTCAGGTCCTTCCAGGTGCCACCGACGCCCTCGACGCGGGCTTGGCCGCCGAGCTTTCCCTCGGTGCCGACTTCGCGCGCGACGCGCGTCACCTCGCCGGCAAACGAGTTGAGCTGGTCGACCATGGTGTTGATGGTCGACTTCAGCTCCAGGATCTCGCCCTTCACGTCGACGGTGATCTTCTTCGACAAATCGCCCGAAGCGACTGCGGTGGTCACCTCCGCGATGTTGCGCACCTGGCTCGTCAGGTTGGTCGCCATCGCGTTCACATTGTCGGTCAGATCCTTCCAGGTGCCCGCCACCCCCTTGACCCGGGCCTGACCGCCTAGCTTGCCCTCGGTGCCGACCTCGCGCGCCACGCGCGTCACCTCCGAAGTGAACGAGGCGAGTTGCTCGACCATTGTGTTGACGATCTTGCCGATTCGCAGGAATTCGCCGCGCAGTGGCCTGCCGTCGATCTCCACCATCATGGTCTGGGACAGATCGCCCTTGGCGACGGCGCCGATGACCCGGGCCACCTCGGCGGTCGGTTGCACCATGTCCTCGATCAGGTCGTTGACCGATCGGACGCTCGATTCCCAGCTACCTTTGGCGTTCCTGACATGGCCGCGCTCGCTGATGCGCCCGTCCTTGCCGACCACCCGGCTGAGCCGCGCGAATTCCCGCGTCACCTGGTCATTGAGTTCGACGATTTGATTGAACGTGTCTGCAATCTCGCCACTCAGCCCATCATAGACGTTTTCGATGCGGACGGAGAAATCGCCGTTTCGAAAAGCTTTGAGAGCGCTAAGGATTTGTCGAGAGTCCAGTTGTTCTTTTGGTAACCGAGATGCGCCCAAAAACCCCTCCACGCGAACCCCCGGCCGGATCAGGCCGAAGCCCTTAACGCGTGGCTGCGTATTTGGTTCCATATGGCTTGCAAGCGCGGCTGAAAGGTCCGCCGCGCTTTGCTGGCCCCCTAGGAGGCCGACAGGCCTACAGCGGCCTCGGTCTCTGTGCACCGCTATGCAACAGCGATCCCTTTAATGCCGCTTGAAATACTGCACTTCCCTTTCGTGCTTCTCCGCCGCTTCGCGGCTGTCGAACGTGCCCAGATTCCGCCGCTTGCCCGTCTTCTCGTCCTTTTTCCTTGAATAAAGCCGATATTTTCCGTCTTTCAGCTTCCTGATCATCGGTCTCTCCTCAGGAAAGGACGAAGGGCCCGACGATCGCCGAGCCCTTCCTATTGTCAGTCGCGGTGTTCGGGCATGGCCTTCAGCTGGTCCTTGGTCCAGCTGGTCACGGCGTGAACGTCGCCGTCCTCGTCGCGCATGAAATCGAGTTCGTTGGCGGCGACGGCGACCGGCTTGGCGCCGATGCCGAGGAAGCCGCCGACGTCGATGACGACCTGGCTGCTGCCATGCATATGGTCGACGGAGCCGATCTTCTCGTCGTTGGGGCCGTAGATGGTCGCGCCTTCAAGCGTATCCGGGGTCAGTTCGGCGCGGCTGAGCCTTACGTGATTGGCGTGGTCCATGAGTGCATCTCCTTTGCGGTGGGACAGGGTGAACCTCCGAGGCGGCCAAGGGTTCCGACATTGTCGGAGATGACCAGGGATAGCGCTCCAAGAGAGCGCCGGCTTCGGGGCGATCATGGTTTTGCGCTCGGTGGCTCGATGAATCATCTTGTCATCGAGTTGCACCAACGCGTTGTTTCGAAAGGCTCGCGCGTTCAGCGCCCGCGCTTTGGCTTGAGGCTGCGCGCGGCTTGCTCGATCGCGGCGCGGTCGGTGCCGAGACGGTCGATCAGCTCCTGCGCCTCCTCGCCCGATATGCCCGCGCGGATCGCCAGTTCCTCCACCGTCAGAACGTCGGAGCTCGCGATCTCGCCGGTTTGTGGCAGCGCGTCATCCGCCGTCAGCGGCAGGGCGGCTTCCCTGTCGATCTCCATCTCGGCCCGGCTCCAGTGCCGCTCATGGTCACCATCGCCGCCACCTTCGCGTTGCCAGATCTCGTAGGCGCGGTTCCTGATCTTGTCGTCACGGTCGTCGCTCATGTCATTCCTCCACTCATGTGAGGCATGAACGCCGCGCCGGTGCGAACGATCCAAAAAATCTGCGTGATCGTCGGGACGAGAAGATGCAACCCTTCAGCCAGGCCTGCACGGCACCGGAGGCTACTCGCACTGGCGCCTGGGTCCGCCGGAATATGGCTGATAGCTGTTGTCGTCGGGCCGGTAGGAGCGGTATCGGCTGAAGCAGGAATCGACATGGTCGGCGGAAAGCGCCGTCGTGGCGACCGCAGGGGCGACACCGCCCTCGACATAGCTGACGGCTGCCGATGGCTGCGCGCCCTGGTCGTCGCCGGCGTCGAGATAGGGCGAGACGCAGGGGCGCTGCTGCCCGCTATAAGACATGTAGCTGTTGTCGTCCGGATTGTAGGAGCGGTAGCGGTTCGCGCACCAACTGACATGGGACGCCGGCAGCGCGTCGGCTCCAGCCGCCGGCGCGATCGATCCGGTCGCGGCCGGATCGGGTGCCTGCGCCTTGACGGCGATATCGGGCGGCGCGGGCTGGTCGGCCGGCAAGCGTTGCAGATTTTGCGCCGCCTTGTTCACCGGCCGCGCGTCCCTGGTCCACAGTTCCGCCACGCTGACAGTCGGCCTTGCCTCATGCGCGGGCTTGGCGGCGAGCAGCCAGGCGGCAAAGCCCAGCCCGCTGCCGAAGACCGCAAGGGTCAAGACAAAGCCGCCGACCAATGCCAAAATCGCTTTCACGTCACGCTCCTTCAGCCCCTGCTTATAGAATGCGGAGCATCAAGGCTGGTTCCAGCAAAGTACGTGTCGCAGGCGTTTGAACGGGTCGCGCGGGCTCAGCTCCTCCTCAGACCGGCACGCCTCCCCTCTGGGGAAAACGGGTTCTCGACCGCCAGCAGCGACGCCACCGTTTCCCGATCGCGCTGGCGCTGCTGCAGAGTGCGGGCCAGCAGCCAATCCAGCGAGATCCGGCCGGCGCCGGCTACGGCCAGAACGAACATGCCGCCGGCGATCGCCAGATCCTTTTCGAAATTCAGCAGCTCGCTCTGGCTGGCGAAGTTGGTGTGGAACAGTGTGGCCGTTGCCAGGCAGAAGAGGCCGAGGCCGATCGCCCCCAGCCGCGTCAGCACGCCCGTTGCCACCGAGAGCCCTGCCCCCAGTTGCAACGCGATGGTGGCGACAAACAGCGGCAGACCGACGCCTTGCGCGGCCATCGCCTTGGCGGCGCCGTCGAAATGGGTGGCCAGTGTCACCCCCTCATGCAGGAAGATGAAGGACATGAGCAGGCGCCCGACAAGCAGGGTCAGATCCCTGACATAGAGTTTGATGGCGAGGGCGTGCAGCTTCGCGGCGCGTTCGTTCAGGGTCATGGTCAGCCTCCGATATTTTGACGCCGTGCATGCGCCGCGCGAGGACGGCGCCTGCCGAATGTGATGCTTGAAAGGGCCGGAGCCGGCTCGAGGGAGAGGCGCCGGCTCCGGCAATGGGCGCCAGCCACGAGCGCCCGAACTTTGGTGGGTTAGCGCCAAGCCCCTCATCCGGGCGCTTCGCGGCCACCTCTCCCCAGCGGGGAGAAGAGAAAGGCGGCGCCTCCTCTCCCCGAGGGGGAGGTCGGATTGCCCCGAATTGCCCTTCGCAAGTGGGGGCAATCCGGGGGGAGAACTTACTTCGTCACCTTGGTATCGATGGCTTTCCGCAGGTCGGAAAGCTCGTCGCAGCCGGTCGGGCACAGTTTCTGCAGCGAGGCCAGTTGCTCATCGGCCTTGGCCATGTCGCCGGTTTCGACATAGAGCTCGCCCAGATATTCGCGGGCGGCCTTGTGGTCGGGTTTCAGCTCCAGTGCCTTGTTGTAGTAGGTCAGCGCGGTGGTGAAGTCGCCGGTCTTGCGCAGCGTGAAGCCGAGCAAATTGTAGACGTCGGCCTGCTGGTTGTCCTGCGCGAGGTCGCGCAGGTCCGCCAGCGCGCCCTTGTAATCCTTGGCGTCGATCTTGGCCTTGACGGCGGTGAGGTCGGGCGCGTCGGCGCCCTCGATGTCGTCGACCGCATAGGCTGGGATGATGGTTGCGACGGGAACCACGGTCAGCACGGCAATGGCGCCGAGCAGGCCGAACAGGGCGTGCTTGCCTAAAAAAGATTGTTTCATTGTCTGTCTCGCTTGGGTTGGGAGCTGGTGCTCAGATTTCGACAGGCGTGAAGCCGTAGGCATTGCCGTCCTTGACGAAGACGCCGGTGCCCGGGAACGGGAAGTGCGAACCGGAAATGCGGATGTTGTCCGCGATCACCCGGTCGATGATCTTGTGGCGTGTCGCGATCGCCGTCGGCCCATCCTGGTCATAGGCGCCCTGCCATTCCGGATGCGGTGCGAGAAGCGCCGGCACATACATTGTGTCGGCCGAGATCATCAGTTGTTCCTTGCCGGAATTGGCGAGGTACACCGAATGGCCGGGCGTGTGGCCGGGGGCGGCGATGATCTGGATGCCGGGCGCGACCTCGGCGCCGTCCTCGACCAGCTTCCAGTTCTTCCATTTCGGGAAGTTTTCGGCGATGCGCTTGCCCGCCGGCTTGCGGCCCTCGGGCAGCTTCGCCAGCCTGCTCGGGTCGGTCCACCACTTGTATTCGGTGGCGTTGACGATCAGCTCGGCGTTGGGGAACACCGGCGTGTTGGTGCCCTTCTCCATGAGGCCCCAGACATGGTCGGGGTGGAAATGCGAGATCATGATAGTGTCGATCGCCTTGTAGTCGATGCCGGCGGCGGCCATGTTGGCCGGCAGGTGCGTGGCGTTGGCCTGCCACTGGCCGACGCCCGAGCCGGCATCCATCATGATCAGCCTGCCGCCCATCTTGAGCACCGCTACGGTGAGCGGAATGGGCATGAAGTCGGTCGTCAGCCCCGCCTTGGCGAGCGCTGCCTTGGTATCGTCGACCGAAACATCCTTGATGAAGGCCGGGTCGTGCGGCTTTTTCCAGATGCCGTCATAGACGGCGGTCACCTCGATATCGCCGACCGTGTATTTGTAGAAGCCGACGGTGGGTTCCACCGGCGTCTGCGCGAAAGCGGGACGGGTGAATTCCAGCTTGCCGGCAAGGCCGAAGGCGGCAGCGGCGGCGGCGGATTGAAGCACTGTGCGGCGTGACATGCTGAACATGGTGATCTCCTCTGTTGAGTGGTGGCTAAGGCGAAAGGTCGAATGGAATGACGGAGCGCCAAGCCCCTGGCCCTCCGTCGCTGATCGCGGATCGGATCGGCGCCGCCGGGATCCGGCGCCGACCGTGAACTCAGTTGCCCCAGATGCCCTGGCCGGGTTCGTCCGCATCGGATTTGGGCGCCGGCCGGCTCGGCCCGGTCGTCACCTTGGTATCGACGCCATGAGGACGTGCCGCGTAGGGGATCGAGGCGGTGGCATTGGTGTCGACGGCGGCGCCAGGCTGGTTGGGGGCATTGGCGCCGAAATGGTCGCTGCCGGCAAAGGCAGAAGTCGAGGCAAGCAACATCGCAGCCACGCTGAGAGCGAGCTTGGTCATTTCGGTAAATCCTTGTTTCGTTTTCTATGGGTCGCGGACCGCAAGATTGCCCCGCTTGCAGAGAAGACCCGCAAGGGCCGCGCTTTATTCCTGGGCGCTATGAGATTTTTTCTGGAAGGGCTGAAACTGCAGGAAGCGGCCATACGGAAGGCTGCCCAGACACAATTCAGAAACAAGATTCAACAGTTCGGAAAAACTGGCGAAAAGATCGGATGGCATAAGCATCCCTCAACGGCCGGAAATCTGGCCGCCGCACAAGCGCACGGACACAGGCGCACGGACGCAGGCGCACGGACACAGGCGCACGGAATTGGGTACGGCAATGCAACGAGGTTCGAACGGATCGATGGGTGCCCCGCCCGGCATGTCGCTCGCCGCCGGCAGCGCCCAGGCAATGCGCGCGCTTGCGCCCTACGCCCATGCTCCCGAAACTGTGAAGACGGGGCGGTCGATTCCGTGATAACCGCCCGGCCAAAGAGGGTGCGGCCGGCGATCGCCGGTCTGAATTCCGGAATCTTCCGTTCTGGAAGCTTCAGTCATTCCCCCTCCATGAACAACGATCAAATTGCAGCGACGGCACAGCCGGCAATGCCCGCCGGCGCGGCGGCGTGACCGAGATGTGCCTGTAACGGCTTGCCAGGACGAGAAAGTTTAGAAATGGACCACGGTATCGATATCGCCGAACTGGACAGGGAAGCGGCACGATTGGGCGCAGGGCCCGAGACCAGCTCCGACAGCGTCGATGCACTTGCGGGAATTGCCTCCGGAGCGCACGGCCAGGTCCTGGCGGGCGCCGATTTTGCCCGGGCAGGCCAACCGGACGAGCGGCTCGACAAAGTCTTCGAGCAACTCGCCGGAACATTCGCCACGCTGCCGGCGGTGATCTCCGAGGGCCGCACCTGGACCTATCGGGAGCTGGACAAGCGCGCCAACCAATTTGCTCGCCTGCTGGTCAAGCGCGGCGTGCGGCCGGGTCACCGTGTCGGGCTCATCCTCGACCGGTCCGCGGAAACCTATGTGGCCCTGCTCGCCGTGGTGAAGGCGGGTGCCGCCTTCGTGCCGCTGGCCACCGCCTTTCCGCAAGAGCGCATGGCGCTCATCATCGAAGACGCCAGCGTCAGCCTGGTCGTCACCATCGCCACCTACGCTTCGCGGGCCGACCAGCTGCCGGTTCCGCACCTGTTGATCGACAGCGCCGCCGCCGAAATATCAGCCCAATCCGACGCGCCGCTGAAGCCGCATAAGGCGCCGGCCCCTACGGCGGTCGAAGACATCTGTTACATCCTCTATACGTCCGGCACCACCGGCAGGCCGAAGGGCGTCGCCATCCGCCACCAGAGCTTCGTCAACTTCATCCGCGTCGCCGCCGCATCCTACGGCTACCGGCCGGGCGATCGCGTCTACCAGGGCATGACCATCGCCTTCGACTTTTCCTCCGAGGAGATCTGGGTGCCGTTCGTCGCCGGCGCGACGGTCGTGCCGGCACCAGGCCAGATGCCTCTCGTGGGCGAAGAGCTCGCCGATTTCCTGCGCCATCACGACATCACCTGCATGGCCTGCAGCCCGACGCTTCTGTCGTCCATGACATCGGACGTGCCCAGCCTGCGCACGCTGCTGGTCGGCGGCGAGGCCTGCCCGCACAATCTGGTGGTGCGCTGGTCGAAGCCCGGCCGGCAGATCCTCAACACCTATGGCCCGACCGAGGCGACCGTCACGGCAACCATGGGTGTACTGACGCCGGACCGGCCGGTGACGATCGGCGCGCCGCTGCCCACCTACTCGATCGTCATTCTCGACCCTTCGCTGCCGCGGCTCGCCGAACCTGGCGAACTGGGCGAGATCGGCATTGCCGGCATCGGGCTGGCGGCCGGCTATCTCAACCGGCCGGACCTGACCGAACAGAAGTTCATCGCCGATTTCCTCGGCCTGCCGAACAACCCGTCGAAGCGCATCTACCGCACCGGCGACCTTGGCCGGGTCAGTGACGCCGGCGAGATCGAGTATGCCGGGCGCATCGATACCCAAGTGAAGATCCGCGGCTATCGCATTGAACTCGGCGAGATCGAGGCCGTGCTGCTCGACCAGCCCGAGATCGCGCAGGCCGCCGTCACCACCTGGGAGATCGAGCCCGGCCGCGTCGAACTCGTTGCCTATTACGCGCCCAAGGCCGGCCAGCCGGCTCTCTCGCGCGCCGACATTGCCCAGACGATGAAGCGGCGGCTGCCCGACTACATGGTGCCCTCCTATCTGGAGGAACTGCCGGCGATCCCGATGACGGTCTCCAACAAGGTCGACCTTCGCCAGTTGCCCAAACCAACCAGCGTCCGGCTCTCGGCCGATCGCGCCATGGTGCCGCCCGGCAATGACGACGAGCGTTTCCTGGCCGACGCGCTATGCGCCGTGCTGAAGTTCGACGATGTGTCCGTCGAGGACAATTTCTTCGACGATCTCGGCGCCAACTCGCTGCTCATGGCGCATTTTTGCGCGCGTGTGCGCACCCGCAAGGAATGGGCGACGACGTCGATGCGCGACATCTATCTCTATCCGACGGTGGCGCGCCTGGCCAAGCACCTGAGCGTGGCGGAAGAGATGACGACGGCCACCAACGAGCCCGTTCTCACCCGCCAGGCGTCCAATTTCGTCTACTGGACCTGCGGCGCGGCGCAGTTGCTGTTTTACGCGCTCTACAGCTACGTGGCCTTGTGGGCGATCAATGACGGCCTCAACTGGGTCTATGACACGCTCGACGACCCGCTGCAGCTTTATGTCAGGTGCGTGGTGCTCTCAGCAGGCGTGTTCTTCGGCATGTCGGGCTTCGCCATTGCCGCCAAATGGCTGCTGGTCGGCCGCTGGAAGGCGGAAGCGTTCCCAATCTGGGGCCTGCGCTACTATCGCTTCTGGGTGGTCAAAACCTTGATCCGCACGGCACCCGTCGTGCTGTTCCGCGGAAGCCCGCTCTACAGCCTCTACCTGCAGCTTCTGGGAACCAGGATCGGCAAGAACGTGGTCATCGAATCCCGGGCGGTGCCCGTGTGCACGGACCTGATTTCGATCGGCGACCGAACGATCCTGCGCAAGGAATCGCTGATCCTCGGCTATCGCGCCCAGGCCGGCTATATCCACACCGGGCCGCTGACCATCGGCCGCGACGCCTTCGTCGGCGTCGGCTGCACGCTCGACATCGACACCGCGATCGGCGATGGCGGCCAGCTCGGTCATTCCTCCTCGCTGCAGCGCGGGCAAAGCATCCCCGACGGCGAACACTGGCATGGATCGCCCGCGGTGCCGACCACGGCGGACTATTGCAAGGTGCGCAACGTCAATCCTCCCCGCATCCGGCGCTTCCTCTACGAGGCTGTGCAGCTGATAGGCCTGTTTGCCATCGTCACCCCGCTGCCGCTTTTGTTCCACAGCTATTGGGAGAATGTCGGCGACGACTATCAGGAGACGATCGGCATTGTGGCGATAGGCACCACGGTCACGCTGTTCGGCTACATCGCCGCGGCCTTTTTCGCCGCCACGGTGGTGCCGCGCCTGTTCAGCCTGATCCTGAAACCCGGCCGTACCTACACGCTTTATGGCTTCCGCTACTGGCTGCAGACAGTTGCCGAGTTCTCCAGCAACTCCCGCGTGCTCGGGCTGCTGTTCGGTGACAGCTCGGCCATCGTCCATTACATGAGCGCCATCGGCTGGAACCTCAACAAGGTGGTGCAGACGGGCTCCAATTTCGGCTCCAACCAGCAGCACGAAAACCCGCTCCTGTGCGAGATCGGCACCCAGACCATGGTGTCGGACGGGCTTTTCATGATCAACATGCACAAGTCCGCTTCCGCGTTCCGGCTCGAGCCGACCCGGATCGGCGAGCGCAACTATCTCGGCAACAACATCTACTATCCGCCGGATGGACGCACGGGCGACAACGTCCTGCTCGGCACCAAGGTGATGGTCCCCATCGACGGGCCACTGCGCGAGAATGTCGGCCTTCTGGGCTCGCCGCCCTTTGAAATCCCGCGCATGGTGAACCGCGACAAGGAACTCATCGCCGGCATCGACGAGCAAGACCGACGCCAGCGCATCCCGCTCAAGAACCGTCACAATCTGGTGACGATCCTCCTGTTCATGGCAACGCAATGGGTCATGCTGTTCGCCACGCTTGCGATCTGGGACCGGGCACTGAACTACTACACCGAATGGGCTGAGATCGCCCTCTTCGTGGCGGTGCTTTTGACCTCGGCGATCACCATTCCGTTCTACATCTTCGTCGAGCGGGCAAGCCTCGGTTTTCGCAAGCTGAAGCCGCAGATAACGACGATCTACGACGTCACATTCTGGCGCCACGAGCGCCACTGGAAGCTCGCGGATTCGCCTGTTGTGCGCCTGTTCGCCGGCACCCCGTTCCGGCCGATGATCCTGCGCATGCTTGGGGTCAAGGTGGGCAAGCGCGTCTATGACGGCGGCGCCAACCTGACCGAGCGTTCCCTCGTGGTGATCGGCGATGACGTCACGCTCAATGAAGGCTGCGTCATCCAGGCCCACTCGCTGGAAGAAGGTGCGTTCAAGTCCGACTTCATCCGTATCGGCGATGGCTGCACGCTCGGACCTTCCGCCTTTGTCCATTACGGCGTGGTGATGGGCAAAGGATCGATGGTCGATGCCGATTCCTTCGTGATGAAGGGCGAGGAGTTGGAGCCCAACTCGATCTGGCGCGGCAATCCGGCCAAGCTGCACCGGTTCGTCGAGCCGGTCATGGAAGACGGCTCCAGGGCGTCGTCCTGACGCTCGATCCCGATATCGTCGGAGGCCACATGGCAGAGCGATCCGGAAGCACCGCGGACATCCGGATCGGCCCGGTGACCCCAGCCAATCGCGCTTTGGTCACCGCATTGCAGCTGGCGCCGGAGCAGATGGATTTCGTCGCCAGCAATGCAGCCTCCCTGCGTGAGGCCAGATTCGATCGGGACGCGCGGCCACGCGCCGTCATGGCAGGCGACCAGATCGTCGGGTTCCTGATGTACGAGGCGCCGCGGGACGATGACGAGGCGCGCATCTACCGCTTGATGATCGACCGTGCCTCGCAAGGCCGGGGTTACGGCAAGGCCGCGTTGCGTGAAGTGCTGGAGGAAATCGGCGGGCTCGGCCACATCAGGCACGTGTCGATCTGCTACGAACCGGAGAACGAGGCGGCGCGGCAGCTTTATCGCAGTGCCGGTTTCGTCGAACAGGGGCTCGACGAGGACGGCGAAATGATCGCGGATCTCATTCTGCCCACCGGCGACCGATGACGCCGCCCGCCGATCCGTCCGAGGAAATCGCCATGGCCCGCGCCATGGCCGCCATGGCTCCTGCCGGGGTCCGCACCGGTTGCAGGATCATCCGCGAAGGCGACGAGACCCATCTGTTGCCGGCGGAAGCACGCTCCATCCCCGCTCGCCAGCCGTCTATGCGGCGGGCCAGCGGCGCGGCGCGATTGCTCGCGCACCGACTGCTGACGGATGCCGGCTTCGACGGTTTCGCCCTCTTGCGCACGCCGTCCGGTGCACCCGCATGGCCGGACGGGATAACGGGCTCGCTCGCGCATGACGACGACATGGCCGTGGCGGCGGTCGCGCCTGTTGGCCGCATCGCCTCGCTCGGCATCGACGTCGAGCCGGCGCTGCCCCTGCCCGATGAGATTTTCTCGCTCGTGGCAATTCCCGAAGACCGGATCGACGCCGCCGACCGGCAGCTTGCCGGCCGCATCCTTTTCGCCGCCAAGGAAGCGGTCTACAAGGCCGCCTATCCGCTGGATCGCGAGGTGCTGGGCTATGAGGATATCGCCGTAGACCTCGAAAACGGCCACGCGACGACGAGGACGGGCCGCAAGGTCAGCTTCGCACACTGTATCGCCCCGCGCGTGGTCGTGCTGGCGTTTGTTGCCAGATAGGCGTTGGCCTATTCGCCAACTATCTCGCGGTAGGTCCTCACCGCGCCATCCAGCCCGCGAATGCGCCAGCGCTGCCCGTCCTGTTCCTCGACATGGCAAGGTCCGAGCGGCACTTTCCCTCCCCCGTCGGGCAGGTCGAGCACATAGACAGGGTTGCAGATGCCCGACAGGCGCGCGCGCAGCGCTTCCACCAGCGCCTGGCCTTGCGCGATCGTGGTGCGCCTGTGTGCCATGCCGCGTGCGAGATCGCCATGGTGGAGGTAGTAGGGTTTTATCCCCAGCCGGTACATCAGCTCGCGGCAGAGCTCTTCCAGCGCTTCGACCGTATCGTTGACGCCCTTCAGCAGAACGCTCTGGTTGAGCATCACGAAGCCGGCCTGTCGCAAGGCGCGGCAGGCCACTTCGGTGGCGTCGGTGATCTCGCGCGCGTGGTTGAAGTGGGTGACCACCGTCACCATCAGCCGACCCTGCAGCGCCGCGACCAGCCCTGGCGTGATGCGCGACGGCAGTGCCACCGGCACGCGCGTGTGGAGGCGCAGCAATCGCACATGGGCGATGTCCTCGATGCGCGTCCGGATCTCGGCCAGTGCCTTGTCGGGCAGCGACAGCGGATCGCCGCCGGTCAGGATCACTTCGCGGATTTCGGGATGGTCCGATATGTAGGCCAGCGCCGGCTCCAGCGCCTCGCGCGTATAACCACGGCCGATCGACGTCAGCGATTCCTTGCGGAAGCAGAACCGGCAATAGATCGCGCATTGATAGGTCGGGAACAAAAGCACCCTATCGGCATGGCGATGCGTCAGCCGCGGCACCGGGCTGAATTCGTGATCGGCGATCGGGTCGCCAAGCTCACCCTCAGCCTCGTCCAATTCCCCAGGCGACGGGATCACCTGCGCCCGGATCGGATCGGCGGGATCGTTCCAGTCGATCAAGTCGAGATAGGCCTTTGGCGCCCGCACCTTGTGAAGCGCCGCGGCGGCGTGCGCGGCTTCGCGCTCGGCCGGCGAGAGCGGCAGGGAAGCGAGGTCGCGCACATGGCGCACGCCGGCGCGGACATCGTCCTGCCAGGCGGTGTCGGCGGCGCGGGTCGCATCTTTGAGATTGGGCATCGGCGTCTCGGCTGTTTGCGCGGACCTATCGGCCGGATGAACAGCGCGGTCAACCGCTGTCGCAACGCCAACCATGTCCGCCGCCTTCACAACCTGTGCCCACCCGCGCCAGCCATCGCCACAAAAGCGCTTTCAATCGTCTCGAACCTCAGCTCCGGATAAAGCGTCCCGGCTTCCGGGGTGGCCGTCTCGAGCGCGGTCTCGCCGCGGATCCAGAATGCGCGCAGCAATCCAAGGCCGGGAACCGCCGCGATCAGCGCCTCCAGCTCCTCGGCGCTCATCTGCTTGACGCGGGGCGAACGGCCGCTCACTTGCCGCCACAGCTCGATCATTCCACCTTGGGTGATCTTGTTTTGCGCGATCCGTATCTCGCTGCGCACAGCATTGGGATCCTCCAGCGCGCGCATGGTGACCGCGGCGATATCCTTCTCGCTGACGAAGGTCGCCGGAACGTTGCCCTCGCCATAGAGCGTCACCTCGTCGGGCGGCAGCGGCGACGAGCCGAAGCGCGTCAGGTCGCCCAGCGTCGCCACCCAGGTCGAGAAGAAGCCGTTGGTGTAGATCACCGTATAGGGCAGGTCGGCCTCACGGACCGCGTCGAAGACGGCCCGCTTGATGTCGAGCGGTTCGATCGAGCCGGGTGCGGCGGCGGCAAAGTCGAGGCCGAAACCGGCGGACGGCACATAGCGGGAGATACCGGCATCCCTGATGGCGCGCACCAGCGTCATCTCGCTGGCCGACCCCACATGCACCGAGCTGATGACGCGGTCGACCTTGCCGACGGCGCGCACGAGGCTGTCATAGTCGTCGAGATCGCCGACATGCACCGTGGCGCCGAGATCCTTCAGCGGGCGCATCCGCGCTTCATTGGCCGACGTTGCCTGCCGGACCAGAACATGGAGGCTGTCGCCATTGCGCGCGCTGGCCTTGGCCATCTCGCTGCCGAGCAGTCCGGTGGCGCCGATGATCAGGGTGCTGGTCATATCGTCCTCCCATTGGCCAGAATTCCGTTAGCAAGGATCGAACCATCCCAGTCGCGTTCGAGGCCGATGTCATGCAAACGGCGATCGGAAAGCCGGGAGATCCGGCGCAATGTGCGGCGGCGCTCGAACGCTGCCGCGCTTCGCATGGCAAGGCCGCTCATCGCGGCGCCGATGGGTCGAAGGGTCAAGGTCATAATCCGTCTCCTGTGTTTCACTGGGCGCAAGCCTGCCGATGTCGCCCGAGTGGGGCGAGCATGACGATTGCTCACATTTGTCTGGTCAATTCAGCGCATCGATGAACCGGAAAGCCGGTGTGGATGCTTGGTACGCCTGAATATTGGGCCATTGAGGGCTGGACGACAAACGACTCTTTGTGCAGGATTTGTGAGTAACACTCACAGGTCGATCCGATGCCGCGCAGACTGCCGCCCCTCACCGCTTTGCCCGCCTTCGACGCGGCGGCCAGGCATTTGAGTTTCTCCAAGGCCGCGGAGGAGCTCAACCTCACCCATGGCGCGGTCAGCCGCGCCATCCGCAACATCGAGGACAGGCTGGGCATCCAGCTCTTCGATCGCGGCACACGCTCCGTGCGCCTCACGGGCGTCGGCGCGACCTATGCGGCGGAAGTCGGCAAGGCGCTCGACCAGATCGCCGCCGCCACCATCGCCGCCACACCCGACCGCTCGACGCGCATTCTCAATGTCAGCACGTCCGACGGTTTCGCCGGCCGCTGGCTGGTGCCGAGGCTGCATCGTTTCCATCGCGCCAATCCCGACATCGACGTGCGGCTGGCGACTTCGGGCGTGCTGGCCGATTTCGTCAGCGACGGCATCGACATATCCATCCGCTACGGCCGCGGCGGCTATAGCGGGGTGACGGCGGAATTCCTCGCCGACGAGGAGGTTTTCCCCGTCTGCAGCCCGGAACTGCTGCAAGGCGAGCATCCGCTGCATCTGCCAGCGGACCTCAGGCACCACAAACTGATCCACGACGCCTTTCGCATCGACTGGGCGACATGGCTTGAGCAGGCCGGTGTCGAAGGCATCGACCCCACACGCGGCGTGCGCTTCGATTCCGCCACCTTCGCCGTCGAGGCCGCCGTGCATGGCGAAGGCGTGCTGCTCGGCCGCAGCGCGCTGGTCTCGGCCGACCTCGCGGCAGGCCGGCTGGTCCGGCCCTTCGATCTCGCGCTGAAATCGGCGGCCAGCTACTACGTCGTCTATCCCGAAGGCGCGCTGCGCCAGAAAAAGATCAGGGCGTTCCGCGACTGGCTGTTCGCCGAAGTGGCGGCCGACTGGATTGGTGCGAAGAAGAGCGGCTGATCCGACGGCGCCAAACCGCCTCTGGGCATTCCTGCCCGGTTTCAGGTGGCGCTCGACACTTTCGCGATCGCCGCCAGCACCAGCAGAGCCAGACAGCCAACAAGTGCCATCAGGCCCAGCGACCAGGAAATGCCGATATGGGCCATGGCCAATGCCAGGGCGAACGGCGCGACCGCCGAGACGATCAGGCGGGCGGACATGGCGCGTCCCTGCAGCCGGCCATAGCCTTCGCTGCCGAACAGCATCAGTGGCAGTGCCCCGGTGACGATGCTGAACAGCCCGTTGCCCATTCCGAAGACGACGGCGAACGCCATCGCGCCGGCGATCGAAGGCGCGGTGCCAAGCAGGATGACCACGCCCGCCGTCATCAGCATGGCTGAGATGATGGCGAGCCGCAGCGGCGGCAGGTTGATCCCGAAGACCATATTGATGAAACGGCTGAGCACCTGCGACGGCCCGAACAGCGTTCCAACGATGGCGGCGGCGGCACCCAGACCGAGCCCGGACAGCAGCGGCACCATATGGACCAGCACGGCGGCGCTGACCAGGTTCTGGAGCGAGAAAGCGACAACCATCAAGGCAAAGCCGAGCGGCCGCGCCGGGGCCGGCAGCGATCCCGCGACGTGCCGTGGCGGCTCGATCGCCGCGCGCCTGCTCCTGGCCAGCCCCTGCGAGAGCCAGGCGTGCAGCGGCAGGCAGACCAGCAGGTTCAGCCCGGCAAAGACGAGGTAGACGTCTCGCCAAGGCAAATGCCCATGCAGCGCCGATGTGATCGGCCAGAAGACGGTCGATGCGAAACCGGCGATGAGGGTGAGATAGGTTATGCTGCGCTGCGCGGCACGCGGCCGGATCTGGACCAGCAGCGCGAAGGCCGCGCCGTATTGGACAAGGTTCGATGCTGCCTCCAGCGCAATCAGCGCGCCGACGAAGGCTGGACCGTTGGGCGCATAGGCACAGGCGGCAAGCGCAGCGGCAGCAACGGCCGAGCCGGCGGTCATGATCCGTCCCGCGCCAAAACGGTCGATCCAGCCGCCGAGCCAGGGTGCGGTCAGCCCGCCGGCCAGCAGCGCGGCCGATAGCGCGCCGAATATCCATTCGGTCGGCCAGCCCAGATCCTTCGCCATGTCGCCGGCAAGGATGCTGAAACTGTAATAAAGCGTGCCGTAGCCGATAATCTGGGTGATCCCGAGCGCGGCGACAGCCGCTATCGGCGCACGCTCCGCGGTTTCGGCTTTTGCAAGGCTTCCATCATTGCCCACCGCGGTCATGGCTCACCACCTCGCCGTCTTCCTTGGTGAACCGGCTCACCGGGTGGTCGAGCAGATCCAGCACAAGCTCGGACGGACGGCACAGCCGTGTCCCTCTCGGCGTTTCGACGATCGGCCGGTTGATCAGGATCGGATGCTGGAGCATGGCATCGAGCAGTTGGCCGTCGGACCATTTTGGATCGGCCAGGTCCAGTTCGGCATAGGGGGTGCCCTTTTCACGCAGCAGGGCGCGCACGGGAATTTCGAGCGTCGCTATCAACTGCTCCAGCCGCGCACGTGGCGGCGGATGTTTCAGATATTCGACGATGGTCGGCTCCTCGCCGCTCGCCCTGATCATGGCGAGCGTGTTGCGCGAGGTGCCGCAGTCCGGATTGTGGTAGATGGTGATCGTCATGGCCTGGCCTCGATGGGGAACGGTTGAACGTGCGGCTGCAGCAGCCATGTCGTCAGCGCCAGGGCAATGCCCGCGCCGGCCAGTTCGGCGGCGATGAAGCCCGGCAGGCTTGCCGGACTGATTCCGGAAAAACTGTCCGTCAGTGACCGTGCGGCCGCGACCGCCGGGTTGGCGAACGATGTCGATGCGGTGAACCAGTAGGCGGCGGTGATATAGAGGCCGACCAGCCAGGGGATGGCCGAGCGCTCGAAACGCAGGCCGGCGAGAATGACCGCCAGCAACCCGAAGGTCGCGATCCCTTCCGAAAGCCAGAGCGCGGGTCCCGTTCGGTCATGCGTCGACAAGGCGAGCGGCGAAAGCCCGAACATCAGGTGCGCGCCGACCGTGCCGGCGACGCCGCCCGAGAATTGGGCGAGCACATACCAGGCGCAGTCGCTCGCCGGCAGCCGGCGCGACAGCGCCAGGGCCATTGAAACGGCCGGATTGAAATGGGCGCCCGAGACCGGCCCCAGTATGGTGATGAGCACCACGAGGATCGCGCCCGTCGGCAAGGTGTTGCCAAGCAGCGCCAGTGCGCGATCGGGCGTCAGCGACTGCGCCATGATACCGGAGCCGACCACCGTGGCCACCAGCAAGCCCGTGCCGAGAGCTTCCGCCGTGAGCCGGCGCGACAAATCAAAACCGGCCATGTCCCGGATGGAGGATGCGCCAGGCACAGGGTGGTCGCCACTCATCGGGCAGGCTCCCGCGTGTCGGCCGCACAGCAGCCCGGCAACACCGCCGGCGCGCAGATTTCAGGCCGGCCGGAGCAACAATCCTCCATCAGGAAGCGGATAAGACCGCTCAGCATGTCATACTCGGCGCTGTAGACCATGGAGCGGGAATCGCGGCGCACGCTCACCAGCCCCGCGCGTTCAAGCTCCTTGAGGTGGAAGCTGACGTTGGACGCCGAAACCTCGACCTTTTCGGCTATCGCCCCGGCGGCGATGCCGTCGGGGCCGGCGATCACCAAATGGCGCAGCACGCGCAGCCGTGTTTCCTGCGACAGCGCCGCGAAGGCCGCCAGGGCTTGACGTTCATTCATATTTCAACAATCCTATGAATATTGAAGCAAGGATTATCGCACGTGCTCGCCTCTGACAATCGGGAATTTGATCTCGTGATCACAGCCGACCCGCGGGACATCACCATGGCCGGCTTGCTGGGCTTTCTGGCGGATCACAAGGAAAAGCCGCTGGTGTTTTTCCATGAAGGCGGGCCGGTGCTGCCGGGCTACCATGTCACCGAGGTCAAGGCCGGCCGCTTCGACGCGCTCGACTGCGGCGGGAATCCGGAATCATGGTCGGAGATCTTCGTGCAGCTATGGGACGTCAATGAGGACCGCACCCATATGCCGGCTGGAAAATTCGCGGCGATCATCCGGAAAGTGACCGAGCATGTCGGTCTCGACCAGGCGGCCAAGCTGACCTTCGAGGTCAGCGACGGCGTGCGCCCGATGCAGCTCTACCGGGCCGCCCTGCCCCGGCTGGCCGACGGCGCCGTGCATGTCGCGCTTGCGCCACGGCCAGCGAGTTGCAAGCCGCGCGACCGCTGGCTGGAGGAGGAAAAGAAGGCCAAGGCCTGCTGTGGCCCCTCCGCCGGGCCATGCTGCGGCTAACGGAGGGTGCTTTTGAGCATGTGAGTACCGGAAGCGCGGGCGTGAGCCATGTGCAGGCCGGCCGGACATCGGCAACCTTAGTCCTTGGCGCGAAAAGCGTCCGGCACCACGAACACTTCGTCGGCGCGGCCATAGCCGCCATCGGCGACTTCCTCCACAAGCACCATCGTGTAGGGCCGCACGCCCTCGCCGAAAAAGTCGACGAACATGGCGGTCGTGCGATGGATGAGGTCTTCTTTCTGTGCCTTGGAGAGCGCCGCCTGCGGCATCTTGATGTTGGCGAATGGCATGGTGTTTTCCTTGTCTTCTCAATCGTTTGGGCTAGGTTTCGAATGGAACGGGAGGCAGGCCGCCACAGCAGCAGCGGCCAGCCTCCTTCAGATCACGCCGCCATTGGCGCGGATGATTTGCCCGTTGACCCAGGCACTGTCCGGCCCGGCCAGGAACGAGACCACGCCGGCAATGTCGTCGGGCTGGCCGAGCCTGCCGAGCGGGATCATCTTGGCCGTGGCCTCGATCTGCGCCGCGCTCTTGCCATCGGTGAACAGCGCCGTCTCGACCGGTCCGGGCGCCACCGCGTTGACGGTGATGCCGCGCGCGCCAAGCTCCTTGGCCAGGATGTGCGTCATCGCCTCGACCGCCGCCTTGGTGGCGGCATAGACGCCGTAACCCGGCTGGTAGAGGCCGACCACGCTGCTCGAAAAATTGACGATGCGGCCGCCATCGCGAAGGCGTTTTGCGCCTTCGCGCATGCCACGGAACACGCCGCCGAGATTGATCGCGACCTGGGTGTCGAAGAAGGCATCATCGGCCTGCGCGATCGGCGAAAGCTTCATGATGCCGGCATTGTTGACCAGTATATCGATGCCTCCGAACGCCTTCTCGCCGGCGTCGAAGAGGCTGGCGATACCGGCCGGATCCGCGATATCGGCCTGCACGGCGATCGCCTTGCCGCCATCGGCTTCGATGGCGCGCACCAGCGCCTCGGCCTCGGCCTGTCCCCGCGCGTAATTGACGACGACCGCGATGCCGTCACGGGCGAGCCGCCGCGCGATCGCCGCGCCGATGCCCTTGGAGGCGCCGGTCACGATCGCCGCTTTGGTTTGGCCCGTGCTCGTTTGGCCTGAAGTCATGGAAGTCTCTCCTTCTTGTTGGTGAGACAGATATAGGCGGAGCCAGCTTCCGGATAATCAGCCCTGTCTTGACATCACTATTCGGAAACTGCGAACAAAGACCATGGATCGCCTGGACACGATGCGGCTCTTCGTTCGCGTGCTGGAACGGCGCAGCTTCACCGCTGCCGCCGCCGATCTCGGCCTGCCGCGCTCGACCGCGACGGAAGCGATCCGGCGGCTGGAAGAACATCTCGGCGCAAGGCTGATCGAGCGCACCACGCGCCAGGTGAACGCCACGCAGGATGGCGAGGCCTATTACCGGCGCTGCCTGTCCATCCTGGCCGAGATCGAGGATGCCGAGGCCGCCTTCCGCAATGCGGAACCCTTCGGCCTGCTGCGCATCGACGCCAGCACGCTGCTCACACGCACCTTCCTGTTGCCGCGCCTGCCGGAATTCCTCGCCCGCTATGCCAGGATCGACCTGCAGATCGGCCAGAGCGACCGGCTGGTCGACTTGGTGCGCGAGGGTGTCGACTGCGTCATCCGCGTCGGCGAGCCGCCGGACAGCGGCATGATCATGCGCCGCCTTGGCATGATCCGCGAGATGACCTGCGCCAGCCCCGCCTATCTCTCCCGCCACGGCACGCCCGCCTCCCCCGATGCGCTGGACGGCCATCAGGCGATCGGCTTCGTCTCCTCCCGCACCGGCGAAGTGCTGCCCTTCGAATTCACCGTCGGCGGCAAGACGCGCGAGGTCAGGCTACCCAGCCGCGTCGCCGCCAACAATTCCGACACCGCCGCCGACCTCGCCCGGCTTGGCCTCGGCCTCATCCAGGCGCCGCGCTATCGCTTCGAGAAGGATTTGGCAGAGGGAACACTGGTCGAGGTGCTGGCCGGGTATCCGCCCTCGCCGACACCGCTGTCGGCACTCTATCCGCAGAACCGGCAGCTCTCGCCGCGCCTGCGCGCCTTTCTCGACTGGGCGGCACGCATCTTCGCCGAGGCGAACCTGTAAGCGCAATTCCGGGAAAAGTGTGTAGCGGTTTTTCGTCCGGAGTTGCGTCAACACAAGGGAGCAGGCACTCGCCGTTGCCCATCGGCGCCATCTGATGTCAATGTCGCCGCGACAGCGCGCCATGGGGAGATGGCGCACCGCCAGGGAGGATTCTCATGACCAAGACGCAAGCCGGCTTGCCGCGCTATGACGATGCCGTTGCAAGCTTTAGAATCGAGGATGAGATCGCCAGACTGCAGGGCGACCCCGCGACCGGCATCAACGCCTATGTCGAATGCTGCGGCCGGCACACCGGCGGAAACCGCCTGGCCCTGCGCGCCATCTCTGCCGGGGGCGAACTCAGCGAATTCAGCTTCGAGGATCTCGCCGACATGTCGGGCGGCGTCGGCACTCTGCTGAAGGAGTTGGGCGTCGGCCCCGGCGATGTCGTGGCCGGCATGCTGCCGCGCATCCCCGAACTGGTGGCGCTGATCCTCGGCGCCTGGCGCATCGGCGCGGTCTACCAGCCGCTGTTCACTGCCTTCGGCCCGAAGGCGATCGAACACCGGCTTGGCTACAGCGGCGCCAGGCTGGTGGTGACCAATCCGGCCAATCGCGGCAAGCTCGACGAGGTCGCGAACCCTCCGCAAATCGCCACCATCCTCGGTGCTGGCGACGCCCTGTCCCCGGGCGACATCGATTTCCGTGCTGCGCTTGCCGCCGCCTCACCCAACTGCGACCCGGTGATGCGCAAGGGCGAAGACCTGTTCATGATGATGTCGACCTCGGGCACCACCGGCCTGCCGAAGGGCGTGCCGGTGCCGCTCAACGCGCTGCTCGCCTTCGGCGCCTATATGCGCGACGCGATCGGCCTGCGCCCAGACGACATCTTCTGGAACATCGCCGATCCGGGCTGGGCCTATGGCCTCTACTACGCCATCACGGGACCCCTGCTGCTCGGCATCGCCACGACCTTCAACGAGGGCGCTTTCACCGCCAAAAACACCTATGATGTCATCGAGCGGCTTGGCGTCACCAGCCTTGCCGGCTCGCCCACCGCCTTCCGCCTGCTGCTCGCCGAAGGTCCCGACGCCGCCGCGCGTGCAAAAGGCCGGCTGCGTGTGGTGAGCAGCGCCGGCGAGCCGCTCAACCCGGAAGTGATCCGCTGGTTCGACGCCCATCTCGCCGCGCCCATCCACGACCATTACGGCCAGACCGAGAACGGCATGATGGTCAACAACCATCACGGCCTGGCGCACCCTGTCCGCGCCGGCTCGGCGGGCTTTGCCATGCCGGGCTATCGCATGGTGGTGCTGGACGAGGCCGGCAACGAGCTCGGCCCCAACCAGCCCGGCATCCTCGCCGTCGACATCGCCAACTCGCCGTTGCGCTGGTTCGACGGCTACCACCAGGCCGAATCGCCGGCCATATCGGGCGGCTACTACCGCACCGGCGACACGGTGGAATACGAGCCGGACGGCTCGGTTTCCTTCATCGGCCGCGCCGACGACGTCATCACCTCGTCAGGCTACCGCATCGGCCCCTTCGACGTCGAAAGCGCGCTGATCGAACATCCCGCCGTCAACGAGGCGGCGGTGGTCGGCGTACCCGACCCGCAGCGCACCGAGATCGTCAAGGCCTTCGTCGTCCTGGCGCCCGCCTACGAGGGCAGCCCGGAACTCGCCGAAGAATTGGCGCAGCATGTCCGCAAACGCCTCTCGGCCCATGCCTATCCGCGCGAGATCGACTTCGTCGGGGAATTGCCGAAGACCCCTAGCGGCAAGATCCAACGGTTCTTGTTGCGCAAGGCCGAGGTGGAGAAAAGGAACGGGTGAAGGGCGGCGGGAAGATTGGAGTCGGTCCTGCGCCAATTGCTGAGACCTGCGCATTGGAGGCAAAGTCGAGTGCGGGCGATAGGCGCCACCGGTAAGGGCACGTCATGACGGAGCATCGAATCTATTCCACAAGCTTTGCCAGCGTCTATCCGCACTATGTCGCCAAGGCGCAAAGGAAAGGACGCACCAGAGCAGAGGTCGATGAGATCATCTGCTGGCTGACGGGCTACACCGAGAATCGAGGCCGAACTGGAGAAGAAAACCAGCTTCGAGGATTTCTTTGGTCAGGCCTCCCGACTGAATCCTTTGCGGAATTTGATTACAGGGGTGGTCTGCGGCGTCCGCGTGGAAGATATTGAGGATCCACTGATGAAGGAAATTCGCTACCTCGATAAGCTGATCGACGAGCTTGCGAAGGGGAAAGCGATGGAGAAGATACTCCGGAAATGAGGCGAGAGGCTCGAGCGCGCGATATCATCGACCGGGCGCACGGGCGCCAACGCTAATCACGCCTCCTCACACCGCGATCTGCAGGGTCCCGTGGCGCTTCACCTCAGCCTCTATCTCCCGCACCAGCGTCTCCAGCGCGGGATTGCGGACGTTGCGGGCGCGGCGAATGACGTAGGCGAGGTCCGGAGGCTTGGGGAACGACTTGTCGACGATCTCCATGCCGGGCCGCAGATGCCGCTGGCTGAGCAGCGCGACGCCGAGGCCGGAGGTCACGCCGGCGATGATGCCGGCCGCGCTCGAACATTCGAACACGATCTCGAACACCGTTCCCTCGTCCTGGCCGAGATCGAGGCCCCAACGGCGATAGAAGCAGTTCTCGTCGAAGGACAGGAACGGCACCGGGTCGCCTTTCCCAAGGGTCAGCTCGGGCGACTTCACCCAATGCAGGGTCTCGCGGAACAGCAGGACATCGGTGGGGCGGACGTCGTGCTGGAACACCTGGATGATGGCCGCGTCGAGCGCGCCCTCGCCCAACAGCTTCTGCAAGGCCAGGCTCATGCGCACCTGCGTGCGCACGCTCACCTCGGGGTACAGCCGGCGAAACCGGCCAAGGATGCGCGAAAGGTCCGTGCAGGTCGTATCCTCGGTCATCCCCAAAGCGATCTTGCCTTGCAGCGTGCTCTTCGACAGGCTCAGGATCGCCTCGTCATGGATGCCCAGGATGCGCCTGGCATAGCCCAGCAGATCCTGCCCTGAACTGGTGAACATCGGCGCATTCGCCTTGCGGCTGAGGATTTCGCAGTCGAGACTCGCTTCCAGCCGCCTGATCTTGTGGCTGACGGCCGATTGCGACAGGCCGAGCATCTCGGCCGCCCGGGTAACGCCGCCATGTTTCTCGATCGCCACCATCGCCCGCAAGGCATCGACATCCAGGCGGCGGCTCATCACTCTAGCCATGACAATCCTCGTTTGAAACGAAAGCAGCGCTTCAAGGTTTCGGCAGAGAACGGGCTTTGAGGTCAATCATAATGCCACATCTCGCGCCTATTTCATGGATATATCGAAATTTGTCATGTGCAAAGGCGCTTGCGCGCCGCCATAAATCCCGCATCCGAGATCGGCCGTGATCCGCTGGCGAACTCGCTTCGACGAAGAGACCGCATGACGCTCCCGAAACCTCCGTACCGTCGCCTGGCCTGGCCGCTTCTGGCGGCAGCCCTGGTCGTAAGCTGGAGCTCGGGCTTTGTCGGCATCCGTTACGCCAGCGAGAGCGCCGACGTCATGCTCGTGCTGTTCTGGCGAACCCTGATGTCAGGGCTGGTCCTCCTGCCCTTCGCGCTCATGGTCGGGCCGCGCATCGGCGTCCAGGCGCTGCTCCAGCAAATGGCGTTCGGCGTTGCGATGATGTTCCTCTATCTCGGCGGCTTCGCGCTTGCCATCGGCCAGCGCGTGCCGACCGGCCTGGTCGCGCTGATCTCGGACCTCGTCCCCCTCGCCATCGCGGCACTATCGCAGCCCGTTCTCGGCCACCGGCTGACATCGAGGCAGTGGACCGGAACGGCTCTCGGCGTGTTGGGCGTGCTGGTCGTTTCGCTGAACAGCCTCAGTCTCGGCACCGCGCCGGACTGGGCGTACGTGGTCACGATCGCTTCCATGATGGTCTTCGCCCTGGCGACCGTGCTGCAGAAGCGGATGGGGACGATCAACATGCCCATCCACCAGAGCCTGTGCATCCAATGCCTGACGGCGGCGCTGTTTTTTGCCGTTTGCGCCGAATGGAAAGGCGGGCTGATGCCGCCCCTTGATGGCCGGTTCGAGTTCGGCATCGCCTGGCTGGTGCTGTTTTCGACCTTCTTCTGCTACGGCGTCTATTATGCGAGCCTGCGCCTCCACAGCGCCGCGCAGGTCAGCAGCGTGATCTATCTCAGCCCGCCGGTGACGATGCTTTGGGCCTGGCTGCTCTTCGGCGAGCCGCTTTCGGCGGCGATGGTCCTCGGCCTCGCGGTGACGCTGTTCGGCGTCTGGCTGACATCGTCGCGTGGCACCACATCGAAGGGCGAGGCAGGTTTGCGCCCAGCCGGGCAGCCGGCCGATTGATCGCGATCCACGCAAACGCCAGCCAATTATCCAACTCAAGGGAGTGAACCATGAAGCTGACTGATTTCAAGGCCTTGACCTTCGATTGCTACGGTACGCTGATCGATTGGGAATCCGGCATGATCGACGCACTGAAGCCGCTGACCGGGCGGGTTAGCCGCGGCCTCGGCCGCGACGAGATCCTGCAGGCGCATGCCAGGCACGAATCCAGCCAGCAGGACTGGACGCCGCAAAAGCGCTACTGCGACCTTCTGGCTGTCGTCTACAAGCGGCTCGCCGAGGAATGGGGCGTCGTGACCACGCCGGAGGAATGCATCGCCTATGGCCAAAGCGTGAAGGACTGGCCGGCCTTTGCCGATACCGCCGCCGCCCTGCAATACCTCAAGCAGCACTACAAGCTCGTCATCCTCTCCAACGTCGACAATACGAGCTTCTCCTTCAGCAACAGGAAGCTCGGCGTCGATTTCGATGCGATCTACACGGCGGAGGACATCGGCTCCTACAAGCCGTCGCCCCGGAATTTCGACTATATGCTGGAAAAACTGGCGACGCTCGGGATCGGCGACAGGCAAGTCCTGCACACGGCCGAAAGCCTGTTTCATGACCATGCCGTGACCAACCGCCTGGGCCTTAAATCGTGCTGGATCCACCGCCGGCATGCCGATCAGGGTTTCGGCGCCACGATGCATCCCGGCGAGATGCCGAAGGTGGACTTCCGCTTCGACAGCATGGCCGACCTCGCCAAGGCGCATCAGGAAGAATTGGGCGGCTGATAGAAGGCCATCCCTTGAGCTGAAACCAGAACTCGCCTGAGCGCCATCAACTCTTTTTACGGGCGGCGCCGCGCTTTTCGGCGGAAGTGCCGGAACCCCACAGGGCGCGGCCGAGCAAGCCCCTGCGTTTGCGCGGGGCGAGGTCGATATCGCTGACCAGCTTGGCGCCACCCTTGCGCCGCTCGAGCGTGATCTTGCGGCTGTGGAAGGCCTCCAGCTCGGCGCGGTGCGCCACGCTCAAGATGGTCACATTAGGCAATTCGTGGATGATGGTCTCCATCATCCTGTCCTGGCTCTTCTCGTCGAGTGCCGCCGTCGCCTCGTCCAGCACGATGATATCGGGCGCGTGCAGGAGCAGCCGCGCGAAGGCCAGGCGCTGCTTCTCGCCGCCCGACAGGGTCTGGTCCCACGGCGCGTCTTCCTCGATCCGGTCGCCAAGATGACCGAGCCCAACCTTGTCGAGGGCAGCCCTGATCTGCGGGATCGTCCAATCCTCGGCGGCGCCTGGATAGGCAGCGGCCCGGCGCAGCGTGCCCGAGGGGATGTAGGGGCGCTGCGGCAGCATGAACATGCGCTTGCCCGGGTGGAAATCGACGCTGCCGCCGCCCCACGGCCACAAGCCCGCTATCGCCCGCACCAGCGTGCTCTTGCCCGAACCGGATTCGCCGGCCACCAGCAGCCGCTCGCCCGGCTGGATCACCACCTCGGTTTCCTTGACCACGGCGGTGCCGTCATCGAGCGACACGGACAGATTGTTGAGGTTGAGCATCGTGTCGTCCTTGGTCTCGCCGCGATTGATGCGTCCGAGCGCGTCGCTCTCTTCCGCGCGCTCGAGCCCATCCAGCGACATCATCAGCGAGGCGATGCGCCGTGCCGAGGCGTTCCAGTCGGCCAGGCGCGGGTAATTGTCGACCAGCCATCCGAACGCGCCCTGCACGATGGCAAAGGCGGATGCCGCCTGCATGACCTGCCCAAGCGACATCGAGCCGTCGAGGAATTTTGGCGCGCACAAAAGCACCGGCACCACCGGCGCGAACAGGCTCGATCCCTGCGAGACCAGCGCCGTGCGCATGTGCTGGCCAGCAAGCATCGCCCACTTCCCCAGCACGCCGGCGAAGGTCCTGTCGATGCCGCTGCGCTCCTCCTCCTCGCCGCCGAGCAGGGCGATGCTCTCGCCGTTTTCGCGCACGCGCATCAGCGTGTAGCGAAATTCCGCTTCCGCCTGGTTCTTCTGCTCGGAAAGTTCGACGAAATGCCGGCCGATGACCACCATCGAGGTGGAGGTGATGCCGGCATAGATGACCGCGGTGATGACGAGAAAGCCCGGAATGGTGACGGTCGAGGAGCCGATCGGCAGCGTCAGCGCGCCGCCGATGGTCCACAAGACGACGATGAAGGTCGAGGCCGCCAGGAACGCGTTGAGCACGCCGGAGACGAAATCAACAGGCGATTCGGTGGCGATCCGCAAATCGTCGGCGATGCGGGCTTCCGGGTTCTGGTGATCGCCGCTGACGAGATTGAGCTGGTAGTAGCGGCCGTTGGTGAGCCAGCGGCCGATGATGGATGTAGTGAGCCAGGAGCGCCAGCGGCGCTGGATCGTCATGCGCAGATAGACCTGCGCAACGACAAGGCTGACGCTTCCAAGCACCAGCGGCACGAACACGGCGCTCAGGAAATAGACGGTCGGCGCATTGCGCTGCTCGATGGCGTCGAAGATCGAGCGGTTCCAGACATTGATCCCGTACTGGAAGCCGACATTGACGCAGATCAGGATCAGGAGCGCGATCGTGCATGGCCAGGCGAGCTTGTCGCCCCGCCGGCTCCAATAGCCGCGCGCGCTGATCCAGAAGCGCTTCAGCAGGTATTTCTTGCGCGCCTGTTCGGCCTGTTCGGGGCTCAGCTGCGGATCAGGTTCCACCGCCGCTGGCGGCGGCGCCGCCTCGCCGACGACCTCGGATGCGGCCTCGACATCGGGTACCTTCTCCCGGCGGGGCTTCCTGGCACCGTTTGGCTTGGCGCCGCCGGCCGGCCTCTGTTTGGGTTTGATGTCTGCCACAACGGCCATAACGGCCTGGGTATCGGAAGGTTTCATCATGAGGGCTTGCGACCTTGCCAGGGCTGTCCTGGTGCCCCGATATCCGCCACGTCTCGCCATGAGTTCACCGCCGCACAATCGCCACCAAGCCACGCGAAGAGCTTGTAAAACGGAGGTTTTCACGATGCGTCTGGTCTGGACTTTGGTGTTCGCGCTGGCGAGCGGTGCGGCGTATGCGGCTTCGCCGGAGGACGACTACATCGCCGCGCGCGACAAGGCGATCGCGGCCATCGCCGCGATGGAAAGCGCGAACGCTCCGGTGGAAACGCTCGATGCGGCCAATGAGAAGGCCCGCGCCGATCTCGAACAGCGCCTTTCGACGCTTCTTGGACCTTTCACGGTCAAGGGTTTTCCGGCGGCCGGCAGGATCAATATCGAAAGCCTCAGTTCCTCCGATGTCGGCTTCGGCATGCTGGACGGGCTGCGTCACGGCACCGAGGACGGCCCCAGCATCGTCGCGTCGACACGCGGGCTGGTCGAGCGCTGGCTGCAATCGCGTGCGGCGGAGACGGACGCCGATCTCAAACTGCCCACCAGCTTCGACGCGGCGCTGAAGCTCGATGCGTTCTACACCCAGGCGATCGGCAGCGACGCCGCTTTCACAGGCACGCTCGACTTCACCCTGAAGACGCCCGACGGCGCCGACATGGCGATCGCCCGCCTTGGCGGCTGGGCACAGGATGTCGGACCTAACTACGACCAGGAAATCGTCGTCACGCTAGTCAAGGGCAACAGTGTCATGATCGCCGAGGCGCCCGCGACACCGCCCGTCCCAAGGATCGCGGCCTGCGAGGCGGTCTGGACCGCGGCCGACGCCGCCGCCCAGAAACTGGTCAAGCAGGCCACCGACGACAGCGACGAAAATACATCCGATGCCGCCGACGCCGCCTGGGCAAAAGGCGACAGCGACTTCCGCGCCTGCATGGGCAAGAACCTGCGCGACAACCCGGCCTTCCCCGCGCTGCTTGCCCAGGCGCAGACGCTTGCCGACCAGATGGCTGGGAAGTAGGGCGCGCAAGGCGGACGCGGCGCTGACGCTGCCAATCTCCCCCTCGGGGGGAAAGATTGGCTGTTTCGTCGTCAGCACCGTTTCCACCCCTTGCGGCCTCCGCACCCCATCACGATATTGCCGGCGCGCTGGTCTTGCTGACGGCAGTTGCCAGCACCGTTGAAAATTGATGAAAGGAAGTCCCGATCGCGCATGGCGCGACGGGCGGATGAAAGCGTGGGAAACCCGGAATGACGACAGACACGAAAGCGACGGAAACCAAGGCATTCGAGGCGGATGTTTCGCGGCTGCTGCACATGATGGTGCATTCGGTCTATTCTGATAAGGACGTCTTCCTGCGCGAACTGATTTCCAACGCCGCCGACGCCTGCGAGAAGCTGCGCTTCGAGGCCGTCAGTCGCCCCGAATTGCTGGCCGACGATCCGAAGCCCCGCATCTCGATTGCAGCCGATCCCGACGGCAAGCTGATCACCGTCGAGGACAACGGCATCGGCATGAGCCGCGACGACATGACGGAGGCGCTGGGCACGATCGCGCGCTCGGGCACGCGCGCTTTCATCGAGCGCGTCGGCGCCGGCAATTCGAGCGAGGACACGCAGCTGATCGGCCAGTTCGGCGTCGGCTTCTACTCCGCCTTCATGGTCGCGACCCGCGTCGACGTCATCAGCCGCCTGGCGGGAAGCGAAGAAGCCTGGCGCTGGTCGTCCGACGGCAAGGGTTCCTACGAGATCGCGCCCGCCCCGCTCGAAGCCGCCCCCAAGCGCGGCACCCGCGTCGTGCTGCATCTGATGGACGACGCCGCGTCCTACACCGGATCCTATCGGCTCGAGCAACTGGCCAAGTCGCAGTCGGGCCATGTGCCGGTGCCGATCACGCTCATCGAGAAGCCCGGTGCCGAGGCGCGCGACATTGCCGACGGCACGGCCCTTTGGGTCAGGCCGAAAAGCGAGATCAAGCCCGAGGAATACACCGACTTTTACCGCGGCGTCTCCGGCCAGTATGACGAGCCGGCCGCCACCATCCATTTTCGCGCCGAGGGCCGGCAGGAATATAGCGTGCTGGCCTTCGTGCCCGGCTCGCGTCCCTTCGATCTGTTCGACCAGGACCGCAAGGGCCGCATGAAGCTCTATGTGCGCCGCGTCTTCATCACCGATGATGCCGATCTGTTGCCGCGCTACCTGCGCTTCATGCGCGGGCTGGTCGATTCCGCCGACCTGCCGCTCAACGTCTCGCGCGAGATGATCCAGGAAAGCCTGCTGCTGGCCGCGATCCGCAAGGGCCTGACCAACCGCGTGCTTGGCGATCTCGCCAAGCTGGCGGAGACCGAGACCGAGGCCTATGCGAAAATCTGGGAAAACTTCGGCGTCGTGCTCAAGGAAGGGCTCTACGAGGACCATGAGCGGCGCGAGCAGCTCTTGAAGCTCGCCCGCTTCCGCTCAACCGCCTCCGGCGAAGGCTGGCGCGGCCTCGCCGACTACGTCTCGGCGATGAAGGAAGGCCAGAAGGCGATCTTCTTCATGGCCGGCGACGACCGTGCACGGCTCGAAGCCTCGCCGCAGCTTGAAGGCTTCAAGGCACGCGGCATCGAGGTGCTGCTGCTCACCGACCCGGTCGACAGTTTCTGGACGTCGATGGCGCCCGAATTCGACGGCAAGCCGTTCAGGTCGGTGACGCAGGGCGTGGCTGAACTTTCCGAGATCCCGCTGCTCGACGAGGCGAACAAGCCGGATGCGGCGGCGGCGCCCGAGGTCGATGGCTTCCTGGCCTTCGTCAAGGCGGCGCTTGGCGATGCCGTGTCGGACGTGAAGGCCTCCGACCGCCTGACCGAAAGCGCGGTCTGCCTGGTGGCGCCCGAACACGGTCCCGACCGGCAGTTCGAGCGGCTGCTCAACGCCGCCGGCCGCCTCGACAAGACGGCCAAACCGATCCTCGAGATCAACCCCCGCCACGAGCGCGTCCTGGCGCTCGCCAGTCTCGGCGACGACGAACAGGCCTTCAAGGACGACGCCGCCCACCTTCTCTACGACGAGGCGCGCGTCCTCGACGGCGACAAGCCGGCCGACGCCAGGGCGTTTTCGGAGCGCCTCGCCCGGCTGATCGCGCGCGGCCTGCCGAAGGGATGAGGCCAGTCGGAGCCTCGGCCGGAACAGGCAAAGGCCTGGGCGCCGCCGGGCACCCAGGCCTTTTGTTGGGAGGAATGCCGGTTCAGCTCCTGCCGACGCTGGCGGCTGCGTCTTTGATCAGCTTGGCGACGGATGCGGGATCGGAAACGTAGACCGCATGACTGCCGGGCACTTCCACCGTCGTCGCGCCAGCCCGATTTGCCATCTGGCGCTGTGCTGGCGGCGGGATCATATGGTCGTCCGTTGCGACCAGGTACCAGCTCGGCTTCACCCTCCAGGCAGGCTCGGTGACCTTGCCTTCGAGTGCGGCCACTGCCCACGGCACCTGCGAGTCCGCCATGAAGGAGGCGAGCGAAGGACGGACGTCGGCGGCGAACGAGGCGGCGAACTTGGCCTTGTCGAGCATCAGGAAGCCGTCGACAGGCGGCAGGATCGGCGGCACGGCGGCGCCGGGAGGCGGGTTGGCGATCAGGGTCGAGACCGACTCGCCGGCATCGGCGGCGAAGGCCGCGATGTAGACGACGGCTGAAACCTTGGGATCGGTGCCGGCTTCCGACACCACGACGCCGCCATAGGAGTGGCCGACCAGGATGACATTGCCGGGAGCGGCGGCGATGGCGCGCCTGGTGAAAGCGACGTCGTCGGCGAGCGAGGTGGTCGGGTTCTGGACGATGGTAACGTCGTAGCCGTCCTCCTTGAGCTGATGATAGACCCCTTCCCAGCCGGAGCCGTCGACAAAGCCGCCATGGACGAGGACGACCGAATTTGCTGCGGTGTTGGACATTTGAGTTCTCCTTTTCAAATTGTGGTTTGCGTTGTTTGCAGGAGGACTATGCGCCGGGGCCGCCGCGCTCGCTTTGAGGTGACCTTCAGGACCTCTTGATTTTGTCTTGAGAGGGCTTTGATTTTGCGCCCACGACACGTCTACAGTGTCCAGGTCAGCGTTTCCGCCCATCTGGAGCCAGCAATTTGCCGTATCTTTTCGAGGATTTCGCTCTGGACGGCGACCGGCGCGAACTACGCAGGGGCAACGAGCTGATCCCGGTCGAGCCGCAGGTGTTCGACCTGCTACAATATCTGATCCGCAATCGCGAGCGGGTTGTGAGCAAGGACGATCTGGTCGATGCGGTCTGGCAGGGACGCATCGTCTCCGACGCCACGCTTGCCAGCCGTGTCAATGCCGCCCGCGGCGCCCTTCAGGACAATGGCGAGCAGCAGCGCCTCGTCCGTACCATCCTGCGCCGGGGCTTTCGTTTCGTCGGCACCGTACGCGAGGACATAGGCGCCGAGGCGGCAGCGCCGGTGGGGACACTGAAGCCTGGCCTCGGCATTCCCGCCCGCCCCTCCATCGCCGTTCTGCCTTTCGTGAACATGAGCGGCGACGCGGATCAGGACTATTTTGCCGACGGCATGGTCGAGGACATCGTCACCGGCCTGTCCCGCATCCGCTGGCTGTTCGTCATCGCGCGGAATTCGAGCTTCACCTACAAGGGCCGCGCCGTCGACGTGAAGCAGGTCGGGCGCGAGCTCGGCGTGCGCTACGTGCTGGAAGGCTCGGTGCGCAAGGTCGGCGGCCGCGTGCGCATCACCGGCCAGTTGATCGATGCCGAGGACGGCAGCCATCTGTGGGCCGAGCGCTACGATCGCGAGCTGACCGACGTGTTCGCGCTGCAGGACGAGATCACCATCAGCGTGGTCGCTGCCATCGAGCCCAATCTGCGCCGGGCCGAGATCGAACGTGTCAAGCGCCAGCGGCCCGACAGTCTCGACGCCTACGACCTTTTTCTGCGCGCCCTGCCCGATGTCTACACCTTCATGCCCCAGGGCGCGGCCAAGGGACTGCCTCTGCTCGACCAGGCATTGGCCATCGAGCCGAGTTATGCGCTCGCCCACGGCTTTGCCGCCTGGGCGCATCAAACCCTTTTCATCCGCGGCGGCATGCTGGCGGAGCATCGCCAGAAGGCGTCGCACCATGCCCATGCGGCGATCGAGCACGGCTCGGGCGACGCGATGGCGCTGGCCTTGGCCGGCTTCACAATCGGCCTGGTCGAGCATGACCGCAGGCTGGCCGACGAGATGTTCGCGCAAGCCTTGGCGCTCAGCGCCTCTTGCGCCTTCGTTTACACTCTTGGCTGCGTGCCGGTGGCTTATGGCGGCGATGCGGCGCGCGCCATCGACTGGTGCGAGCAGGCGATGCGGCTCTCCCCCCTCGACGCCATGAGCTGCGTGCCGCAAGGCATTGTCGGCTTCGGCAATTTTCTGTCCGGCCGGCACGAACAGGCCATCGCAGCCGGCCGGCGGGCGGTGGAGCTGAACCCCGGTTTCAGCATCCTGCATGGCTGGCTGGCCGCGCCGCTGGCGAGACTCGGACGGATCGAGGAGGCAAGAGCGTCGGCCGCACGGCTCATCGCGCTCGATCCGCATTTCACCATCGGCCGCTGGGCCGCCGCCGTCGGAATCGCGCCTGGCATAATCGACGACGTCACCGACGCCCTGCTCGTGGCCGGCCTGCCGGCTTAGAAAACGGCTGCGCCAGCAAACACATCCGATAGAACGGCCATGCCCAACCGTGGTATTGCCTTCGCCGATAATTGTTCTGGGCCATCGGGCCGACACGCGGAAGTCCACTGGCTCAATCGCCGACTGTAGACATCGGGCCGCCAATCACCCAATCTTGGCCCGGGAACAAAACAGGCCTTCAAAGAAGGCGGACGTCCGGGTGCTCATGAAACGACGATGGACATTGTATGATCCACGGCTGGCCTGGATGCTGGTCGCGCCGGTGCTCTTGCTGCTGATTTTTTTCCTGGTGCTGCCGATCGCCGTGATGGCCGGCTATACCTTCTTCACTTTTGTCACCGCGGGCGTGGAAACGAGCGCACTGACGACGGCGAACTGGCACGAATTCCTCACCGACAGCTACTATCACGGCTTCCTCCTGAAGACCTTGAGGGTCGGAGCCATGACGGCGCTGCTGTGCGGCGTGCTCGGCTACTTCCCCGCCTATTTCATCTGGGCCACAACCTTCAAGCACAAATGGCTGTTGCTGCTTTTGCTGATCGTGCCGTTCTGGATCAGCTTCACCATCCGCACCTTCTCCTGGATCAACATCCTGGGGGAACAGGGCGTCATCAACGTCGCGCTGCTCAAAATGGGCATCATCCATGAGCCGCTGCAGATGCTCTACAACGAAGGCGCGGTCATCCTGGGCATGCTGCACTTCCTGCTGCCCTACATGATCCTCAATGTCTATGTCAGCCTGGAGAGCATTGATCGGACGTTGATTTCGGCGGCCCGCTCGATGGGCTGCACGAGTGCGCAGGCGTTCCGGGAGGTCACGCTGCCGCTGTCGCTGCCCGGCCTGGCGGCGGGCCTGCTGCTTTGCTTCGTGCTGGCCGCCGGCAGCTATGTGACGCCGCAGCTTCTCGGCTCGGGCCGCGACGCTCTGTTCGGCAACCTGATCTACGACACCATCATGGGCGAATTGAACTGGCCTATGGGAGCCACGCTTTCGATCGTGCTGCTCATCGTGCTCGGCTTCTTCGCCGCCGTCTACACGCGCTACATGGGCATGTCGCAGATCGTCAAAGGGCTTGGCGGATGACGGGGCTTGCAGGATGAGGGGAACACGGCGCAGGCAGGAAGGGAGATGGGCCTGGCGGCTGACCGGCTTTGTCACGGTTTGCGTCTACATCTTCATGTTCGCGCCGATCGTGGCGACGGTGGTCCTGTCGTTCAACGCCTCGATGTTCGGCGGCTTCCCGATGACCGGCTTCAGCCTGCAATGGTACGGCAAGCTGATGGCCAACGAGGCGGTGCTGGCTGCCTTTCGAACATCCTTGTGGATCGCATTGGTCACCGCCATCGTCACCACCGCCATCGGCGTCACCACGGCGTTTGCCTTGGTCCGCTTCGAATTTCGCGGCAAGCAGGCGCTGAGCACGCTGGTGATCCTGCCGGCATTGGTGCCGGAAACCATCCTCGGCGTCGGCCTGCTGGTGCTGATCAAGGCCGTCGACCAGCCGAGGACCATGCTGCTCCTGGTGCTTGGCCATATCCTGCTCGCCGTGCCCTATGTGGTGCTGATCGCCCAGGCGCGCATGATCGGCATCCGGCGCGTCTACGAGGAGGCCGCACTGTCGCTTGGCGCCTCTCGCTTCTCGTCCTTCCGCGAGATCACGCTGCCGCTGCTCATCCCGGCCGTTGTCGGCGGCGCCCTGCTCGCCTTCACCATTTCGTTCGACAACACCTCGGCCAGCCTGTTCTGGCGGCCGGCCGGCGTCGAGACCATGCCGACCCAGATCCTTTCCATGCTCAAGATTTCGATCAGCCCGGAGATCAACGCGCTCGGCACCGTGATGATCCTGGTGACCGTCGGCATCCCGCTGATCGGTGGCCTGATCCTGCAAAGCCTGACAAAACTGAGAAGACGTGGCGAACCAAAGGAGGAAATACAATGAAACTCACCACCACCAAGCGGCTGGAACGGCTGCACGATCGATACGCCAATGGCGACCTGAGCCGCCGCACATTCCTGACGCTGACCGCAGCCGCGGCAGCATCGGCGGGCCTTTCGATGCCTTGGATGGGCCGGGCGCTCGCCGCGGTCCAGGAGGTTCGCTTCGACGGCTGGGGCGGCACGGTGCAGGATGCGATCGACAAGTTCGCCTTCCAGCCCTACACGACCAAGACCAAGATCAAGGTGGTCCAGGGCACGTTCGGCGACGAGGACGAGATCATCACCAAGATCAAGACCGCCAAGCCCGGCGACTACCAGGTCATCCATTCCTCCGGCGTCAACTACTACATCAAATACGTGAACGCCGGCCTGACCTCGGAAATCAACGAGGCCAACATTCCCAACATGGCGAACGTGCTGCAGCCGATGATCGAGCCGTTCCGCAAGCTGACGCCAAAGCTATCGGCCGTGCCCTACGACTACGGCACCACCGGCATCGCCTACAACACCAAGGTGATCTCGCCGGAGGAAGCCAAGGAAAAGGGCGCCGGGCTCCTGCTCGACAAGAAATATGCCGGCAAGGTCGGCGGCTATTCCGACATGACGACGCGCGTCTGGTATGCGGCGCTCGCCACCGGGCAGGACCCCAACAACCTCAAGGACATGGACGCCATCTGGGCCAAGGTGCGCGAGACGCGCGACCTCGCCAAGAAGTTCTGGAGTTCCGGCGCGGAGCTGATGGACCTGCTTTCCAAGGGTGAGATCGTGGTGACCGATGCCTGGTCGGGCCGCGTCGCCGCGCTGCAGGACCAGGGCCATCCTATCGGCTATCTCGATCCGGCCGGCTCCTACGCCTGGATGGAGGACATGCTGATTCTGAAGGGTTCGCCCATGGCCGAATGCGAGGAACTCATCAACTTCATGCTCGACCCGGCGACCTCGATCGCGGTGGCCGAAGGCCAGAGCTATCCGCCGTCGCTCGATCCTAACAAGGTCAAGCTGACCGAGAAGATCGAGAAGCTGCCGGCATTCGACAAGACGGGCACGATGAAGTCGCTGACCTTTGCCGATCCGACCTACTGGGCGACCAACGAGGACGCCTGGACCAAGCAGTGGAACAGGATCTCGAAGGGTGCCTGACAGCCAGGAAACGACACTCCATCCCCGGCCTGTTCAGGCCGGGGCAGCCGGCGCGAGCGCGGCCGCCGAGGCGAACAGCCCGGCGGTCGAGTTCCGCGACATCGACATCGCCTACGGCAAGTTCGTCGCGGTGCGCGATTTCTCGCTCTCGATCCGCAAGGGCAGCTTCGTCACCCTGCTCGGGCCTTCGGGTTGCGGCAAGACCACGATCCTGCGCTCCATCGCCGGCCTGGTCGATATTTCGGGCGGCCAAATCATGATCGACGGGCGGCGCGTCGACGACGTCCCGATCTACAAGCGCAACATCGGGCTGGTCTTCCAGAGCTACGCGCTCTTCCCGCACAAGAACGTATTCGACAACGTCGCCTTCGGCCTGAAGTACCGCAACGTGCCGAAGCCCGAGATCGTGCGCAAGGTCGGCAAGGCGCTCGAAATGGTGCGGCTGCCGGGCAGCGAGAAGAAGCTGCCGTCGCAACTGTCAGGCGGGCAGCAGCAGCGCATCGCGCTCGCCCGCGCCATCGTCTTCGAGCCGCAGGTGCTGCTGCTGGATGAGCCGTTGTCGGCGCTGGACGCCAACATGCGCGAGGAGATGCGCGTCGAGATCAAGAAGATCCAGAAGGAAACCGGCATCACCGCCATCTTCGTCACGCACGACCAGGAAGAAGCCCTTTCCATGTCGGATCGTATCGTGGTGATGAACGCGGGCGCGGTGGAGCAGATCGGCACTCCGGAGGAGGTCTACGAGGCGCCGGCGACAGCCTTCGTCGCCGACTTCCTCGGCAAGGCCAACATGCTTGCAGGGACCGTGAGCCGGTCCGGCCAAGGAACGGTAACGGTGGTGCTTGGCACCAGCCAGACGGTCAGCGTGGCTTGTCCAAGGCCGCTTGCCGACGGCAGCAAGGTCACCGTCGTGGTGCGGCCGCAGAAATTTTCGGTCGGTGCTGGAACGAGCGCCAATCGGCTGTCCGGCCGCGTGATCTCGGCCTCCTATCTGGGCGGCAGCGCGATCTACGAGATCGACATCGGCGGCAAGACCAGCCTCCGCGCCAATACACCGATCACTGGCCGCGTGCTTCGCGAAGGCGAGACGATCGAATTGGGTTTTGCCCCGGACGGCTGCGTGCTGCTGGACGGGGCCGGGAAGCGGATTTCCTGAAGGTCGCGGGCGCTTGGTGCGGTTCAGCCACCCCGTGCCGTCTCGCGCAACAGCCCAGATCCCAGCCGCCTGAAGGCGTGGGTCTGCAGATCCCCATCGGGGCTCTAAACGCTTGTTTCCGCAATTCCGGCAGCGCCGGTCTGGTTTCAACTCGCACCGGTCAGTGATCGACTTTGCGGATGTTGCGCTCGGCCGTGGGTGCAAGGCTCCCGGCTCCGGGCACTGAAGCCGGCGCGCCTTGAAGAACCCAATCCGCCGCGATCTGCCCGATCACCGGCGCCAGCTGGATGCCATAGCCGCCGGCGCCGGCGGCGGTGACCAATGCCGGTTCCGAGGCATCGATCGGTCCGACGAGCGGCCGATGATCGGCCGTGACAGGATAAAGGCCGGCCCAGCCACGGCCAAGCCGCGCGCCCGGCAGATCGGGCAGCCGTTCCAGCAGCAGTTCGGCCAGGTGGACCTTCGATTGCTCCTCGCACTGGTCGTTGTAATTGTCCGGATCCTCGGGAGCGATGGACGTCACCTTGTGGATCTCGGCAATCAGCGCGCCTGGCTTGTCGTGGCGGAAATTAAGGCCGCTGCCCTCGCCGTCCACGAGGTCCATGACCATCGGCATCGTATAGTCGAGCGGCCTGTCCAGATGGATGACGACCGCCTCATGGCGCTCGGGCCATATGTGCAGGCGCTGGCCGAAGAGCTCGGCGACCCGCGGCGCCCAGGCGCCGCCTGCGTTGACCACGGCATCGCATTCGACCGGATCGCCATTGGTCTCCAGCCTGTAGCCGCCTGGCCGCCTTCCCACCCCGAGCACCTTGCGGTACTGGCGGATGTCGCCGGCCTTTTCGCGGACGATCCGCGCCAGGAAATTGCACATGTCATAGGGATCGAGAAAGCCGTTGTCGGGTCCGAACAAACCGCCTTCGAGCCCGTCGGGGCTGAGGTGGGGAACAAGGTCCCTGAGTTCGTTCGCGCGGATCAGGCGCGACTTCAGGCCGGCCCCGCCCTGAATCTCGACTGACTTCGCGAACAGCTCCATCTGCGCGGGCGTGCGCGCGAGCCGAAGATAACCGATGTGGTTGAATTGAAGCCCCTGCCCCTCCCACTGGCGAAACCGGCGGAACGATTGAACGCGAAGCATGATCTCGAACGGATCGGTAAATTGCGACCCGACAACGCCGACCGACCTGCCGCTCGAGCCTGAAGCGATCGACTGCGCTTCCAGCACCGTCACGCGCGCGCCCTGTTCGAGGAGGTTGAGCGCCGTGCATAGGCCCAGCGTGCCCGCACCGATCACCGCGACATGGAGGGAAGCTGTCATATTGTCACCTGCGTTCAGGCATGATCCCCGATGTTCCAGAGCTCATGCTTCGACAAAGAGATAGGGAGGCGAATCGACCAAACGTCATCCTGATCCACGCTGCGCGGCGATCTCGCCCAAGGTGTCGTCGATCGCATGCAGAATGCTGCGCGCGTCCGCCTGTGTCATGGGCGTCGAGAGCGCGAACAGGCCGTAGCTGGCAGACAGGACGCCGCGGCCGAGCAAGCCCTTGTGGAATGTATCGAACCTCCGGTGCTCGGCCTGGCCCGGATAGACGGATCTATAGTCCGTAACCGGATGCGAGGTAAAATGAACCTTGAACAGCGAACCGAGGCCCACGCATTGGCCGGCAAGGCCATGCCTGTCGAACGAGGCGGACACCCCTTCGCGCAGGAATGCGCCCAGCGTATCGAGATGGGCAAAGCTCTCCTTCGTCAGCGCCCGCATCGAGGCGAGCCCGGCCCGCATGGTCACCGGATTGGCGGTGAACGTGCCGCCATGGGGAAGAGCGGGCTTGCCCCTGGTCGGATCGAACACCGCCATGACATCGGCGCGCCCGCCAACGGCGCCCACGGGGAAGCCGCCGCCGATGATCTTTCCGAGCGCGGTCAGGTCGGGCTCGATGCCCCACAACCCCTGCGCGCCCGACCAGCCAAGGCGAAACGAGATGACTTCGTCGAAGACAATCAGGGTCCCGGCCGCGCGGGCAATCTCGACTATTGCGCGCAGATAGTCCCGGCGTGCCGGGATGAGGCCGGCACGATTTGGCATCGGGTCGATCAGCACGCCTGCTATGCTGTCGCCCTGAGCGGCGAAGACGGCGCGAAGCGCCTCGACATCGTTGAAGGGCACGGCAATCACATCGTCCAGCACCCCGCGCGGCGTTCCCATTGCGTAAGGCGTCGATCTTGGCATGTCGCCCCAATTGGCCGGGGAACTGTCCAGGCTCACCTCGGCGAAATCATACGACCCATGGTAGGCGCCTTCGATCTTGACGATCTTCGGCCGCCCGGTGAAGGCGCGCGCGGCCTTGATGGCCATCATCACCCCCTCCGTGCCGGAGTTGGTGAAGCGAATCCGGTCGACGGAGGGCAGCCGGTCGACGAGAAGCTCGGCAAGCTCGATCTCGCTGAGCGTCGGGGCGCCGAAGGCCGTGCCGAACGGCAGTTGCTCGACCACAGCGGCAGCGACGTCGGGATGTGTGTAGCCATGGATCATCGAGGTGAAATTGTTGATGCAGTCATAGTAGACGTTGCCGTCGACATCCCAGACCCTGCACCCCTCGCCTCGCGCGGCATAGATCGGAAACGGATCGACAAAGACGGTGGTGCGCGTATTGCCGCCCGGCATCACCTTCTTGGCGCGCTCGAAGAGGCTCTTTGATCCAGGCATGGCGTCGGGATAATGCGGCATGGCTCTCGCTGGCGAATTTGACCGTCAAGGCGGCGGCGGCACCGCCGCTCGTCGCAATGCTATGGCCAGCTTCTGCACCGACGCAATCGGCCAGGCGGAGTATGCGACACGACCAGGCCGTCACTGACCATTATCCTCCCGCCGCCACTGCCCGGTTCGGATGCCTGAGGTGGGTTGGCGTGATGCCGGTCTGCTGGCGGAACACACGGCTGAAATGGCCGGCATTGGTGAAGCCGCAGCGGTAGGCGATGTCGCCGATCTGCAAGTCGCTGCCTTCCAGCAGCGACTTCGCATGATGCACCCTGAGCGCCAGATATGCCGCCATCGGGCCGATTCCCAGTTCCAACCCGAAGAGCCGTTCGAGCTGGCGCCGCGAGCAGTTCAGGCGGCTTGCGATCTCGGCCACCGACAGCGTCTCCTGCAGGTTGCTCTCCATCAACAGCAAGGCCCGCTTCACCGCCCGGCTCGACGCCGCCGGAAACAGGTCGCCGACGGGCTGCACGTCGCGGCTGCTCCTGATCCGGTCGAGCACCAGGATCTTGGCGGCCTTCTCGGCCGCCTTCTGGCCGATGAACTGGGACACGAAATGGCCCGCGAGGTCGGCGGCACCCGTGCCGCCCGCGCATGTCGCGCGGCCCCGGTCGACGGTAAAAAGGCTGTCGGCATGGGCGTTGACCTCCGGGAACCGGCTGCGGAAATCCTTGATGTGGAACCAGCTGACGGCAGCGCTGTAGCCGTCGAGCAACCCGTAGCGCGCCAGCACGAAGCTTCCCGTGCAGAGCGCCGTCAGCGGCACTCCCTTGCCGGCGGCACGCAAAAGAAACGCCTCCTTCTCGGAACTCAGGCTGCGGTTTGTGTCGAGCAGGCCGCCGACCACGACCACGTTATCGAAATCCTCGGGGTTGCCGATCCCCCCGGTCGGCAGCAATTCGACGCCGCAACTTGCCCGGATCGGCAGGCCGCGTTCGCCGACGATCTCCCAGTCGAACTCTATCCTGCGGCTGCGGTCGCCCTCATCGCCCGCCAGCCGCAGCGTGTCGATGAACAACGATAGCGGCGACAGCGTGAAGTCGCGAACGAGGAGAAACGCAAAACGCCTGGCCATTGTTGTTCGGAACCGTCCTCGTGCCCTCTGATTGCACCCTGCTGCGCATCAATCGCTACCCCCTTATATAGCCCGTGTCGGAAAAGGCAGAGTTGGTTTGGCAAGCCCAACTCCTTTCGCCAGCGAATTCCTTTCGCCGGGAAAGTTCTGGTCTTCGGCTTCGTGCACGAGATCCCCGCGACGAACATCGGACGCTGCTCAAGCGCCCGTCGCGTCCGACATGAAGGCGATCGCAACCCTTCTCGCCGCGCGGGCAAGCGCGATCAGCGCCGAGATCAGGCGCGGCCTCGGAGTCGAGGACTTCGCGCAGTCGGATGAGCACGACCATCCGCGCCGGCGGTGAGACACTTCGCGCGCGCTGGCTTATTGGCTGCGGTGGCGGCCCCAGGGCCACCGACGCTGATCCGGACCTGGAGGGAGTTGCCAAGGCCGCGGCGCGGTGGTTTGGCGAACCCGAATGAAGCGTGTCCATCGGGCGGCGAATCCAACTGCCCCGCCGATGAAGCCGAACACCCGCCGGGTCCCATGCCAGGGGGAACTGATCGAGCCTGGTTTCGGTTGTCTGTTGTGCGAACGATCGTTGCACGGCAGGCACCTGACGAGCGAAGATGAGAGATGAAACCTGCAGCCAAGCGGCGTGGTTCCCTGCGGAAGGTCCTAGGTGGCATCGCAGCGGCGATTGCGACCACCCCTGACCGGAGGGCCGAGCAAGGCGCGAGCACCGCGTCAATGGTTGCCGAATGGCCGCTGCCGCCATCTGCGACGCTTGGCTCCTCCTTGCGCCTGAAAGGGATCGAACGCGAAGTACGAGCCAGGCTACCCTGGACAGTGAGGAAATTTGCCAAGGCCGAGACCGGCCGCATCGTCTTGCGCATGCTGCAAGCCGACGCGGATGCGTTCCGGGCCGCCTCGGCGACCATCTCCAGGACGCTGGAGGGGATCGAAGCGCTGGCCGTGCTTCCGCGAGAAGCGGAGGACATTCTCACCATCTCGTCGCGCGAGCGGCACAGGTGGCTCAGGGACGGTCGCCTGAAAAGCATCGGCACGCGCACCGTGAAGATGCGCGGGCGATCCAAGGCCGTGACCTTCCATGTCTTCGATCCACGCCACATCGAGGACGTCCTTGATCGTGACCTGGCGACCGCCTGGCGGGAGGAGGACGCGCGGGAAACATCCGAAAACAGGAGGCGCGGAGCTGGCAAGGCCGCGCTGACGCGAGCAGGCAAGCGGACGGGCAACGCCCGCAAGACCAGGAATTCGGGAAAAGACGATGCGCCAAAGCTCGAGGGCTGGGACACGTTCGAGGCGGAAGGATTGCTGCGGTAGAGCAACCCCAGGAAAACGATTTTCCGGCGAGGATCGCGCTCGCGCCCCATTCCCGTCTACGGATATTGCGCCTTACCGGGGCCGGAAGCGCCGAGATCGCCCTGCAATTCCTTGGGCAGGGGAAGGCTCGAACATTGCAGATGGACGTCGCGGGCGAGCAGCTTTCGCTGCTTCTGCTCGTGCTCCTTGGTGGCCGCTATGATCCCCAATCCATACGGGCCAAGTGCAACGAATTCCCAACCCGGATGCGTTTTTTCGCGGACCGCGTAGTCCGAAGCCGCCGCTCGAGCTTGCTGGCATTGCGGCGTCGCCCATTTCTGGTCCTGCTGCGAAAGCGAGGCTCCGTAATCGACTGGAGAGGTCGCGCATCCGGCCATCGTCGCGGCCAATGCGGACGTTGCAAGCCCCACCGCAATTTTCATGCAGAATCCCTTTGCCAACCACCGTGGAGAGTACACGGACGCCTTCATCTCACAAGGGGAGCGTTGCGACCAGAGAGCCCGGCCTCGTTTCCTGGGGGCCGCCCGTCGCCAGATTTGGACCGCAGCTGGGAACCAATGATGGGCGAGACTGTTCAGTTGTAACTTGATACGACGCTGACATTCTTGCCGGCGGGCAAGGCGGACATCTTCAGGAGTTCCCATCATGACTATTTCGTCCGGATTTCGTTCAATCGCCATTGCCGCGATCGCCGCTGCGGGCGTCAGCCTGGCCAGCGCCGCGCATGCCGACAGCGGTAAAATCCGCTTCTCCGTCTACAAGGCGGCCTTCTTTGTCGGCGGCTCCGGTGGCGAGGGCACGCTGACTTTCCATGGCCGCAAATACCCGATCTCGATCGGCGGCGTCTCGGGCGGCCTCGCCTTCGGGGTCTCCAAGACCTATTTCCAGGGCACCGTGCGTCACATCAAGCGCGTCCGGGACGTGACTGGCGTATACGGCGCCGCCGGCGGCGGCGGCACGCTCGGCAAAGGCGCCCAGGTGATCGTGATGACCAACGACAAGGGCGCCCAGCTTGAACTCACGGGCCGACAGGTTGGCCTGCAGGTCAACGCCGATCTGAGCGGGCTCGCCATCTCGCTGAGGTAGGAGCCTCGGCCTGCCGGCCGTTTCAGAGATGACGGACTTGATCTCGATGCTGGCCCTCGTCATGCCCTATCGCGTTGCGAGGCGGCATCCCTGGCCTCGGCGCAGCGTTTCTGGCGGGCGACGTAATCCGCCATGTAATGGTCGAGAGCGGCGCGGAATTCTTCTTCGCGTGAGCGCGGGTTGCTCACTGGGGCCGGTCGGTTGGTCTCGGTCTCAAGTCCAACGCGGTCGAAAGCAATTGCGGACATCCTGGCTCTCCTGTCTTGAAACACTGTGACAGGATGAGCCGGGCGGGCAGCTTCGTCCCGGGCGCGCGGCCGAATAGTTCCGAAAAGCCCCGAAAAGATGCTAGTTTGCACCATGGTGGGGAAACGGTTCGCTTTCGGCCCGTTCGAGCTCAACCCGGAGGCGGGAACGCTGCTCCGGCAACGCATGCCCATTCCCGTTGGGTATCGCGGCGTGTTGCTCCTGGCAGCACTGGTCGAGCGGGCCGGCGAAGTGCTCTCCAAGGCTGAGCTGATGGACGCGGCATGGCCACGCGCGGCGGTCGAGGAAAGCAACCTTTCCGTCCAGATAGCAATGCTCCGCAAACTGCTTGGGCCGGGTCCCGACGACGCAGAGTGGATCGCGACCATCCCCCGGGTCGGCTACCGCTTCGGCGGCGCGGTGGATTGCCTGGACGCCGCCGCACCGTCCGATAGCGTCGAGGCCGGTCCCTCGATCGCCGTGCTGCCCTTTGCCAATCTCAGCGACGAAGCCGAGCAGCAGTATTTCGGCGACGGCCTTGCCGAAGACATCATCACGCGCCTTGCGCGGCTGCGCTGGCTCTTCGTCTCGGCGCGAAACTCCTCATTCACCTATGGCGGCAAGGCGGTCGACGTGAAGCAGATCGGGCGCGAGCTGGGCGTGCGCTATGTGCTCGACGGAAGCGTGCGCCGCTCCGGACAGTGGCTCAGGATCAATGCCAGGCTGAGCGACGCCGATACCGCGCGCCAGATCTGGGCAGAGCGCTACGACGCGGAGATTGCCGATTTCTTCGGGCTGCAGGATGAGATCTCACAAAGTGTGATCGGCGCCATCGAACCCAGACTCTACGTCGCCGAACAGGAGCGTTTCCAGAGCCGGTCGCCCGGCAACCTCGACGCCTGGGGGTACGTGATGAAGGCGATGCCCTATGTCTGGACCTGGGCCTCGCTGCCGGATTTCGAGGTCGCCGAGCCGCTGCTCCAAAAAGCCATCGACATCGACCCCGACTATCCGCGGGCCAACTGCCTGAGCGCATGGGGTCTCGCCGCAAAGGCGATGCTTGGACTGGCCGATGCCCAAGCTGCCCTGGCGACCGCCCACGACATGGCGCAACGGGCCATTCGCAGCGACCCGGAAGACCCCTGGACGCACTTCGCCACCGGCTTCGTACATATGGCCTCGCGCCGTTTCGATCCGGCGGTCAAGGCTCTCTCCGAGGCAATCAACCTCAATCCGAGCCTAGCCTACGCGCATATGATCCTCGGATCCACCTATGCTTATGCGGGCATGCCGGACGACGGCCTGCACCATGTCGCGCTTGCCGACCGCCTCAGCCCACGCGATTTCACGCAGGCAGGCAGCCTCTCTGTCATTGGACTCTGCCATTTCATGGCCGGCCGTTATGCCGAGGCCGCCGAGTTTGAGCGGCGGGCGGTGGACCTCAGGCAGAATTTCGGCACGGCCTGGCGCACATACGCCGCGTCGGCCGGAATGGCGGGCGATCACGCAGCCGCTGCCCACGCGCTGTCTCAGGCGAGGCGCCTGCATCCTGCCGTGTCCTTGGACTGGGTCGAGAAATACCACCCCATCGTCCACGGAAGGGACCGGGCGCGCTATATCGAGGGGTTGCGCGTCGCCGGACTCGACTGAGCGCTGGACAGCGCGGTCAACACCACGGTGTGGGGCCGATTTTTTAGTGGTGCAGCTCCAGGAGGAGCGCGTCGTGCTTTCTGGAGGGAACTGCGTAATACAAAGCTTTGGGCCTCCATTGCGGAGAACGGCCCCTACCCGCTCAGCTCCTCAACCCCGGCGCTTCCTGTCCAGTGCGCTCGACATATTCCGTATAGCCGCCACCATAGGTGTGGATGCCTTCCGGCGTCAGTTCGAGCACGCGGTTCGACAGCGCGGCCAGGAAATGCCGGTCGTGCGAGACGAACAGCATCGTGCCTTCATACTGCGACAGCGCCTCGATCAGCATCTGCTTGGTGGTGATGTCCAGATGGTTGGTCGGTTCGTCCAGCACCAGGAGGTTGGGCGGGTCGAACAGCATCAGCGCCATCACCAGCCGCGCCTTCTCGCCGCCTGACAGCACCCGGCATTTCTTCTCGATCTCGTCGCCGGAAAAGCCGAAACAGCCGGCAAGTGCCCGAAGCGGCGCCTGGCCGGCCTGCGGAAAATTATCCTCCAGCGTCTGGAACACGGTGCGCTCGCCTTCGAGCAACTCCATGGCGTGCTGGGCGAAATAGCCCATTTTCACACTCGGTCCCCGCGCCACCGTACCGGTATCGGGATCGGAAGCACCGGCCACCAGCTTCAGCAGCGTCGATTTCCCCGCGCCATTGACGCCCATGATGCACCAGCGCTCGCGGCGGCGGACCTGGAAGTCGAGCCCTTCATAGATGGTGCGGCTGCCATAGGCCTTGTGCACGTTCTTCAAGGTGACGACGTCCTCGCCACAGCGCGGCGCCGGCTGGAACTCGAAATTCACCACCTGGCGGCGCTTTGGCGGCTCGACGCGGTCGATTTTGTCTAGCTTCTTCACTCGGCTCTGCACCTGCGCGGCATGCGAGGCACGCGCCTTGAAGCGCTCGATGAAGGCGATCTCCTTGGCCAGCATCGCCTGCTGACGTTCGAACTGAGCCTGCTGCTGCTTGTCGGCGATCGCCCGCTGCTGCTGGTAGAATTCGTAATTGCCGGAATAGGCGGTGAGCGATCCCGCATCGATCTCGACGATCTTGTTGACGATGCGGTTCATGAACTCGCGGTCGTGCGAGGTCATCAGCAGCGCGCCGTCATAGCCTTTCAGGAACTGCTCCAGCCAGATCAGGCTTTCCAGGTCGAGATGGTTCGACGGTTCGTCGAGCAGCATGGCGTCGGGCCGCATCAGCAGGATGCGGGCCAGCGCCACGCGCATCTTCCAGCCGCCCGAGAGTTTGCCGACGTCGCCGTCCATCATCTCCTGGCTGAAGCCCAGACCGTCCAGCACCTCGCGGGCACGCCCGTCCAGCGCATAACCGTCGAGTTCCTCGAAGCGATGCTGCGCCTCGCCATACTTTTCGATGATCTCATCCATCCGGTCGGCCTGGTCGGGGTCGGCCATCGCAGCCTCGAGTTCCGCCATTTCGGCCGCCACGTCGCTCACCGGCCCAGCACCGTTCATCACTTCCGCGACCGCGCTGTGGCCGGCCATGTCGCCGACATCCTGGCTGAAATAGCCGATGGTGACGCCACGATCGACCTGCACCTGGCCCTCGTCAGGCTGCTCCTGGCCGGTGATCATGCGAAACAAGGTCGTCTTGCCGGCGCCGTTCGGCCCGACGAGGCCGATCTTCTCGCCCTTCTGCAGCGTGGCCGACGCCTCGATGAAGACAAGCTGACGGCCGTTCTGTTTGCCGATGTTTTCAAGTCTGATCATGGTGATCCGGGGAGGCTCAAAGGAGATTGGAGGATTTGCCCGCGCCCTTACGCGAATGAAGATGCCAGGGGAAGAGGCAGAAGCGCCGCAGATGCCTGGCGGAGCACGAGGCGCCGATTTCCTCAACTGGCGGAAATCGGCGGTTTGCATGGCTGCTCCTGCCTGCCGGCGTCCATGAAAAATCGGCGGGCGGTCGAAATCCGCCCTTGTCGAACGACTTTGACGCGGTGGCCTGCACGGCCAGACCAGAAACGCCAACAGGACAGGACCATGGCAATGGCCAAGATGCTCGTGATCTACAAAACCCCGGCCGATCCGGCCGCCTTCGACCGCCACTATTTCGACGTGCACATACCACTTGCCAAGAAGCTTCCCGGGCTGCGGCGCTATGATGTCAGCAGGCGGCCCATCGTCAAGCTCTCGGCGGGCGAGATGCCTTATCTGGTGGGAACATTGTATTTCGACAGCCTCGACGACATCCGCGCCGCCTTCGCCTCGGAAGTCGGCGTCGCCTGCGCCGCCGACCGGCGGATACTGGCTCCGGGCGACGACGATCTGACGATGCTGTTGTTCGACGCCGACGAGGTGTGATCCCGACCGCCAGAAACACTCCAGAAACAAGATTCAACATCCGGGAAAAACTGAGGAAAACATCGTCGGGCATAACATGCTCGTGGCAACCGGACAGCGGTCGCCACCAATGCAAAGGGATGCTGCCTGCGATGCAACGACATTCGACCGGATGGATGAGTGCCCTCGCAGGCATTTCGCTGGCCATGCTCGCGGTCGCACAGTCGGGTGCGGAGGCGGCGGTCACCCGAAGCGAATATTGCAGCCGGCTCGGTCTTCAACTCGACGGCGCCATCCAGACCAAGGCCAGGCCCGGTGCCAGTGCGAGCCAGATCGCGCAGGCAACGGCACTGCAGGACAAGGCGAACCGGTTCTGTGCCGAAAGCAAGCAGGCGCAAGGCATCCGGACCTACGCCAACGCCCTGAAGCTCCTCGGTGTGACACCGGTCGACCTCAACCAGTGACGAGCAGTCATCACCCTTGAAGACCCGTCGCGAAAAGGGCGGCCTTTTCCTGCGGGCAATGCCGCGAGCGGTCCGCCCTCGCGCAGCATGTCTTGCCCTTGCTGGATGGCGGCAAAGTCCTGATGACGGATCTGGATGGAATCCGGGTAGAACGCGGTCGAGGAATTCTGCACGCCATCACCACGGCAGTCCTGCCGTCACCACGGCAATCTCTCGCCATCGCGAAAAAAGCCGCCGGTCGGGCCGTCGTCCGGCAAGGTCGCGGCCCAGACGATGCCGGCCGCCCCTTGCGCGACCGGGCGTCCGCCCGGTCCTCCCATGTCGGTGGCGACCCAGCCAGGGCAGACGGCATTGACCAGCACGCCGGAGCCGCGCAGCTCCGCCGCCAGCACGCGCGTCAGCGCGTTGAGCGTCGCCTTCGAGGTCGAATAGGCCGGCGTCCCCGCCCCCATCGAGGCTAGCGAACCGCCTTCGGACGACACATTGACCAGTCGGCCATGGCCGCCCGCCCCGAGCAGCGGCGCGAAGGCGGCGCCCGCCCGCCAGGCGCCGAAGACGTTGGTCTCGAACGCCTCGCGGATGACGGTCCAGTCGGGCCGCGAGGCGCGCGAGCCGGTGTCGTAATGGATGGCGGCATTGTTGATCAGCACGTCGAGCCGGCCGAACCGCCGCTGCACCTCTTCGGCTGCCGTCTGAGCCGCGTCAGGCGCGGCGACATCGAGCGCGATGACCTCGACATGGCCATCGAGCGCCTTGGCCGCCGCCTCGCCCTTGGCGATATCGCGCACGCCGAGCAGTACGGTGAAGCCGAGCTTGGCCAATTGCCGGCCGGTTTCCTGACCGATGCCGCGATTGGCGCCTGTGACGAGGGCGACTTTGTCGGACTGGGTGTTCATCTGTCATGCCTTTGTGGATGTCGATCATCGAAGCGAAGATGGCACGGAGGGAATTGATTTATTAGGCGGCGGAGATCGCAGTCATTGTGCGATCGATTGCATGGATTGGTTTGCGCAGGAATCGGGTGTCGGCCGGCGCTGCGCCATGCGATCGTTGATCCATCATGAGGACCGGTCATGCTCACGCTCCACGATTATCTGCCATCGCAGAACGGCTGGAAGGTCCGGGTCCTGCTCGGATTGCTTGAGATTCCCTACGACAGTCATCCCGTCTCGATTTTCGAGGGCGAGAGCCATACCGACGCCTTCCTGGCGCTCAACCCGGCAGGCGCTGTTCCCGTACTTCAACTCCAAGACGGCAGCGCTATTGCCGAATCCAATGCGATCCTCACCTACCTCGCCGAAGGCACGTCCTTCCTGCCGTCGGACCGCTATCGGCGTGCCAAGGTCATGCAATGGCTGTTCTTCGAACAGTACAATATCGAGCCCGTCATCGGCTCGCTGCGCTTCTGGACCTTGACGGGACGGCTCGAGCGCAACCAGGCCATGGTTGCCGGAAAACGCGAAGCCGGAGCCCGTACGCTCGCCGCCCTGGACCGCAGCCTTGGCGAGACGCCTTGCCTCGCCGGCAACGACTTCACCGTGGCCGACATCGCCGTCTATGCCTACAGCCACCGCGCTGGGGATTGCGGCTTTTCGCTCGCGGACTATCCGGCGTTCGCCGCATGGACGGAGCGCGTGCGCGATGCCATCGGACCCGGCTACCCCGTCCACCCCTACGGCATCGATCCGCATTCCGGAGCCTGAGCGCATGCGCTGACGGATCTGGCTCCCGCCAGAATCCGTCTCTGTTTACACCGCGGTGGAATAGGGATACTTTTTATCCTTAATAGGTCGGTCGGTACCGGCCCGGGAACCCGTGGATGATCCTGAAAAGCCAAGTCGAATGGGCACTGCACTGCTGCGCCATTCTCGCCGGTCTGCCCGAGGGGCGGTATCTCTCCACAAAAGCGCTTGCCGAGTTCCACGGCCTTCCCAAGGAATATCTCTCCAAGGCACTGCAAAGCCTGTCGCAGGCGGGACTGGTGCACACGACGCTGGGGCCGTCGGGTGGATACCGGTTGGCGCGGACGCCGGCAGAGCTGACCTTCCTCGACATCGTGGAGGCGGTTGAGGGCAAGGCGCGGACGTTTGTCTGCAACAATATCCGCGAGAACAATCCGTGTCGTCCCCAGGGCTATTGCGAAAGCAATCCTTGCCCGGTGGCGCGCATCATGTGGGAGGCCGATGAGGCCTGGCGCGCAAAATTGCGCGCCGTCAGGCTTTCCGACCTCACCGAAGCGTTGGCGCTCGACATCCCCGCGGAGCTTTGGAAAAACAGCTTCGAATGGGTGCTAGAGCGCGCCGGATGAACGTGGCCGCATGACCGTCGCGGGCGGCCGGTCTCCCGTCGCCGGCATGCAGGCGGCTAGCCATGCCCGCATCGTTCCGGGCGCCCGTTATCGACAGCGCCACGCCGAGATAGATGGCGGCGACCACCAGGTCCTGGAGCAGGCGCGCTTCTCGCGGCCTCAGGCGTGCCATGAGACGCCCACGGCCCTGGAAATACCAGACACGATGCCGGCAAGCCCGAGAAGGTTGATCAAGACCAGAGCCAGGAAATGAGGATCGCCGAACATGGGCTCACCGACAGTATTTTGGCTGGCGGCAGGGCCGGACGCGAGGAAGGGCGACCGGCCTTGCGCCCCTATTTCTTGGCCGGATAGGTCAATTCCTTCTGGGCGCTATCGACCACGAACACCGCCAGCAGCTTCGCGGGCTTCGTCTCGCTGCCGTTTTCGCTAACACTGTGGCGATCACCCGGCATCTCCGAAAAGCTCTCGCCGGCCTTGTAGACCTTGACCGGGTCGTCGTTGACCTGGCTGCGGATGGAGCCTTCCAGAACGGTGGCATAGATGAAGGCGGAGCTTGGATGCGTATGCGCCTCCGAATAGCCGCCCGGGCCATATTCGACGAGGATGCCCTTGATGCTCTTGCCGGGGGCATTCGGCAGTTCATGCTCATAGACGAGGGTGACCTTGGCGGCCTTCTCGCCGGCGCGATGGGCCTCCTTGGCTCCAACCGGGCCGGCCAGTGCCGCCGTCAGGGCGAGCGCGATGGCGATTGACTTGATCATTCGAAAACTCCTTTGTGTGTTGAGCTACGGCGCATCCTGGCGGTCATTTCCGCGCCGCGGTGGCGAACCATTGTTCGAAGGTGATGCGGCCAAGGCGCGGATTGTTGTCGGAGACGAGCGAAGTGTCGTTCAGCCTCGCGCCGAAGTAGAGCGCCTCCGGATCAGCCACGACCTCGCGGGGATCGCCGACAGCCTTGAGGTAGCGGGCGACGAGTTCGCTCATGCGCGCACGCTCCGGACCGGAAATCTCGATCATGCCGTTGATCGGCGCGCCGAGCGCGATCCCGGCCATCGCATCGGCGACGTCGTCCGATGCGATAGGCTGCACATAGGCCGGCGACAGGTGCACGGCCTCGCCGACCGTGCCGGACTTGGCGATGCTGGCCAGGAATTCCATGAACTGCGTCGAATGAACGATGGTGTAGGGGATGCCGGAGGCCTTGATCAGCTCTTCCTGGACGAGCTTGGCGCGAAAATAGCCGCAGTCCTGCAGGCGTTCGGTCCCGACAACCGAGAGCGCGATGTGGTGCCTGACCCTGGCAATTTTGCCCGCGGCGAGCAGGTTGCGGCCTGAAGTGGTGAAGAAATCCATGGCGGGCTGGTCCTCGAACGAAGGTGAATTGGCGAGGTCGATGACGACCTCGGCGCCAGCCAGCGCCACCTCCAGGCCTTCGCCCGTGATGGTGTTGACGCCGGTATTCGGGGCGGCGGCAACCACCTCGCAGCCCTGCTTGCGCAGCCGTTCGACCGTCTTGGAGCCGATAAGCCCGGTGCCCCCGATGATGACGATTTTCATGATAGTCTCCGTTCGCGGCCGCGCCGCGTCGTTGCTGGTTCGTTGAGGGAGAGGTCAGTTCAGGCCGGCCTTGTCGAGGCCATAGAGCTTGTCCGCGGAGCCGGGCACGGTCTTGAAGGCGACGCTGACACGGTTCCAGGCGTTGATGGCCATGATCGAGAAGGTGAGGTCGGAGATTTCGTTCTCCGAAAGCTGCCCGCGCACGCGTTCATAGAGCTCGTCCGGGATACCGCCTTCGGGGAGTTTGGTGACGGCTTCGGTCCAGGCAAGGGCGGCACGTTCTCGGGGAATGAATAGGATCGATTCGCGCCAGACGGCGAGATGGTACAGCCGCAGCTCGCTCTCGCCGTGGATCTTTGCTTCCTTGACGTGCATGTCGAGGCAGAAGGCGCAGCCATTGATCTGGGATGCCCTGACGTGGACCAGATCGCGGAGCTTCTCTTCGATCGCGCCATGTGTCTCGGCCATGCTGAAATCGAGGAGCTTCTTGAAGAGTTCAGGCGATTGCTGGGCGGCGTTCAGGCGCTGCGTCATGGCTTTTCCTTTTTTGGATATCTTGTGTCCTTAAGGACAATTAATATCCATAATGACTGGACAGTAAAGCGCCACCCGCCTACGATGCGAACATAAGGCTTATGTCGAAAAGTATGAGGGCGAGGATGGACGTCGTATCGGCGTTGCGAACGTTCCTGCGGGTGGCGCAGACAAAATCCTTCTCAGCGGCCGCCATCGACCTCGATCTGACGCAGCCGGCTATATCCCGGCAGGTCTCCGCGCTGGAATCGCATCTCAAGACGCGCCTCCTGCACCGCACGACGAGCGCGCTCGCCTTGACGGCGGAGGGTGAACGGATGCTGCCGATGGCGCTGCGCGTCATCGAAGCGGTCGAAGCGCTCGGCGAGGCCAGCGGCGCCCAAGCGGTAGCCGTATCCGGAAAGGTGAGGCTCAGCCTGCCGACGCCCCTCGGCTTCTTCCTCAGCGACCGCCTGGCAGGGCTGTTGGAGCGCCATCCGGCACTTCAGGTCGAACTGCTCCTTCGGGATGAACCGTCGGACGTGGTCGCGAATGCGATCGATCTAGAGGTACGCCTCGGGCCGGTCTGTGACAGCAGCCTGATCTGCCGCCGGATCGGCTGGACAACAGCCTTTCTCGTGGCCTCGCCAGCCTACATCGAGGGACGCGACACACCGCGAACGCCGCAAGACATCAAGGATCACTCCTGCATTTGCTACAGCCGTGGCGGGGACGGCCGGTCGTGGTCGTTCTCCAGCGGAGCGGAGGAAGTGGTTCTGCGGATTGAGCCCCGCCTCGTCGCCAACAATTCGATGGCCGTCCATCGCGCGACCCTGGCGGGAGCCGGGCTTGCGGTGCTTTCCCACATCCTCGCCGGATCGGACATCGAAGTGGGCAGGCTGGTCAAGCTGATGCCGAATTTTCCGCCGACGCGCCTGCCGATCAATGTCGTCTACCCGTCCCGCCGGAATATCCCGCTGCGTGTGACAACGGTGCTCGACTTTCTTATCCAGGCCGTCCGCGGCGATGTCTTGATGGCGTCGTCGGCGCCCGTGCGGACAATTCCCGGACCCTTGACCCACACTACCGCGTCTGAAGGCTCCTATTTCTTTCCCTGCGGATAGATCGTCTCGCCGCGCTTCAGCATCGCCACGAAGGCTTCGATCTTCTTCTTGCGCCCGGCTTCGGTCTTCATGTTGTGGGTGCGAAAGGCGAGCGAGAAGCGGTTCTGCGCGCTGAGCTTTTCCAACATCGCCTTGGCCGCCGGCTCGGCATCGATCGCCGCTTGCAAATCATCGGGGATTTTCAATTCCTTGCCGCTGCCATAGGCACGTGCCCAGCGCCCGTCGGCCTTGGCCGCCTCGACCTGTTTCAGCCCGTGCTCGGTCATGCGGCCCTCCTCGATGAGCCGCGCGACATTGTCGATGTTGATCTTGCTCCAGATGCTTTTTTTGCCGCGCGGCGTGTAGCGCTGCAGGAAACTGTTCTCGTCCAGCCCCTTGCGCACGGCGTCGATCCAGCCGAAGCACAGCGCGACGTCGATGGCTTCCTTCGGTGTGATCGACTTCAGTCCCGAGCCTACCTTGTGAACCTTGATCCACACTTCGGTTTCCGTGGCGTGGTGCTGGCCGAGCCAGGTATGGAAACTGGCCGCGTCGGGAAATTCCCTGACCTTTTCGGGATCGACCTTGACCGGAGCCATCAGCGGGCCTGCCGGTTCAGAATTGTTGTCGCTGGGGCCGCTGTCATCTTGCCTCCGTCATCCTGCGGCCGGCATCATGGCATCACACCCAATTCCCGTCAGCAGTGGAGACGCTGTCATGAAGTTGGAAACACACCATGGATTGCCGCGTTGCGGCTGAAGCGCGCCCGACCAGATGGAGGAGCACGACGCTTCCCCACCGTGCTATAGGACCACAAATGCCACGCGGGGGGATATGCCGCAATGAAATCTCTGCTCTTCGGCCTTGCCTTGTTGCTGCCGGGCGTGGCGCTGGCCGAACCGATCGAAACCCGCAAGATCATCACCGCGCTGACCGGCGACTTCAACGGCGACGGCGCTCCCGACCTTGCCATGGTGGTCGAGACCGGCCCGACCGACCCGATGGACATTCATTTCTTCCTCGGGGACAAGGAGCACAATTACCTCAAGCCTGTCGAGATCGTGCGCGAACAGATCGGTGGCGAGTGGAACGGCTACGACCGGCCGGGCTACGAGAACTCCAACGCCGAGCCGGAACTGACAATGCTGCCCAACGGCTCGATCAAATTCCATCTGCCGGCGCCGGAGATCGGCAGCGAGCGCACCAACCAGACGCTGACCGTCGCCTACCGCAACGGCGCCTTCATCGTTGCCGGCTTCGCCTACGATTCCGATGATTACCTGCAGGAGAATGCCGCCAGCGCCTGTGACTACAATGTGCTGACCGGGAAGGGCACCAGCTCGAAGCAGCAGCCGGACGGCAGCACGAAGCACAAGACCGTGTCGGCGGAAGGCAAGACCATCGCATTCCGGGACTGGAACTCGGGCGACGCCTTCGCTGCTTGCCAGGAATAATGGCTCGCTGGGCTTCGGCCGGCATCAGGCCGGTGGCGGCATTGCCGGCGTCAGGCCGTGACGGCGCATGATCTCCATCATCGCAGCTTTGTCGGGCGGCCCGCCGGCAGCGGCGTTAAGCAGACCGAATGCCTCGCGGAAATAGTCCGGACCAATTGCCGCCGGCGTGATGACGCACAGCGTCTTGGCATCCCGGGTGCCGTTATTGTCGAAGCGGTGGACGGCGCCGCGTGGAATGCACAGCGCCTCCCCCGGCCCAACCTCGATCGGCTTGCCGTTCACGGTCCAGGTCAAAACCCCGTCAATGCCGTAGATCGTTTCCTCGTAATGGTCGTGGCTGTGCGCCGGCGCGGGCAAGCGCTGCGCGCTTGGCACCATCAGTTCGAAAGCGGCGACGCTGCCGTTCGAATTTTCGCCCGACACCAGGAAACGGACCGACAGCCCCTGGGTGCCGATGGTTTCATCGGCTGGGTTGACCCCAGGATTCATGGATGACATTGCGCAAACCCCTCCGGTAAATTACATTTACTAGCTATCAGTAAATTCAATTTACCGGATCGTCAATGGCCACCTCCACCGAAGTTCTGCAGACCAAGACCGAGGATCTTTTGATCGGCGCCCTGCTGCGCGTGCCAGCCCAGGCGATCCAGCGCCGGCTGATCAGGGAGCTCAATGCCGCCGGCTTCGACGAACTGCGTCTGCCGCATATGGCCGTGCTGCAGTTTCCCGGCCCGGACGGCGCGCGGCCCGGCACGATCGCCGAGCGTGCCGGCATGAGCAAGCAGGCCATCAACCAGCTGCTCACCAGTCTGGAAGGCTACGGTTATCTCGTCCGCTCCGACGGCGAAGGCAGCGCGCGCGTGGTGCGGTCCACCGAGCGCGGCCACGCCGCTTTCTGGAAAATGGTCGACACATTGCGCGACATCGAGGAGGACTGGCGCACCGAACTTGGGCCGAAGCGCTTCGCCGAACTTAAGGCGCTCTTGTTCGCAGTCTGGGATAGCCCGCTGGCCCGTTGACCAAGCTTCGGCCATCGAGGCAATCGGGTTTCCAAACCGCACGGCGTCGACCAATCGGCATCTCCGATAGCACCATCGGTTTCTTCCGTTTCCCCTCACCGCATCGAGCTGCCAATTCCCTGCCCTTGTCCAACCAACGAAGGCAGAGCGGAATGAGCATTTCGAACCAGAGAATCCTGATCGTCGGCGGCGGATCCGGCATGGGCCTCGCGCTTGCAAGGCGCTGCCTCGAAGCCGGGGCCGAAGTCATCATCGCCGGGCGCGGCGAGAACAGGCTGCGGCAGGCGCGTGAGGCGCTGGGCAATCCCGCAGGGCTGGGGATGGCCACTGTCGACATTACGCGGGAAGACCAGGTCGGGGCGTTGTTCGCCGGGATCGGCGGCCTCGACCATATCGTCAGCACCGCCGCCGACATCGAAGGCGCCTACCGGCTGCTGCCGGAGCTCGGTCTCGAGGCGGCGCAACGCGTGGTCGACAGCAAGCTCTTCGGCCCGCTGCTGCTTGCCAAGCATGGTGCGCCACGGCTGGCAGTGGCTGGATCGATGACCTTCGTCTCCGGCATCGCCGCCTACCGGCCGGCCGCGCGCGGCTCGGTCGTCGCCGCCGTCAATGCCGCGCTCGAAGGGCTGGTGCGGGCGTTGGCCATAGAACTCGCGCCGCTCCGCGTCAACGCGGTGTCACCCGGCTGGGTCGATACCGAAATTTGGGCGCAAGTGGCGGGCGACAGGAAGGCAGACACGCTTGCGGCGATGGCCGAGCGGCTGCCGGTCGGCAGGATCGGCCAGCCCGAGGACATCGCCGACGCGATCGCCTTCCTCATCGGCAATGGCTTTGCCACCGGCACGACGCTCCACGTCGAGGGCGGACATCGTCTCGTCTAAAACGGACGGCTCTGCGAAATGCTGTTAAAGCAGGGCCTTGGAGCGGCTTGAGGATTCAGCGTCTGAACTGGCTTTCGAGGATGCCGGCGCCTGCATGTCGCGCGCGGCGGCGAGCAGTCGGCGCAATGCCGGCGGCTGGACGCGCCGACGCCGCCAGATCATCGTCAGCGGCGCCGCCTGTTCCGGGCCAGGCCAAGGCAGTTCGATCAGCTCACGACGCTTGAGCGCGTCGCTGACCGCCAGACGTGGAATGAGGCCCAGCCCCGCGCCGGCCGCCACCAGCCGGGCAATGGCACCGATGCTGCCGACTTCGGCGGCAAGTTCAGGCGTACCAGTGCCCGCCTCGGCAAAGGCGGTGTCGAACATGTGCCGGTAGATGCATCCAGGCTCCGTTGCCACGAAGCGCAGCGCGGCAAGGGCGGCCAGGTCGCACGGAACCGGCTTCTGCCCCGGCGCGGTGACCAGCGCCAGCGGTTCGGCCAAAATCGTGCGCCTGGCGAAGCGCTGATTGGCGCCGCCGTTGGACATATCGCGGCGCTCGAAACAGAAGGCGACATCGATGTCGCCCTCCTCCAGCAGGCGCAGCAGCGCGCCGCTATCAGTCACTTTCATGCGCACGGCGATATCAGGATAACTGGCCTGGAACCCCGGCAGCCAGGGCGCCAGCCGGGCCGAGGCGATCGTCTCCAGCGCGCCGATGGTCAGCGCTCCGCTGGTCTGTCCCGCCACAGCGAGCACCGCCGCCCGCGCTTCGGCATCGAGCCGCAGCAATTCCTCGGCGATAGGCTTCAACACCAGTCCCGCCGGCGTCAGTTCCAGGCCCGACTTCGAGCGCGTGAACAAGACAGCGCCAAGCTCGGCCTCCAGCGACTGGACCTGGTCGCTCACACTCGACTGGGCGAGATGAACCGTCTCGGCGGCGCGCGTGACGGTACGGCAGCGCGCCACCGCGAGGAAGGTCTTGAGCAGTCTTGGATGCATCGGCTGGCCGAAATCGCCCGGCCTACTGCAGCTGCGGCTTTTTCAGGAAACTGCCGCGGTCGGCGGATTTCACACGCAGCCACGTTTCGCGGCCGTCGCGCACCACCCGCATCGGGATCTCGGCACCGGCCGAACCGCTTTCCCACAGCTTGCGATAGAAATCGGCGAGCCCGTCGACCGCGCCGTCGCGAACCTCGGAGATGACGTCGCCTTCGCGCAGGCCGGCCTTGGCGGCCGGGCCGCCCTCGGTCACGCTCATCACCACCACCTTACCGTCGCTTTCGGCCGACAGCGCCCCGAGCCACGGGCGCGGCGGCTTGGCCACCTGGCCACGCGTCAGCAGGTCGTCGAGGATCGGCGGCAACAGGTCGATCGGCACCACCATGTTGATATCGGCCACCTCGCCGGCGCGGCTCATCTGCAGGCGCAGCGAACCGATGCCGAGCAGTGCGCCCTCGGCGCTGAACAAGGGCGCGCCGCCCCAGGACGGATGCGCCGGCGCGATGAAGATCGCCTCGTCCAGCAGATACTCCCAATAGCCGGCGAATTCCTGCTTGGTGACGATCTTGGCCTCGACTGCCCGACCGATGCCGTCGGCAAGCACCACCGCGTCGCCGATCCTGGCCTTGCCGGCATCGCCCAGCGCCACGGCCGGCAGGCCGGTCGGCGCCAGCGCCTGGACGAGGCCAAAGCCTGATTCCTGGTCGTAGGCCAGCGCATGCGCGGGAATGACACGGCCGTCATGCGAGGTCAGCCAGACCTCTTCCGCCTCGGTGATGAGATAGCCGATGGTCAGCACCAGCCCGTCATCGCGGATGACGACGCCGCTGCCTTCCCTGAGCGTGCCGAGGGCCCCGGCCGTGAAGGCATCCTCCGGAACGGTCGCCCGCACGGCAACCACGGAGCGCGGATTGGGATTGATGGTCATGATTTTGTCCTGCGATGCGAATGCCTGGCGGCTTGTTGTATAGGTATGCCACGCGGGAGAAGGCGCAAGGGGTGAGAACGGTGGCCATGGACCACGAAGCCAATCACTTGGCCTTTCGAGGTTCGAACGCCCGGCAGGACAATGCGGCGGCCCAAGATTAACATAGTTCAACACAAGTTGAACTTCCCCCTCCACAGCCCTACCTATAAACGCCTATCCATCCTTCCCACAACACGAGGCCGCGCAATGACCGAATACACCCCGCCGAAAGTATGGACCTGGAACAAGGCCAATGGCGGCACCTTTGCCAGCATCAACCGGCCGATCGCCGGTCCGACGCATGACAAGGACCTGCCCGTCGGCAAGCACCCGCTGCAGCTTTATTCGCTGGCGACGCCGAACGGCGTCAAGGTGACGGTGATGCTGGAGGAGCTTCTGGCGCTTGGCCACAAGGGCGCCGAATACGACGCCTGGCTGATCCGGATCAACGATGGCGACCAGTTCGGCAGCGGCTTTGTCGAGGTCAATCCCAATTCCAAGATCCCCGCCCTGATGGATCGCAGCGGCAAGACCCCGTTGCGCGTCTTCGAATCCGGCTCGATCCTGGTCTATCTCGCCGAAAAATTCGGTGAATTCCTGCCCACCGAACAACCGGCCCGGGCGGAAGTGCTGTCCTGGCTGTTTTGGCAGATGGGTTCTGCGCCCTACCTCGGCGGCGGTTTTGGCCATTTCTACGCCTATGCACCGGAGAAGTTCGAATACGCCATCGACCGCTTCTCGATGGAGGTGAAGCGGCAGATGGACGTACTCGACCGCCGGCTGGCCGAGGTCGAGTATCTCGGTGGCAAGGATTATTCGGTCGCCGACATGGCGGTCTGGCCCTGGTATGGCGGGCTGGCGCTCGGCCGGATGTACAATGATTCCGCCGAATTCCTGTCGGTTCACGATTACAAGCACGTTCAGCGCTGGGCAAAGGCGATCGACGAACGGCCCGCTGTCCAGCGTGGCCGCATGGTCAACCGCGCCTTTGGCGAACCGTCCATGCAACTGCACGAACGCCATGACGCCAGCGACTTCGACACCAGGACGCAAGACAAGCTGGCCGCCGAGTAAATTCTGGAGAACTGGCGGGCGACAAACAAAAGCCCATCACCGGATTAAATCGGTGATGGGCTTTTTGCTTGATGCATGAGACGGATCAGTGAAGAACTTCCACGATCTGACGGGTGTCCGGGTCGACCAGCACGGTCTGATCGTTGATCACCGCAACGCGATACTTGACGTTGGGGACCTCGCGCAGTTCGACCTTGTCCGGCACGGACGAGCCGAGCTTGAGCTCGACGCCCAGAAGGTTCACCGACGCCAGCGGCTCCTTCTTGATGTATTCGCGAACCACCGTCTCCTGTTCCGGCTGGACCACGATCGTGTCCGCCAGGGCCGCTCCGACGCCGCCCAGCAGGACGATGGCAGCCGCGGCGCTCGTAAGATAATGTTTCATAACAACCTCCATGATTGGATATTTTCGCTCCGCCTCAGGGAAAACTCTCGCGCAACTGGGAGGTTCCATCCCTGTTTGTGAAATAAATGTGGCGCGCAATCAGAAACATGCCACATTTTATTATGCACACATGTGAAGATAAGCACCGGTATGCTTTTCTTTTCTGAAGAAACTTCTTCTAATTTGCGGGAATAGCAAAAACATCGCGCTTTGCAGCGCAAGCAATGACGCCTCTTTCTCGGATTACCCGCTCCTTAGCAACAACTAACGTATAGCGAAGAGTGTCGTTCCAAATGCCCTACCGGCCTCCAAAAAAGGCCCGCCCTGCCGGGAGCAGAACGGGCCTACAACGGACCGGTGGAGGTGGCGCCTCACCGATCGCGGCAGGAAAAACGCACGCATCACGGCTTCGTTCCACCGGCCACCGCGATTTGGCGGAAGGTGCGCAACGCTCGATGCCGGAGCGGAAGCTCTTCGTCAGAATCGGACGCCGTCCCGATGGAGCGGCGGCACCGGGTTGACTGCATCCGGGCTCATCGCGACGTCTTGCGCGCGCCTGTAGATCAGCCCCACGACGAGCACGAAATAGCCGACCTGCAGGACGACCAGGACCACCACTGTCCAGGCAAGCGCCACCCAGAACGAACCGGTAGCAATATAGGTCCACACCGCGACAACGATCGTGGTCGCCGACATCCCGACGAGAAATGACCCAAAATACATCGACCTTCAAGATCGCCGAACCGGTTCCGGTCCCGGCGACTCCCTGCCCATCTCCACACCCGCGCACAGGTTTTCATTATTTTAGCAATTACGCAAGTATGGCGTCCCTCTGGGCATCCATGTAGAAGTTTGTTGCGGGGCGGCCCCGGCAGGAGCAGTTTGATGCTCACGGACCGCGATATCAGAGAAAAGAGTTCGGTGGGGATTGGAAATGACGCTCAAGCTTATTGGCGCCGGTTTCGGCCGCACCGGCACATGGTCGACCTTTGCAGCGCTGAACAGGCTCGGCCTGCCCTGCTATCACATGCAGGAAGTGATCATGAACAAGGCCAATAAGGGCCATCTTGATTTCTGGCGCGCGGTGGCCAACAGCCCGCCCGGCACCCAGCACGACTGGAACCGCGTGTTCGCAAACTATACGGCCACCGTCGACAATCCAGGCTGCTGCGTCTGGAAGGAATTGATGGCTGCCTACCCCGACGCCAAGGTGCTGCTGACACTACACCCACGCGGCGCCGAGGCCTGGTATGAAAGCACCATCGATACGATCTACTTCACCGAGAACCTGTGGCAGTTCAAGATTTTGGAATGGCTCACACCGTTCGGCCGCAAGTTCGGCGACATGTCGCGCAAGCTCATCTGGGGCCGCACATTGGCCGGCGTCATGGGTGATCGCGACAAGGCGGTTGCCCGCTACCTCAGCTATGTCGACGAAGTGAAAGCAGCCGTGCCGCCGGAAAAGCTGCTGGTGTTCAACGTCAGCGAAGGCTGGGGGCCGCTCTGCCATTTCCTCGACGTCGCCCAGCCAAACGAAACCTTCCCCAACCTGAACGACCGCGAAACGATCAAGAAGATCATCCGCGACATCATCAAAGGCTCCTACATCATGCTGGGGCTGACGATGGCCGCCATCGCGGCGGTGATCGCGGCATTGTGGTGGTGGCTGGGGTAACGGCAAGCCCAGGCAGCTCGATCCCTTGCCTGCATGGAGCGGTTAAGTTTTTCGCTCCGAAACAAACGACCTGAAAGCTACCCGCTTTCACGCCAGACTGGCTGGCAGCGGCTTTCGCTGGAACTCTTGCGCTTGTCTTCCCTTGCCGGGCGGCCACCAGCCCATGCCTGTCCGAGCAGGCTTACCGTTCTTGAACGTGGCGGCGAAGCCGGATGATCATATCTCGATTGGATAAAATAGCGGAACGTCCAATGGACATTGCCGGAACCGAACGGGGCCTCTCGGACCTTCGGGCGCACGAAACAAGACCTTGGTCCTACAAGGAAACCGATCAGTTCGATCCGCAGGCACGCAGCCTATCGAGTCAGATAGCAACGCAACGTCCCCGGTCAATCCATGGACCAGCACTTTGCCATACTGCGTTGCCGCCTTGCCAGCCGCCTGGGGTTGGCCGATCATGCCCGGCTAGAATGCCGGGCCTTGCAGCCGCTGCCTATTCCGCTTTCGCGGAAGTTTCCGAGGTTTGGGCGATGTGCGATGGTGTTGTTGCGGCGGTACGAGCCGCCCTGGTTGGCGCGGGCGCCGAGCACACCCCAACAATGCGCCCCCCCGTCCGCGTCGACCATGGCAAGCGCACGGTTACTTGACCAGCGTCCATGCCCCGGTCCAGCGTCTCCAGGCATTCACCCCGGCGCCCCTGCAAACAGCACGACGCCGTCACCACCGGCCGCTGGCCAATCCCTGATGGTGCGGTCGGAGCCGCCGGTCAGCACCGTGCCATCGGCGGCGAAGGCGACGGCGTAGATCGGTCCGGTCTGGCTGTCGAACATGGCGATCTGATTCCCACTCGCCATGTCCCACAGCCTTGCGGTGCCGTCGAGTGATCCCGACAGCAGGCGTTTGCCGTCGGCCGATAGCACCAGTGCGTAAACCGTGCCCTCGTGGCCCTCGAAGCGCTTCACCTCGCGGCCGCTGTCGACATCCCAGACCTTGATCGTCAGGTCGCCGCTGCCGGTGATCAGATGATGCCCGTCGGCGGTGAACACGGCGCCATAGGTGCCTTGCTCATGGCCGTGCCAGCTGCGCAACTGCTTGCCGCTGTCGATGTCCCAGAGTTTCAGCGTCCCGTCGATGCTGCCCGAGAGGGCCTGCTTGCCATCGGGCGAGACGGCGACCGCGCTGATCGACCAGTCGTGGCCGGTCAGCACATGCAGCACGGACCCGTTGACGAGGTCCCAGATGATGACGTTGCCGGTGTCGTGCCCGCTGACGGCGCGCCTGCCGTCCGGGCTGATCGCCAGCTTGTTGACGCCACCGTTCTGGCCGGATTGGAAGACGTGCAGCACCGCGCCGTCGGCGAGTTTTCGCTGCACGATCTCACCATCGTCGCCGGCCGTCAGCGCGCTGGTGCCGTCGGGCATGTAGAGCGCGGTGCGCGCCATGTCCTTGTGAACGCCGAGATTGCGCATCAGGTGCTTGCCGCCCATGTCCCAGAGCTTGATCGTATGGTCAGTGCTGGCGCTCATGATCGAACGCCCATCCGGCGCCACCGCCAGCCAGACGACCGCATCGCGATGGCCGTCGGGCTGCGTTGGTGCCGCCGGCGGCGACGGCGGCAACGGCGCCACCGTCGGCGGCGGAATGACCGTGACCTCAGGCGGCATCGGCGCTACAGACACCGGCGGAACAGCAGGGACGGCCACCGGCGGAGCTGGTTGCACCGGCAAAGCCGGCGGGTTTGCAGCGGCTGGCGGCGTGGCCGCCTGCTCGGGCGGCAGGGCCGGCGGCAAGGGCGGTGTCCGAGCAACCGGCGCCGGCGATTCCGGCTTTGGCACGGATTCCATGGGCGGCGCGCTGGCGACATGCTCGCCACCCTCATGCGGCCGCCACGAGCCGAACCCGTCGCCAAGCAGCGCCAGCAAGACAACCACTGGCAGCACCAGGAAAGTCCGGCGCAGGCGTGGGCGGCCCGCCGGCTCCAATTCGGCGTCCCTGCCGAACAGCGGCACCCCGGCCGCGTGCACGGGCCGGCCGGGCAATTGGCCCGCCAGGAACAGCAACGCACCGATGAAACAGGCAAGTGCCGCCGCCGAATATGCCGCCGGCCGCAGCATGGCAACGTCGAGCCCGGCAAGGCCACGCCCGGCCAGGATGTCGATCAGCGGATAGACCTGGGCCAGACAGGCAGCCGCGACCACGGCCAGGACAAGCGCCAGCACCTTGTCAGCCAACCTGTTCATCGCGCCCTCCGCCCGCCGATTTGGACAAGATTATCAGCGCCGGTGGATGCCGCAAAGCGCCGCTCTTGTTTCCTGCCCTGATGTACACCGATCGCAGTATTCGGATTTGCGCCAGGGCACCCGGCCTCCTGGAGCCCAGAGTCCGCAATGCTTCGGTGGGCTAACCTCGACTATCTCCCTCACAACATTGACAGATGACCGTGATGTGTCACTATCGTGACGGGATATAGTGGAGAGCTTGCACTATGAAGAAGATTTATGAACGACCCGTCCTGGTCAAGAAGGGTAATCTGAAGTCGGTCACGGCCGGGCCCTCGGCGCCGATACTGCCAGGCTGATCTCAGTACCCGGGAACATATCCGCCAATAATGTTGGGGGCACTGTCCGATCGGCAGGCAGGGATGCTCTGTCTTTCTTGAGGCTGTGACAGCGTTGCCGTCGCGTGGTGTATGCGACGACCGTCGCGCAATGCCTTTCACCCCAATTCCACCCAGACCGGCGCGTGGTCGCTGGCGCCATCTTGCCCGCGCACGTCACGATCGATGCCGGCGGCCCCGAGCTTGCGCACCAGCGTCGTCGACAACAGGATGTGGTCGAGCCGCAGGCCCGCGTTGCGTGGCCAGCGGTTCCGTCGGTAATCCCAGAAGGTGTAGAGCGTCTCCTTCGGGTATTTCTTGCGCAACGCGTCGGTCCAGCCTTGTTCGAGCAGCGCGGCGAAGGCGGCGCGGCTTTCCGGCTGCACCAGCGCGTTGTCGTCATAGGAGCGTGTGGCGTAGATGTCGCGCGGTTCGGGCACGATGTTGTAGTCGCCGGCCAGCACCACCGGCAGGCCGGTGTCGATGAGCTGTTCGGCATGCGCTTCCAGCCTTGCGTGCCAGGCGAGCTTGTAGGTGAATTTCGGCCCCGGCTGCGGGTTGCCGTTGGGCGCATAGAGACAGGCGATGACGATGCCGTTCACCGCCGCCTCGATGTAGCGGCTCTGCCGGTCGGCATCGTCGCCGGGCAATACATCGCGGGTCAGCACCGGCTCGGCACCGCGCGCGAGTATGGCGACGCCGTTCCACGTCGGCTCGCCTTTCCACACCGCGCCATAGCCGGCATCGGCAAGCGCGGTACGCGGAAACTGTGTGTCGCGCGCCTTCAGTTCCTGCAGGCAGACCACATCGGGTTTTGCGGAGCCGAGCCACGACAGCAGGTTGTCCAGCCTGCTGTTGATGTTGTTGATATTGAAGCTGGCGATCTTCATTGGGATCAGGGCGCGATCCTGCCCATCCAAGCCTTCACCGTCTCCGCCAGCGTCGTCAGATGATCCGCGGTAGAGAAACCCGAAATACTCTTGCGCGGCTTCAAATCATGGTCGCCGTCCTCCAGCCAGATCACTTCGATGGCATCGGAAAGGTTGTAGGTCGCGACCTCGTCCTTCGTGCCGAACTCGTCGCGCGTGCCTTGGAAGATCAGCGTCGGCGTCTTCAGCCCGGCGAGATGTTTTGTCCGCAATTGCTCGGGCTTGCCAGGCGGATGGAAGGGATAGCCGAGGCAGATCAATCCTAAGATCTCGCCCTTGGAAAACATCTCGTCGGCGATCATCGAGGCGACGCGCCCACCCATCGACTTGCCACCGATGATGAGCTTGCCCGTTACACCCTTCGCCCTGAGGTCGGCGATCGCCTTGATGTATTCCGGGTTCACCGTTTCGGCACGCGGTGGCGGCTTGCGCTGGCCGTAGCGGCGCGCGGCCATATAGTGGAACTCGAAGCGCACGACCTGGAAGCCAGCGGCGGCCAGCGCCTTTGCGGTGGCTGTCATGGAAGGAGAGTCCATTGAAGCGCCGGCGCCATGGGCAAGCAGGATGGTGACGGGAGCGGTCTCGTGGCCGTCGAAGAGGAAGCTGGTCATGGGTGTCTTCCTCATGAAGGCCGAGTTCCCGGTGTTCAAGCGCAAACATTTCAGCCCGCCGACTTCTGCGCCAGCTCCATATCCACGAACTGCACGCCTTTGGCGGCGACCCCGGCCCACTCGGACTTGGAGTCGAGTTCCAGATAACGAGACCACAGCCGCCGCGCCTCAAGCAGATTGCCGGCGTCAAACTCCAGCCGCGCCAGATTGAACACCGGGTCGGCATAAGTCTTGTCGAGCGCGATCGCCTTCTGCAAATGCCTTCGCGCCGAAGCATCGCGCCCTTGCTCGCTCATCAGCCCGGCCAGGTTGAACCAGGCTTCGACGAAGACCGGATCGAGCTTGATCGCCCTGGCATAATCATGCACGGCTTCCGCCACGCGCCCGGACCCGCGCAAACAGTTGGCGCGGTTGAAGGCGGCGATGGCGTCGGTGGGATCGATGGCGAGGCAGCGCTGGTAGAGTGCGGCGGCCCCGTCATGGTCCCCGCCCTCCTCGGCGGCTTCCGCCTCGGCGAACAAATCTTCCAGCGTGTCGTCGCCTTGTGCCGCGGCGCCGAGATCGAACAGCAGCTGCCCGTCGAGCTCGCTCTGGCCGCCTTCGAGGTAGATGGCGTCGGGGCGGCCGTGCTGCGAGCCGACATTGAGCGACTTGGCGGTCAGCGAAGCCACCGGGCCGGAGCGGTGGACGGAGCGCGCGATCGCGCCCCATGTCGCGCCCCCGGCGATCAGCCCCGCATATTTGCGCGCCAGGATCAGGTCGCGGAAGGAATAGGGCTCGCCATCATGCTCGAAGGCGTCGAACAGGCTGAGCCTGTCGAGATCGGCGCCGGACAGCCTTGACTGGTCGATCAGCGATTGGCGCGACAGCGAAGACGCCTCGGGCGCCTTCATCAGCCCGAGCAGCCGCAGGAAACCGTTCTCGCTCATGAGAATGCGCCCGGCCGCGCGCTCGGCGCCAACGCGGCGTTCGATCTCGCTATCGCTATTTTTGGTTAGTCCGGCCTTGGTCAGCCCCGCCTTGACCAACAATGCGCGTCCGAACACGACATGCGTGGTGCGGCGGGTGACGCCGCGCCTGAGCTGGCCGTGCTGGCGCTCCACCTCGCGTGCGGCAAGCCTGAGCGGAAACGCCGCCAGTGCGCCGATCGTGCCGAAGACAGCGCCCGGAACGGCCGGTGCCGTCATTTCTTGCTCTTGCCGACCGCCTTGAGCAGGTTGGCCTTGAGAGGATTTTCAGGCGCACCACCCGCGGCCGCCTTCTTCGCGGCGGGCTTGGCGGGCTCGTCGGCCTTGCTCTTCGACTTGGCCGGCGGCTTCGACTGAGACAGGCTGGCCTTCAGCGCATCCATCAGGTTGATGACGTTGCCGCGCTCCGGTGCCGCCGCGATGATCGGCTTGTGGCCCTTCAGCTTCTCGCGGATCATCGTCATCAGCGCGACCTCGTAGCGGTCCTCGTAATTCTTCGGATCGAAGGTGGTTTCCTTCTGCTTGATCAGCGCTTCGGCAAGCTGCAGCATTTCCGGGTCAGGCTTGCCGGCTGGAATGTTGCCGAAATATTCGGCCGTGCCACGCACTTCGTTCGGGTTCCTCAACGTGCACACGAACATCCCGTTCTCGCGCGCGCCGATCGTCACCACGCGCTCGCGGCTGGACAGCACCAGCCTGGCGATGGCGAGCTTGCCGGATTTGCGCATCGCTTCGCGCAGCACGGCGAAAGTCTCTTCCGCCATCGCCCCGTCCGGCGCCATGTAATAGGGCGCGTCCTGGTAGATGACGTCGACCTCGTCCTCATCGACGAAAGCCTCGATGTTCATCGTGTGGTTGGATTCGATGCGCACCGCGTCGAGGTCGGCATCGTCGATGATGATGTACTGCTTGTCCTCGTACTCGTAGCCCTTGACCAGATCCGCCCGCTCAACGAGCCCCAGTTCAGGGTCGACCGGCTTCATGTTGATGCGGTTGTGGGTCTTCTTGTGCAGCTGGTTGAACGAGATGCGCTCGCTGGCGCTGGTGGCGGGGTATAGCCGCACCGGACAGCTGACGAGACTGAGCTTGAGGTAACCCTTCCAACTTGCCCTGGGCGCCATGATGAACTCCTACGCGGCCATGCACTGACTGTTACTTCGCAGCGCTTCGTCCGAAGGACGAACAAGGCTGCGCAAATCCTACACCGACCCCGCACAATACCGACAAATCCCTGACGAAAGCTTCCCGCCGGGGCTGCGAGAGGACCGGCGACAAGATAATTCAAATTGTCGAAAGCGTCGATGGCGTTTGAGCCGACACGCCGGCGACCACAGCGAACGCTCCACGCTTCGTCATCCTAGGGCGTAGCAAGGAGCGAAGCGACGCGCGCAGACCCTAGGATCCATGCCGTGACCTACAAGCGTTGCCGCGGTGAAGGAAAGCTCACCATCCAGTCCCGCGAAAGAGTTCGAACCAGTCTGGATTGGCCTTCTCGATCAGTTCAACTTTCCATAGGCGCGGCCGGCGCTTAAGTGACTTCTCGCGCTGGATTGCATCGGTAATGTCGAAATATTCCTCATACCAGACCAGCCGTTGCACGCCGTATTGGCTGGTGAAACGCGAGCCTTGGCCCGACTTGTGTTCTGGCATACGGCGACCTAGGGTCTTCGCGACGGAGCTTCGCTCCTGCTTCGCCCTAGGATGACGAAGTTCAGGAGCCCTGGTCGTCGAAGGGCGCCTCAAAGCCCGTTTACCTTTCCCGAGACCACCGGCAGATCCCTGGCGAAGTCGTCGATCTCAGCCCACGGATCGCCCGACGTCTCCAGCAACCCCGGCAGCGACGCATAATTTAAATCCTGCGGTGCATCGATTGCCTCCAGATCGGCCCAGCTCACCGGTGTCGAGGCCGGCAGGTTGGTGCGGGCGCGCAGCGAATAGGGGGCGGCGGAGGTGTGGCCACGCGCGTTGCGGTGATAGTCGATGAAGATGCGCCGCTTGCGGTTTTCCTTGCCCATTGTGGTGGTGAAGGTGTCGGGCGCGGTGGCCGCTAGATGCGTTGATATGGCGCTGGTTGCCTGATGCAGCTTCTTCCAGTTCTGCTTTTGCGTCACCGGCACGGTGATGTGGATACCGCTGCCGCCGGAGGTCTTTGCGAACGGCACCAGACCAAGCCCCTCCAGCTCGCCCTTGATGTGCACGGCGGCCTCCACCACCTCGCGCCAGGAAATCCCCTCGCCCGGGTCGAGGTCGAGGACGATCTGGTCGGGCTTGTCGAGGCTCGAGCGATGCGTGCCCCAGGTGTGGAACTCGACGACGCCGAACTGCGCCAGCGCCAGGTATCCTTTCGCGCCCTCGACCGAGAGATAGGACTTGGTCTCGCCCTCGGAATTGGTCGCCTGGAACATCACCACCGAAGGCGGCATGCCGGTGAACGCATGACGCTGGAAGAAGCAGTCCTTGGGCAGGCCGGTCGGGCAGCGCACCAGCGACACCGGGCGGCCAAGGATGTGCGGCAGCATGAAGTCGCCGACCAGCGCGTAATAGACGGCGATGTCGAGCTTGGTCGGGCCGGTCTTGCCGAACAGCCGCCGCGTCGGGTTTGTCACCCAGATGGTGGCGAGATCGGTTTCGGCGATCAGGCGCTTGCGCGTCGAGGAGACCGGCGTCGACAGGCCGACATCCCTGAGGCCCCGGAACACACCGTGGCGCAACGAATTGTCCGCGGTTCGATTGGCGTAGTGGATGCGCGCCGAAAACAGCGGCTTGACCCAGTGCATCTCGCGCATGATTTCGCGCGGCACGCCTTCCGGCGGCGTGGCGCCGGATGTGAGCGGCTCAAGCCGGGCCAGCAGGTCGGCCGCGGTCCCGGCATCGAAGCCGGTGCCGACCTTGCCGCGATAGTGCAGTTCGCCGTCCACCCACTCGGCCATGCCGAGCGCGGCCAGCCCCTCGGCCGCGTCCGAAATGGTGTAGCCGGCGATGACGAAATCGTCCTTTTCGAGCGCCTTGGTCTTGGTCCAGCTCTTGGTGCGGCCGCTCTGATAGATCGCGGTGGCGCGTTTGGAGACCACGCCCTCCAGGCCGAGTTCCGTCACCTGGTCGTAAAGCGCTTGCCCGGAACCCTCGACATGGTCGGAGAACTGGATCGCGGAGTTGGCGCCAAGCCCGCCAAGCAGTTCGGCCAACAGCGCCTTGCGCCGGATGAGCGGCACCTTCATCAGATCCCAGCCCTCGAGATGCAACAGGTCGAAGGCGTAGAAATGCAGCTTGCTGCCGGCGCCCGCTGCCAGCGCGTCCTGCAACAGCGCAAAGCGGGAAATGCCCTTGGCATCGAGCACGACGATCTCACCGTCGATGATCGTCTCGCGGCACGGCAGCTTGGCGAACGCATGTGGCAAGTCGCCATAGCGTCTCGTCCAGTCGATGCCACCGCGCGTGATCAGCCGCACCTGCCCGTCGGAGATATGCGCCATGGTGCGGTAGCCGTCGAATTTGATCTCGTGCAGCCAGAGCTCGTTCGTATTCTCGGCAAGGCCTTCGCCGCCCGGCGGCTTCGGCACCTGGCTCGCCAGTTGCGGCTCGATGCGGCTCAGCGCTGGCGCCTTGGCCGCGCCCGGCAGGTCGCCCGGCTTCAGCGAACCGGGCTTTGGCGCGGACTTCGCGGCCGGCTTAGGTGGCGCTGCCAGCTCCTCGATGCGCAAGCCGGATTTCACGCTTTCCGGCCGCGCTTCGAGGATATTCAGCCCCGTGTCGGCGGCGAGGTCGCGCTCCTTGAACAGCAGCCAGTTCTTCTTGTTCTCGTCTTCGCCGGGCTTTGGCTTCAGCCGGGTCAACATCCAGCCGCCATTGAGCTTTTCGCCGGCCAGCCGGAACTTGAAGGCGCCGGTGCGCAGGCTTTTGTCGACATCGTCCATCGGCGCCCAGCTGCCGGTGTCCCAGACGATCATCGGCCCGCCGCCATATTCGCCTTCGGGGATGACGCCCTCGAAATCGATGTATTCGAGCGGATGGTCCTCGGTCTCCACCGCCAGCCTTTTGTCGGCTGGGTTGAGCGATGGCCCGCGCGGCACCGCCCAGCTTTTCAAGACATCGCCAACCTGCAGGCGCAGATCGTAGTGGTCCGCCGTGGCGTGATGCTTATGGATGACGAAGCGGTTGCCGCCCCCAGTCATCAGCCCGCCGGCCGGCTCCGGCGTCTTCGAGAATTCGCGCTTGGCGCGATAGGATCCGAGCTTGGCGGGCGGCATGTCAAAAGCCGAGCCTGGCGGAAACCAACAACCGCCTCGTTCCTTCGCGCCGTGGGGCGCTATCTTGGCACCGCTCGCGATTTATCACGTGGTCTCAGTCGTCCGTCGCCGGCGTCAGCTCCAGCTCGGCCGGCGACAAACCCTGCTGCAACTGGCTCAGCCGAAACTCATCCACCCAGTAGGCCTCGCCGTCGACCAGCACGCGCGCACTGTAGGTGCCGCCTGAGAAACGCTGCGCGGTGACGTAGACCTTGTGGCGGTCAAGTGCCTTGCGCACCGCGGCGCGCTTGGAGTTCTGGCCGTTCACGGCAGTGGACATGCGCTTCGCCCTCGGTCGCCTGACACGGAACTCGGCCGCTTTTGGCGGCCCGGCGACTGGCCCCAAGGATGGCGGAGACGCGCGCGCCTGTCAATTTCGCGGGCGGCGTCCTTCAGGTCTTCAACCGCCGGAAACGGCGCATCACGCCCTGCACGGCCTTGTAAAGCCGCGGCTTGGAGCGCACAAACAGCTCGGCCTTGCAGCGCAGCCTGATATAGGTCGTCGAGCCCCTGCCCTTCAGCGTCATCGCCTCGCACAGTTCGGCCAGCACCGAGTTCGAGGCGCCGATATGCTGCTTGTATCCCTGTCCGCCGACCGAGAGGTCGAAATAGCCGAGCCCTTGCGCCCGTGCCCACACCATCAGCTTGCCGATCATCGTCAGGCCCGGCGCGACGTTGGCCACCGCGTCCTGGTCGAACCCGAGCAGCAGGGCGTGCAAGGTGCCCTTCATGACCAGCACGTACATGACAGCGAGATAGGCCTGGCCGACGCGCAGCCCGAACAGCCGCACCGAGCCGTCGGAAAGCCCCTGCAGGGCGGCGTTGCGGTAGAACTCCACGATCGGCGCCTGCGTCAAAAGGTCGAAGCGCCCGAGTTCGCGAAAGCGGTTGAGCCTGAGGTCGAGCAGTCTGCCGAACTGCTCCTCGATCATCTCAGGCGTCTCGGCTTCGACCAGTGCGAGGCCGCCGAGCTGTTCGAAGCGGCGGCAGTGCTTGTTGAAATTCTTGGTGAAGGAGGATTTGCAGATACGCTTGACCAGCGTCTCCGGCTCGCCATCCATGACCAGACCCGAGGCGATCTGAATGGAGTCGCGCGCCGCCGAAAGCAGCGCCAGCGGATTGGCCACGCCGTGGATTTCCCGCGGAATCCCCGCAATATGGATGCGGTCGGCCGGCGGCAGCACGGCGCGGACCGCGGCCCAGGCGGCGTCGGCGTTTTGCCTGGTCCAAGGCCTGGCATCGGCCAGCAGCGGCGCCGAATAATCGCACACGCCGCAGCTCAGCCATTCGATCACGGAGTGGCCGAGCGCCCGGCGCCGCATCAGCGGCAGCAGCATGACATGCGCGCCCGTGGCGGCATCATTGACCTCGACGACGAGCAGCTCGGCGCTTTTGGGCATCAGCCGCCCGGCGATCCCTTCCACCCAGGCAAGGTCCTGGTGGCCGGTGCACAAACCGGTCTCCTCAAGACGCTGCCAGAGCTGCCTTACGGTGTCGAAGCTGGTGTGCAGCCGCGCCGTATAGTGCGCGGTGGCGCCCATGCCTGCTCTAACCGGCGAAATCGGTTGAACCGGTGCATCCGCCGTCGCGACCAACCGCACTGCCTGGCTTGCCACATGCCTCTCCCATTCGTTCTGGGGCGCATGGGCATTATCCACGCAAGCGCCGAAAACCCCGCATTGTTCCCTGGACCGCGTTGAGCAGCCTTGGGCTGGAGCGTACGAAAGCCTCGACCCGCCTGCGGAACTCGATGGCGGTGGTCGCCACACTGCCCCGCATCGTGAACCCATGGCAGAGTTCGACCAATACCGAACCCTTGGCGCCCATATGTTCCTTGTAGCTCTGGTTGCCGACCGACAGGTCGAAATATCCAAAGCCTCGTTCGCGCGCCCAGCCGATCAACCTGCCCATGATTGCAAGCCCCGGCGAGACATTGGGCACGACGCCCTGGTCCATTGCTATCAGCAGAGCATGAACAGTCCCTTGATGCACGAGCAGATATTGAACCGCGATCAGAGCCTCGCCGACGAGCAGCCCGAAAAGCCGCACCGAACCGTCCAACAGGCCCTGAACAGCCGCGTTCCGGTAAAATTCGACGATGTTCTCCTGGGTCAGCAGATCGAAGCGACCAAGCTCGCGAAAGCGATCGAGCCGCATCCGCACCAGTTCGCCGAAGATACGGTCAACCTCGGCCGGCGCCCCGGCCTCGACCAGTTCCACGCTGCCAAGCCGTTCGAGGCGGCGCCAGTCCTTGCCGAATTCCTTGACGAAGGATGGCCTGCAGAGACGCTTGAGCACTGTTTCGGGATCGCCGTCGATGGCGAGGCCGAAAGTGGTCTGGATGGAATCGCGTGTGGCCGACAGCAAGGCCAGCGGATTGGCGACGCCCTGAATCTGTCGGGGAATCCCCACGATGTGGACGCGGTCCGCCGGCGGCAGCGCCGAGCGCACCGCCGCCCACGCAGCCTGCGCGGATTGTCGCGTCCACGGGCTGGCATCGGCCAGCAGCGGTGCCGAATAGTCGCAGACGCCACAGCTCAACCATTCGACCACCCAATGCTGGAAGGCCCTGCGCCGCATCAGCGGCACCAGCATCCTGGGTTCGCCAGTCGTGGCGTCGCCCACCTCGACGATGAGGAGTTCGGCGCCTTCCGGCAGCAGCCGCGTGGCGATCCCTTCCGCCCAGGCGTAATTCTGGTGGCCGGTGCACACACCGCTTTCCTGGAGGCGCAGCCAGAGTGGCCTGACCGCCTCGAGGCTGGTGTGCAGTTTTGCCGTATAGGCGTCGTTCGCCGCGACGGAGGTGGGATGCGAGACCTGCCCGCCAGGCAAGTCGGTCATCGCGGCAATTTGCACTGCGTGGCCTGTCACATCCTTCTCCTATCGCTTGACCGCGGCGAACGAAACCGCCCGTCGCCAGGAGCCCAGGCGGCTGTCGCGCTGCTGGTCCGGGTGTTCGATGTTCCACATGCGGTGATGCACGAAATACCATGATGCCACGAGCACGAAGATCTCGGACACCGCCGAACCCAGCAGCGCCCATGGCGGGGAGGCGATCGACAGCAGGATGGCGATCAACGCCAGCCCGACGATGGCGCCGCCCAGGGTGATGAAGGCGACGATGCGGAAGTCACCCATTATCTCGAGCACGATGCGGGGCATGATGTAGAGCATGATCGGAACGAAATTCGCGATCACGAAAAACCCGATGAATCCCACCGACGCGTCCTGGAGAGCCTGGGACTTTATCATCGGCAGGACGAACAGGATGGCGCATCCATAGACAACCGCGCCAAGGCCCATGACAACGGCCCACAGCTTTGCCTGCGCCCAGACACGGCGCGTTTCGTTGTTGCGCATCAGCTTGGCGAGTTCGGGCTGCGTCATGTTCACGAAGGCAAGACTGCTGATGCGCAGCGGCGCGAACAGCACCAGCACCGCCGCCAGCGGCGCATAGGCGGCCGGCCCGGCAATCCCCGCGACCAGCAGCGCCAGGCATTGCCCCTGGATGTTGGTGGTGGTGGCGCTGAATGCCGACCAGCAGAGCTGGGACCACAGCCTCGCATAGCGCCGCCGTGTCGGCATGCGGAAGCTGATGCGCATCGTGCGGCGCGCCAGCCTGACCAGGACGAAGATGCCAAACACATTGGCCGCCGCGAGCGCATAGAACACAGTCTGCAGCGCGTCCTTGGCCAGCCAGATCGCCAGGCCGGCCATGACCGTGCCGGCGATCGTGAAGGCGGCATCGCTGACGGAAACGATCACCTGCTGGCGGCGCGCGAAGAAGGCCGTGCGCATGTGGCTGCGCAGCGACCATGCGCCGACGAAACAGCCCGCGGCAATTCCGCTGGGGTCGCCCAAGAGACGCATCACGATCGCCGTGCCGACGGCCATCAGCAAGGCAACAACCAGCGCCGCCGTCCCGAAGGCAACGTCATAGGCATCGACGCCGGCGCTGTTGGTGCTCTTGCCCATCCATATCGAGGCCGGAACGGCGGTGAGCGACCTGATGTAGGACAGGCCGACGCCGCCCATCACCATGCCGATGGCAAAGAGGCCGTAGCCTTGCGCCGAAAGCATATGCAGCAGCGCGATGTTGAGGGCGAAGTGGAAGCCGCTCTGCATCGCCTCGCCGCCGATCATCAGCACGAGACGCCGCACCAGATGGCCAGGAAGTTTCACGGCCGTGTCTCCGCCTGGCGGGCGGTTGCCGTCCGCCCCGGCCTGGCGATGGCTGTCTTCAGCTTGTCGGCGGCTATCGCCGCGATCGCCGCCGCCGCGACCGGTTCGCTGAAGACCGCCTCGTAGCGCGCCCGCCCGGCAGCGACAAAGGAGCGCCAGGCCTCGGGCCGCAGGATGATCTCCTCGAGTTTGGCTGCAAGGGCGGCGGCATCGCCGGGCGGAACATGCCAGCCGGTCTCACCGTCGCTCACCACCTCGACCAGCCCGCCGATCGCCGACACCAGCGGCGGCCGGCCGTAGGCCATCGCCTCGATGGCGACGCGGCCGAGCGATTCGGGACGCCGCGAGGGCACGGTGACGATATCGGCCCAGCGATAATGCTCGGAGGGATCGGGGATGAAGGGCAGCACGCTGACGCGTCCGCCGAGCCCCATGCTGCCGACCAGTTCGGCGAGCGCGCGTTCGCGTTCGGTACTTTCGAAGGCGCCGCCGACCAGCCGCACCTCGATCCTCGACTTGAGTTCCGCCGGCAACGAGGCGATCGCCTCCAAAAGCACTTCCTGGCCCTTGATCCTGTTGATGCGGCCAAGCAGCAGCACCTTGAGCGGCCGCTTGCCGTCATAGGTCGTCGCTTCGGCCGCGGCCGGGCCGGCAACGCCGTTATAGACCACATGGGAGCGCGCGTATCTGGGCTCGCCGAACGCGGCGCGTGTGGCGCGCGAGTTGAAGATGAGATCGGCATGGCTCCAGTGCATCAGGCCGACTAGGATCCTGCGCATGGCGCCTTCGGGAATTTCGTGGATGTGCAGCACGGCCTTGTGCGGCAGCAGGCGCGCGGCAAGCGCATAGTCGGCCACGATCGAGGTGTTGACATAGGTGAGATCGCAATCCCGGAGCCGCCGCCAGGCCCTCAGCACCGCGACCGGCAGCCGCGCCATCTCGATGGTGGCAAGGCGCGCAATCGCCTGGCGCCTCAGCACCCAGAGCGGCTCGAAGACGATCCGGGTCGCATGCGGTTCGAGGATCGGCACGATCGGTCCGCTGCGCGGCAGGACGACCTCGATGTCGGCTGAAGGAAACGCGGCGCGCAACGCGGCGACGCTCTCCGCGAAGCTGCGATCGGAACCATAGAGTTCATAGCCCTGATGGACGCATGCAATCCGCATATTCCCATGCATCTTTCTGCCAGGGGTAGTTTGACGATCCCGCCGCCTGACAGAACAGGCGACTGGAGACTTCAAGCCCAACACCCCTTTGGACTTCACTTGTTGCCGGCATGGTGACGAGCGGATGTAGAACCCGGATCACCATACCAAATGCTGCACGTCCTCCGCCGGTGTGGCGCACAGAAGTCCATGAGCAAGGATCATGCCGGCCCTGATTTCTCCGTCTGCAGGTCGCCCGGTCGCGGCATTGCCTTGTTTCGATACACATACGCTGGGATAGTTGACCGATAGTGAAACAACTCCGGCCGCTGGAAGAAATATTTTACACCCCGGTGCGATGATGGCTGGAACTGAGTCTGGCACGGATATTCGCTGGGCTGTGTTTCCAGAGGGACGGCCGCGCATTGCGGAATCGAGCGGACTTGAAAGCGCCAGCAGCCATGAAACCTGAAATGCCCACCATCCTGATCCTCGGGACGCGCGGCATTCCAGCGGCCCATGGTGGCTTTGAAACCTTCGCCGAGAGGCTGGCGCTGTTTCTTGCCGGGCGCGGCTGGAAGGTCGGCGTCTATTGCCAGGAGGAGGTCGAGCGGGTCGACCAAAGGGTGCGTGTCGACACCTGGAACGGCATCGATCTCATCCATGTCCAGGTCGCCTCGAAAGGTCCCCGCGCGACGCTGGAATTCGACTGGCAATGTGTGCTCGACGCCGCCCGGCGGCCCGGCATCTGCCTGGTGCTCGGCTATAATGGCGCGGTCTTCCTGACCTGGCTGAGGCTGATGCGGCGCAAGATCATCACCAACATGGACGGCATCGAGTGGCGCCGGCCAAAATGGGGTATGGCTGCGCGCACATGGTTCTGGCTAAACGAATGGATCGGCGCCTGGGCCTCGCACCGCCTGGTCGCCGATCATCCGGTGATCGCGGATCACCTAGCGACGCGCCGGCCGCGCAGCGCCATCGCCACCATCACCTATGGCGCCGACCCGGTGACATCGGCCCCGGAGGCGCCGGTGCGCGCGCTCGGCCTTGAGCCTGGCAACTACCTGATCTCGATCGCGCGCATCGAGCCCGACAACAACATCCTGCCCATGGTCGAGGCCTTCTGCAGCCAGAAGCGCGACATGAAGCTGGTGGTGCTGGGCACGCTTTCCCCCGATATCCCTTACCATGCCGCCGTCCGCAAGGCGGCGAACGCCTCGGTGGTGCTGCCCGGCGCCATCTACGACCAGGCGGCGGTGAAGGCGCTGCGTTTTCACGCGCGCGCCTATCTGCATGGCCACACCGTCGGCGGCACCAACCCGTCGCTGGTCGAGGCGCTGGCCGCCGGCAACATGGTGATCGCTCACGACAACCCCTATAACAGATGGACCGCCGGCGCGGCCGCCATCTATTTCACCGATGCGCGGAGTTGCGCCGAGCGGATGCGGCAGGCGATGGAGGATGACGCGCTGGTCAGGACCTGCGGCGCGGCCGCGAGAGCCCGCGCCAACGAAGCTTTCCGCTGGGACGATGTCCTGCTTGCCTATGAAACCGAAGCTTACCGGCTTCTGGGCGTGAGCGCCGCCGCAGCCCAGCCGGTCGACCGTCCCTCGCCCGGCGCCGTATGACGGGCTGGTCGCGACGGCGGCTGCTGAGGACCGCGCTGTCGACGGCGCTGGTGCCCGCCACGGCAGCACTCTCGTCCGCATCGCCCGCGCTGGCCGCCACCGGCGAATGGCGTTTTCGCCGCGGCGTCAACGCCTGGCCCTGGTTCGCGCTGACGCGTGAGTTTCCCGCGCCGCGCACCGACTATGACTGGCCGCCCTTCCAGCCGCAGCGGCCGGTGCCGACACCGGACGACCTTCGCCGGCTGCGCCGGACCGGGCTCGACTTCGTCCGCCTGCCGGTCGATCCTGGCCCGTTCCTGGCCGCCGATGCCGCCACGCGCGCAAAATTGCTGGCGATGCTGGACGATGCCGTCGCGGCAGTCATCGATGCGGATCTCGGCATCATCGTCAACGTGCAGGCCAACGGCGCCACCCATTACTGGAACCCCGACCGCATGGTCTCCAGCACCGCCGCGCCCGAATTCAGAGCCTATCGCGCGCTTGTCGGCACGCTTGCCAACAGGCTGCAGCGGTTCCCGTCGGGCATGGTGGCGCTGGAACCGGTCAACGAACCGCCGCAATCCTGCTCCTCCAACGTCTGGTCGAACGTCCAGGCGGCCCTCCTGACGGCGGCCAGGGCGTCATCCCAGACGTTGCCGCTGGTCGTCACCGGCGGCTGCGGCTCGATGGTGAGCGGGCTTGCCGCGCTCGATCCGGAACCGCTGGCGGCCTTCGAGCCGATCCTGTTCACCTTCCATTTCTACGAACCTTATCTGTTCAGCCATCAGGGCGCACCCTGGATGCGCGAGCCCGTCTACCGCGCGCTCAACAACGTGCCATGGCCAGCCTCCGCCGGTTCGCTCGAACGGACGCTGGCCTCGGTCAGGGCCCGCATGGCCGGGGACACCGAAACCTCGGAAGCGGACAAACAGGCCGCCTATGCCGAAACCGAACGCGTGCTGAAGGTCTATTTCGACGCCAGGCCAGATCGCTGGTTCGTCGACAAATATATCGGCCAGGCGCGCGATTGGGCCGACAGCCACGGCATCGCCCCGACGCGCGTCATCATGGGCGAATTCGGCGCGCTGCGCACCGACGCCCGCTACGTCGCCGCCCCCAATCCCGACCGCGCCCGCTACATCGCCGATGTCAGGCAGAGCGCCGAGGCATCCGGCTTTCCCTGGGCCTTCTGGGACCTGTTCGACGGCATGGGCATGATGGACGACAAAACCCGCTCGCTCGACCCGGCGATGGTGGATGCACTCGGGTTAAGGATGCCGGAATAACCGCCTTCCAAATGCGGCCGAGTTCCTTGTCGCCGTAGAGCAGCGCTACCTCGGCACCCCTTGTGCGCCCGGACGCCCCGCCACCTTCACCGGCCTGTAAAGCGCCAGCGCGATCACCACGAACTTGGTCATCAGCGTCGTCTTGGACGCCAGGCTTTCGGAGGTGTTGAGCAGGATCAGCCAGCCCAGCATCGGCAGCCAGATGCCGGGATGGCAGCGGCGTGCCACTTCGTGCATGAACAGCGCGAAGCCGAAAAACAACAGCAGGGTGAAGAAGGCGCCCTGATAGAGGAGCAGGCGGATGATCGGGTTCTCGATACCCTGTTCGAGGCCGTTGATGCGGCGCAGGCTTTCGATGAGATCGATGTCGGGCCCCACGATCAAGTCGCGCAGTTCGAAATGCTTGAACAACTCGAACATTTCGACGCGGGCATTGGCGCTGCCGCTGTCGGACACAAAGCGCTCCAGCAGCGCGTCGAAGAAGCCGTAGGAGAACAGCATGACCACCACGACCGGCAGCAGCGAGGCGAGCATGACGGCAAGGGCGGCACCCGGCAGGCTGATGCGTCCTCGCCGCAGATAAGCCACGCCACTGAAAAGCAGATAGATGCCGCCGAGCGCGATCGTCGTCACCATCGCCGAGCGCCCGCCAAATGCGACCAGCGCCGCGCATTGCAGGCCGATCAGCCCGAGCCGCAGCGGCATGGACAGGGATTTCGAACCGGAGAGCAGCGCCAGCACATAGATCGAGGTGATCGTGGCGTTGGACAGCGGATGGCCCTGGAGCGCCGTCGAGCGCAGGTCGTTCATGAACACCTCGCCGTCGAGCCGGTAGGGGAAGACCAGCGTCTTGGTGGCGAACTCGAACAGCGCCAGCAGCGCGTTGACCGTCATCACCGCGTGCACCACGGTTTGCATGCGGGCGAACGTCTTTTCGTCGGCCTCGGCCAGCATCATCACCAGCAGCGCCGCCGCCACGAACGTGTCGATCATGCCGGCCATGCCGGGGCGCTGCCTGACGATGACGACGACCAGCAGCATGATCGACATGACGGCCAGCAGCGCGCTGGCAGGCCGCCTGTCGGCGATGGCCAGCGTATAGCCGACCGGGTTGCCGAACGTGCAGGCGCGCCAAGCAAACATCAGCACGAGCAGATAGGTGGAAGGATGGATCTTGGTCGCCGGATTGCCCGTCAGGCCGTCGTAATTGTAGCCCACCAGCCACAGCATGCCGCCCGAAATGCTGAACAGCAGCGCCACCACCGCGACCAGGCCGTAGCCGGTCACCCAGTCGACGGAATTGCCGGTGCGGGGCGCGGTCGGGGCTTGACCCTGGCCAGCCCAGCCGGCCGCCGGGGTGGCGGACCGGGCGGCGCCCCGGATGGCAGCCATGTCAGGCCGCCTCGTCGACCAGCAAGGCGCCGGTCGGCAACCGCCCCATGACCGAAATGGCTTGCGAGGCCGCCGTGACGTCGCGCATCGGCGTCGCGTTCAGCGTGGCGACGAGCACTATCTCGTCGACCATGGCGACCAGCGGTGAGGCGTTGAGATTGTCGGCCAGCGCGCCGCCATCGACGACGACGAGTTCGAAATTGCGGCTCGCCTGGGCCAGCATATGCTGTGTGAAATAGACGCCCTGCGCCTCGGAAAAAGCAGCCTTCGGCCGACCCTTGCCGAGAAGCGCGACGTTGCTGCCGGGCGCGTATTGGCTGAGCGCTTCGAAGGCGTATTCGCCGCGCAGCACGTCGAGGAGACCTGGCTGCGGCTCCTTCTGGCTGCCGCCGGTATTGTTGGTGTCGATGAATAGGACACGGCTGCCCCTGGCAGCCGCCGCGTTGGCCAGCAGGCGCGCCACCCGGCCCCGCTGCGCGGCGTCCTCTGGCGCCGACGTCACCAGGATCGACGGTACCAGTGGCCAGTTCGGCGGACGCCGGCTGGAGGAGAACAGGCGTCTCAACGCCAGGCCGGCGACGGCGTCCATCTTCTGTCCGGCCGGCGCGGCGGCGCCGCCGAAAGGCCACCAGCGGCGGCGCGCTGCTTTTGCCGGCAGCACGCCCACCACGGGCGCGTCGATGGCCGATTGCATCTGCGCGCTGGAAAGCACCGTCGGCGATGAATATTCCGCGATCAGCGCCATGCCGGTACCGAGCCCCAGCCCGCCGAAGAACGCGCCGAACACCAGCAGCAACAGCGGCGGCCAGCTCTTCTTCAGGGCCGGCATGGCGTCGGAGATGATGCGCGCATTGGTGCTGTCGACATTGACCTGCTCGCGCGTTTCCTGCGCCCGTTGCAGATAAGTGGCATAGACGGAGCGCACCGCCTCGAGATCGCGTTGCAGTTCGCGCAGCTTGACCGAGGCCTGGTCGGTGTCGAGCGACTTGCTCTTCATGCCCGCGACCTTCGCTTCCAGCGCCTGCTGGTTGGCCAGCGCGCGCTCGTAGTCGGTTTCGGCGGCGGCGGCGATACGACCGAGTTCGCGCGCGATGAGCGCGCGCGTGTCGCGCAATTGCTGCTGGGCCGCCATCATCGAAGGATGGCGCGGCCCGAGCTCCGTGCCGAGCTGCGAAACCTGGTCGACAAGTGTCGCCTCCTGCGCCCGCAGGCTCGAAATCACCGCCGAGCGCATCGCTTCCGAGGTCGCGTCCGGCGCGCCGCCGGACCGGCGCAACTGGTCGACCTGCGCCTTCAGCGTCGCGGTGCGGCTCTGCGCGGCGGCGAGCTGCGTGTTGATCTCGGTCAGTTCCTGGTCACTGACCAGATTGCCGGCGGCCATGACCATGTTGTTGGCCGACCTGTAGGCCTCGACCGCATTCTCGGCCCGCTGGACGCGCTTGCGCTGCTCGTCCAGCCGCGCCGTGATCGAGTCGGAAGCATCCGTGGCCATCTTCGCGCGCGCGCTCGCCTGATCCGCCAGGTAGGCCTGCGCGATGGCATTGGCGAGCTTCGCCGCCTTGTCGGCGCTCTTGGCGGTAACGATCACGTCGAGGACCAGCACCTTGTCGGCCCGCTTGACCGCAAGCCGCCGGCGCAGCGCATCGAGCGTCTTGCCCGCCTTGTCGGTTTCGGCCGAGCCCGAGCCCAGCACGCCGCCGAGCAGGCGGCTCAACAACCCGCCCTGCCCGTTGAATTCCGGGTCCTCGGTCAGGTTGGTCGCCGCGATTGCCCTGAGCAGCACGCCGCTCGACTGGACGACGGCAACCTGGCTTTCCACCATGGTGATGCCGCCATCAGGCGGAACGCGGCTCGGATTGACGTCGTTGGTGACCACCTGCAGGTCCTGCGGATCGACGATGATCTCCGCCACCGAGCTGTAAAGCGCCGGCGTGAACAGTCCATACAGCAGCGCCCCGAGGGTCAGCAGCGCGGCGGTGGCGAGGATCAGGAAACGGCGGCGCACCAGAATGCGCTTCAGGTCACCCAGCTCGACGGTCGAGGACGGATAGGACGCGGCCGGCGGTGGCTCCGGCGCATATTGCATCACCTCTGGAGCGTGTTGTTGCGGCAACGAGAGCAGGGATGATTGCAAAGGTCGCTCCGACAACACTCCATGTGCCCCAAAAGCTTAAATTGCGGCTTAAGCTTAGCTATTACTCCAACTGTTAAAACACTGTTAATTATGTTGGGAGCTCTTCTGATTTTTGGCACGGAGTTTGCGTAGCAGAGGCATGGGCCGTGTTGACAGGGCGCAAGCGAGCGGGAAACGAATGGAAATGGAGCAACATCTTCCTCCAGTCCGACCGTCGCCCACCGATCGTGCCTAAAAATCGAACACCGGCCAATACCGAACATCAGAATTCTAGGGGTGCGACATGCAGGTGAGCCTGCGCCTGGACAGCGACTGCCTCCGTGCTTTTCACCTGCTGCTGCTGCAGCGCCTGGCCGCGCTCGCCGAGGTCGCGGTCAGCGTCGACGCACGCCCAGCCGGGAGCGGCATTCCAGGCAGCGTCGCGGCACTGTTCCAGCTTGAAACGGTCATCCATGGCTTGCCCGCGGACGGACTGGCCAAGCGCCTGCCGTTGTCGGCGCTGGCACCCTACCGCACGCAGCCCGCCGCCGCGCCCGACCTCGTGCTCGACCTCTGCGGCGATGTGCGAATGGAAGGAACACGCGTCTGGCATGTGACCTATGACGGCGCCGGCGGCGAAGCGGCCCTGCTGGCGTCGGTGCTCGACGGCCGGACCCCGCGGGCCTGCATCGAGGAGAACGGCGCCGTCGTCGCCGAAGGACGCCTGGGCACCGAATATGGCGGCATCGCGCTCGCCTCGTTCCAGGACATGCTGGCGCGCACGGCAAGCCTGATCCTGGCGGCGGTGACGGGCGCGGCGCGGGGCGCCCTGCCCGCCCTGCCCGAGCCGGAGGACGGCAGGGGGCCGCCATCGCTGCCCTCGGCCGGCAAGCTCGGCGTCAGGGCGGGCAAGGCATTGGCGCGCCGCGTCGTCCAGAAGATCTACCATCTCTGCTACAACGCCCCGCACTGGAAGGTCGGCTGGCGCGAGGCTGGCGGGCGGGATCTGTTCGACCTGCGCGCGCATCCGGCCTCTGGCTGGCGAGAACTGCCCGACGACGGCAGCCGCTTCTACGCCGATCCGTTCCCGATCCTTCATCAGGGACAGGTAACCCTGTTCGTCGAGGACTATATCCACCGCCTGGGCCGAGCCATCATTTCCGCCGTGCCGTTTGGTCCGTCGGGGCCGATCGGCCGTCCGGAGCCGGTCCTCGATCTGCCCTACCACCTCTCCTACCCCTTCGTCTTCGAGCGTGACGGCGAGGTTTGGATGGTTCCCGAAAGCTGCGCCAACCGGACGGTGGATCTCTACCGCGCCACGGCCTTCCCGGGCGGATGGGTCAAGGAAGCGACGCTGCTGTCCGACATCGTCGCCAGCGACGCCACCTTGGTCGAGCATGGCGGCTCGTGGTGGCTGTTCGCCACCGTCCGGGACGGTGAAGGCAGCGCCCGGGACGGCGGCGGCGCCTTCTCGGACGCGCTGCATCTGTGGTCGGCGCCGGACTTTCGCGGCCTCTGGACGCCGCATCCCAGGAATCCGGTGCTGATCGACATCGCCTCGGCGCGGCCGGCCGGACGCATGGTCGAACGCGACGGCCAGTTGCTGCGTCCGGTACAGGACTGCCGCAGGAGCTACGGCGGCGCCCTTGGCATCGCACGCGTCACTCACCTTGATTTGAACGGCATGGAGCAGCGTGTCGAGACGATCTTAACCCCCGGCGCGCTATGGAGTGGGCGTAAGCTGCACACGCTAAACGAGGCGGGCGGCCTGGAGTTCATCGACGGCTCGGCGATCGCGCCGCGCTGGAAAAGAGGTGGCCGTGGTTAACCTAAACGTTTGTTACTACCGGCTACCCGCGTTGGTTGCTTGAGGTTGATTATGGTCCGGAAGATATTTTCCACCACGGATTGTGGAGACGGAAGATGACCAGCATGAAGGGCAGCGATATCACCCCCGCCGACGCTGACCCCATCGAAGTCGACGTGGCGATCGTTGGCGCCGGAATGGCCGGCACCACGCTGGCAACGGTGTTGGCAAATGCCGGCCGCAAGGTGGCACTGATCGATCCGCACCGCGTTCATCACGACGAGTTCCGGGCCGAAAAAATCGGTACCGATCAGATACGGCTGTTCGAGAAGCTCGGCCTCGACAAAACGATCATGCGGCTCGTCACGCCGTTTGACGACATTCATGTCTTCCGCCTTGGCCAGCTGTTCTCGCGTGAGCGCAGGCCCGAATACGCATTTTCCTATGCCGCGTTGATCAACGGGCTGCGCGATGCCCTTCCCCCGCAAGTGCCGATAACGGTCGGCAAGGTCGCCCAGGTCTCGACCGGACCGGACCGGCAGCGCCTCGTGCTGAACGACGGCAGGGTCATCACGGCTCGCCTGCTGGTGGTCGCCACCGGTCACAGCGAAGCGGTGCGGCGCGCCATCGGCGTCGAGCGGGTCGAGCAATCGAAAGCTCATTCGCTGTCGATGGGTTTCGACCTCGCCATTCCGCCGCGCGAATGCGTCTACCAGGCCGTCACCTGCTACGGCAGGCGGGCCAGCGACCGCGTCGCCTACATCACCGTCTTTCCTCTCGGCGACAAGATGCGGGCCAACATGTTCGTCTATCGCACCGTGGCCGAACAATGGACGAGGGACTTTCGGGCCAATCCGCAGAAAATGCTTTGCGAATTGATGCCTGAAATATCGGCGCAATGCGGCAACTTCGCGGTCTCAAGTCCCGTCGAGGTCCGGCAGATCAACCTGACCACGACGCAAGGCCATCGCCGCGACGGGGTCGTCTTCATCGGTGACGCGTTCTGGACGACATGCCCGACGCCGGGCGTCGGCATAGGGCGGGTCATGATCGACGTCGATCAGCTCCATTCCGTTCACATTCCACGCTGGCTGGAAACGCCAGGCATGGCGGCGGACAAGATCGCCGCTTTCTATGACGATCCGGTCAAGCTGGCCTCCGATGAGGCCGGCATGCGTGTGAGTGTCTATGCCAGGCGGATCACCACCGAAACCGGGCTGGAATGGCGCGCGCGGCGCCTGCGCAACAATACGGCACGCAGGCTGATGATCATCGGCCGCAAGGTGCGCCATTTGGGAATGCGGAGGGAGCCGGGCATGGCGTGAGGGGTCTCCCACCCTTCATCGTCATCGTGGTTCTGTCCTGAGGGCCGTACCTCTGACCTGCCTCCACCCCTCCCGGAGAAGGAAACCGCTGGAGCGCTTCACTGGGACAGCGACATCGCGCTCAAAAAGCAGATCCAGTGCCGTTCGGTGGGAACAAGCGGCTTGCCGACAGGTTATTCCCGCAGGAGATCCTGTCATGGTCAAGAATATCGACCGCGCGTTGCAGGATGCTATTCTGGCAATGCGCATTCTTCGCAAATCCATCATTGATCATGGGCATATGGAAGCCATGGCCGAATTTGACGGCTTGATGAGCGTGACCATATCGGAGGCCGAGCGCCAACTCACCAGTTGGCAGACCGGTCATCGCGCCGAGCGATCGGACCACGCAGAATCCTGACGCGATCTCAAAGCTCGGACCCAACGGAACCTTGCCGAACGGCGTTGGTTTCATGGAATGCGACACGCTGCCGGAGGACAAAGTGGCCCGATTGGTCGACAAGCATAAGCTTGAGAGAGCCGATCGCGAGTCGCGGCTCATCCTGGACGCCGAACGGCAGGCCCGCGACGCAAAGACCGAGCGCCTTCGCAAGCAGCGGCTGTCCGCCGAGCCAAGCGGCGAGCGACAGAAGCCCGCACCGCCGAAGCGGCGTGGGTGACGGCCTGCTCGTTCGCAAAGGCAAAAGGCGCGATCGGCGATCGCGCCTTTGTTTCAGCAGGCGAATGCGTTCAGGTCGGCAACCCTGAAGGTCCAGCGAGAGCAGTGACGGCCGAAAGCCGTTCGCGCTTCTGCCAGGTTGGCTTCTCGTATTTCTTCACCAGCCATCTCCCCTTGTTGGAAACCGTAGAGAAGACCGGCTTCGCCGCCAATGTCAATCGTACCAGCACGGCCGTGGTGATTGTTCGAACGCCTGCGCCGGGTGAATTGGTCTACCGTGCTTTCAAATCCGCCGGCACGGGATAGATTTAGGATCGAGAAAGCGCCACAAGCCGCTTGGGAGGACCTTGCCAATGTCAGACACCGCCTTGCCACTGGTGATCAGCGCGCCCGAGCCGCGCACGCTCGAACTGATCTTCACGCCGCCGCAGCTGGCGCGCCTCAAGGCGCATTATCGCATCGTCGAGACGACGCCCGACGGCGTGGCGCGGCTGCCGGCCCAGGTGCTGGCCGAGGCCCGCTACATCGTCGGCCAGCCGCCAATCTCGCCGCGGACGCTTGAAGCGATGAAGGCGCTGCGCTGCGTCTTCAACGTCGAGAGCAACCTCCTCGACAACATGCCCTACGAAACACTGTTCGCACGCGGCATCCATGTCGTCACGACGGGCCTGGTCTTCGCCGAGCCGGTAGCCGAGCTCGGCCTGGCCATGGCGCTCAACCTTGCCCGCGGCATCGTCGATGCCGATCTTGCTTTCCGCAAAGGCGAGGAACTGTGGGGCGGCGACGGCAACCAGACGGCGCGGCTGCTTTCAGGAGCCGATGTCGGCATCATCGGCTTTGGCGATCTCGGCCGCGCCCTCAACCGCCTGCTGTCGGGCTTCCGCACCCACACGAAGGTGTTCGACCCCTGGCTGCCGCCGTCGATCCTGAGGGAAAACGGCGTCGAGCCGGCCTCGCTGGACGAGGTGCTGTCATCAAGCGACTTCGTCTTCGTCGTCGCCTCAGTAACCTCCGAGAACCAGGGGTTTCTGGGCGCCGATGCTTTTGGCAGGATGCGCAAGGGAGCCGCCTTCATCCTGCTCAGCCGTGCCGGCGTGGTCGATTTCCCCGCCTTGATGGCGGCTGTGAAGAGCGGCCACATCCTTGCCGCCAGCGATGTCTTTCCCGAGGAGCCGCTGGCAGTCGACCATCCCGTGCGCGCGCTGCCCGGCTTCCTGCGCTCCGCCCATCGCGCCGGCGCCCTCGACATCGCCTTCAAACGCATGGGCGACATGGTGCTGGAGGACATGGACCTGATCGACCGTGGCCTGCCGCCGCTGCGCTCCAAACGCGCCGAGCGCGAGACGGTGTCGAGGATGCGTTCGAAGCCGTCCGACAGGAATTGAGCAACCGCGCGGGTGTGCTCAACCGCATAGGCGGGTTTTGTACCAAACCGTACGCTGAATCCCCTTTGAGATGCACCTTCGGAGGCGTAAAAAACAACCTCAGGGAGGTAGCGATGGTTGGAAGCCATATAGACGTGGCGCGGGCAGCTATCGAAGCCAGCTTCCTGCTACGACATCGTTCCATTGCTGGAAACATCGCCTTTCGCCGCGAAATGGACCATTCCAGGCGCGCGATCGCGCAATCGCGCGAGCTTCTGAAACAGCTTCGCCAACGCCAACGCGATGACAACGGTCAAGCCTGGGAAGCTACAGACCCGGTTCCCGTTGCCGTCTCAGCGTTCGATGCCGACATTCTGCGCGCTGTGTTTCGAGATCTGGTCTCGCAAGCGAACGTGCCCGAGTGTCAATGGCGCGACTTGGCCAAAAGCCTGGTTCACGAGTTTACCGGCTGCGATCTGGTCGAAACCGGCTTGATAGAATGGCTCATTCACAAATAGTGACCCGCAAAGGCCCGTGAGCCCGTCTCCCAGAGATGCCCGCGCTTCCTGATGGAACGATCGCGCCGCCGGCTGGTTTTGCAAATGGCCGGGCGGTGGGAAGCCCGGCGTACTCGGAAGGCCCGTCACGAGTCGCGTCGGTGGCGGGCCTTTCCATGTCCAGCAGCGATATTGGCCGAAGGTCCCATTCGTGGCCGTGCAGTGGGCGCTCTTCTCCGAACCGGTCCTGGTCGGCCAGGCCTTCGTGACCGGAGCGGGGCCGGCCTGCCTGCCGGTCATCATGCGCCAGCAAGTCGGCAGGATCAGCTTGCGCCACGCGATGCGGATGTGCGGCGTCGTCAGCCTCGATGACACGCGCCTCGACCAGCTTGTGGCCAGCCTCGCGCGCGAACGCTAGAGTGGTCGGGGCCAATGACGATTTGGCCGGGCCAGCAAGAGGATCGCGATGCTCAACACGGTCGACTATGGCGGCAAGGAAGCCGATATCGTCCATGCGCTGGAGGAAGACATCATCTTTGGCCGGCTGGCGCCCGGCACGCGGCTGGTCGAGGACGTGCTGCTGGCCCGCTTCCCGGTCTCGCGCCACACCATCCGCCAGGCCCTTTACCAGCTGGAAAGGCTTGGCGTCGCCACGCGCGAGCGCAACAAGGGCGCCACGGTGCGCCGGCTCGCCCCCGAGGAAGTGCGCCAGATCTACGAGGTGCGCGAGATGCTGCAGCGCCAGGCCGCGCTGATGATCCGGCTGCCGGCGAGCGAGGCGCTGATCGCCGAGCTGATCGAGATCCACCGCGTCTACAGCACCCATGTCGACGCCGGCTACCTCAGAGGCATCCATGAGGCCAACGACCGCTTCCACCTCACCATGTTCTCGGCCTGCGGCAACGCCTATCTCGTGTCCTCGATCGAGCACTATATGCGCCTCAGCCTGCCGGTGCGGGCGAATTCGCTGGCCGACCGGGACAAGCTCGAAATCTCGCGCCAGCATCATCTGATGATGATCGAGGCGCTGAAACGCAGCGACAATTGGGTGCTGGCGCAGCTCTGCGTCGACCACCTGCAGCCGAGCAAGGCGTTTTATCTCAGGGAGGTCGAGATGAGACCGGTGGGCCGCGACGCCGGCCAAGGATGATGATGGGCAGCGCCGGGGACAGGTGACGCGCTGCCGCGCCATTCTATCTGACCTTGATGACGACCTTGCCTTTTGCCCGTCCGGTCCCGACATAGGTCAATGCTTCGTTGGTCTGTTCGAATGGGAAGACCCGATCGACGACGGGGCGTACGGCGCCGGATTCGATGAGCGACGTGATCTTGCCCAGCTGGTCGCCCTGCGCCCACATGAACAGGAACGAATAGTCGACACCGGCGCGTTTTGCCTTGCGGCGTATGCCACGGCTCAGCAGGCCCACGATCAGCCTCAGGACGATATTGAGGCCTTGTTTCCTGGCAAAATCGGAATCCGGGGGACCGGAGATGGAGATCAGCTTGCCGCTCGGCTTCAGAACGCGCAGCGATTTTTCGAGCGTCTTGGCGTCCTGGCTGTTCAGGACAACGTCGTAGCCCTGCAGGACGTTTTCGAAATCATCCTTCTTGTAATCGACGACGATATCGGCGCCGAGACTTTTGACCAGATCGGTGCTCGCCGCGCTCGCTGTTGTCGCGACCGTCGCGCCGAGATGCTTCGCCAGCTGGATGGCGAAGGTCCCCACCCCGCCGGAACCGGCCTGAATGAAGACTTTCTGCCCCTTCCTCAGTTTGGCTTTCTCGACCAGCACCTGCCAGGCAGTCAGGCCGACGAGCGGGATCGAGGCGGCCTCTTCCATGCTGAGGTTTTTTGGCTTCAGGGCCACGTCGGCTTCGTTCATGGCTATGGATTGCGCGAATGTCCCGATCCGGCCATCGCGCGGCCGGGCATAGACTTCGTCGCCTGGCTTGAAGCCGCGGACTTTCGATCCGACCCGCACGACGATCCCTGCCACGTCGTGGCCCAGAATGAAGGGCGGGCGATAGGGCAGGATGGGTTTGAACTCTCCGTCCCGGACCTTGGCATCCAGGAGGTTCACGGCGGCGGCATGGATCTCGACCAGGACATCATCGTCCCGCGGATCCGGCTCTGGCATTTCGGCCAGCCGCAGGGCGCCCTTCTTCTGATATTTGTCGACGACAAAGGCTTTCATCATGGTCACTTTCTGAAAATCGTTTGCTCAGGCAGGCAAGCGGAACTGCTTGCGCAAGGTCTTGTCGAACATCCCGGCGGGCGCGAAGCGACGCAGCAGGCTGACCTGCCGGGCCGCCTTGCCCGCGGTGTAGCGCCGGCGCGGCTGGCTGGCGGTCGCCGCTTTGACGACCACATCCGCCACCACTTCCGGCCGATCGGCTTTGGGCATCACATCGGCAAGCAACGCCTTGAAGCCGGCTCGCGCCCGATCGTATTCCTTCAGCACGGAATCCGGTTCTATTCCATTCTGGTCGAAGACGGTGCGCACGAATGCCGGCTCGATGACCGAGACGCGAATATTGAAAGCACGAATCTCATGATCGAGCGATTCCGAATAACCTTCGAGCGCGTGCTTGACCGCGGAGTAATGCGCCGAATATGGCGCGGGTACCAATCCCAGGATCGAGCCGATATTTATGATGCGTCCTACGCCCTGCCGCCGCATCGACGGCAACACCGCATTGGTCACGCGCATGACGCCGAACAGATTGACGTCGAACAGCGCCTGCACCTGCGAGATCGAGGATTCTTCGGCTCCTCCAAACATGCCGACGCCGGCATTGTTGACCAGCAGATCGATGCGGCCGGTCTGCGCGTGTATGGTTGAAACGAGTGCATCGATGGCCTTGTCGTCGGTCACATCGCAAACCAGCATGGTTACTCCGTTCGGGCTGTCGCCGAGCTTGCGGCGGCTTGTACCGAACACGGTAAATCCCGCTCGCGCCAGCGCTTCCGCGCTGGCGCGGCCGATGCCCGAGGAGGCTCCCGTGACGAGCGCGGTCTTTCCCGAATTCCTGTTCATTTGGTGCTCCAAAATCATGAGGGCTAGCTTTTTCGCCTCGTTAGAATTATGCTCGTAATATCACATTACACTCATAATGCAATAGAAGAAAGGAATCGCAGCCATGCGCTATGAAAAAGGCCGGAAGGACGCCTCGCGCAGCCGGATCATGGAGGTTGCCGCCAACCGTTTTCGCGGTGACGGTATCGCCGCGTCCGGGCTCGCAACCATCATGAAAGACGCCGGCCTGACCAACGGGGCCTTCTATCCGCACTTTCAATCCAAGGCGGCGCTTGTCCGTGAAACCGTGGCAGCGGCCTTGGAGGATCAGTCGGACCAGATCCGCGAAGCTTTGGCTGCCGGCGGCCTGGATATGGCCATCGACGCTTATCTGTCGACGGCACACCGGGACAATCCGGGACAGGGCTGCGCGTCCGCCGCATTGCTGCCGGAGATCGCACGCGAGCCTTCCGAAACACGTCAACTCTATACCGAGCGCTTGCTGACCCAGGTGCGCCAGGTGGCGGCGGAACTGCCGCCGCGGACCCGGAATCGGGAAAGCGTTGCGCTGGGCATCTTTGCGACCCTTATCGGCGCCCTTCAGATGGCCCGCGCCGTGGACGGAACGGAACTCTCGGAACGCATCCTGGCGGCAGGGGCAGACGCGGCGCGCACGCTGATCCAGCGGGATAGCGAGGCTTCCTCCTAGGTTCGAGCGAAGTTGTAGGCTCAGACGAAGTCTGCAAGGTGCCGGCAAGCTGGGTTTCGTAGCAGAGGCGCTTGACGGTCGCTGGGCGCTGAAACTTTCCGCAAGCCGGCCTCGTTGCTGCGCAATCGCTTCCTGAGGCGATGACAAGTCCCTCCAATCAATGCCTCGCTGGCTGCGCCCGCGAGGCCTTTTTTGTGCGGCGACAAGGCCGTCCTGCCGGAACCCGGAACCATCCGCGAGCCGCGAAGTTGTCCAGACGACCTGAAGCCTGGTCGTCCAGCGTCAACGGCGATGAGCAGCAGCGGGGAAGATTGCTCAAAACCAAGCAGTCGCCTGGAGCCGTGGCTCGCGTTCCAAATATTGCAAATATTTGGAAGGTTAGACAGAACACATTTTGGTGGAATTAGGGAATCTTGGTCTGATAAACCGGAACTTTCGGGCAACCTGTTTCGTTATAACCTTGATCGTTGCTTCGACGATCACAAAGCAACAGGGAAGGATCCAGTCATGAACATCAAGATGATCTGTCTTGGCGCGATGGCGCTTTCGATGGCCACCGGTTCGGCTCTCGCGGGAGGCAGCACGGGAACATCCGCTCTCGACGATCCTGCCAAGATGAAGCCGTTCTACACGGACTCAGGCATGAAGAAGATGGTCGGCAATGATGACTTCGTCAAAGCCTGGAAGGCCCTCACGCCCGAGGACCAGACCGCCATGAAGACCGCCTGCGCCGACGAGGCCAAGAACGCCAACCCGACCAACACGCATCCGGAGTTCTGCAGCAGCGTGAAATTGAACGGCGGCAGTTGATAACGCGCCGCAGCCGTGAAAACAGCCCCGTTCGCGGGGCTGTTTTCGTGACCGCCGTGCTTTGCCCTGCCGCTACTCATTCGGCCCCCACTCCAAGTGCCTGACCCCACGAGTTTTTGCCTCGATCAACACATTTCCCGCTTTTTTCAAGAAGAGGAAAAAACAGCGTCCTTGCTCTGGCCATGTTGCACTGCGAAATATATGCTGCATTGCAATATCGGCTACCCGGCCGGACAGGTGACGGCTGGGCGCAAACGAAGGAGCTGTCGTGGCGGCATCGTTTCGGCCTGACATACAGGGCTTGCGCGCGCTGGCGGTTGGCGGCGTCGTCGCCTACCATTTTGGCCTCACGGCGCTGCCTGGCGGCTTTGCCGGGGTCGACATCTTCTTTGTCATTTCCGGCTGGCTGATCACCACGCATCTGATGCAGGAGATCACCGAGACCGGCCGGCTCGACCTCTGGCGCTTCTATGCCAGGCGCGCACGGCGCCTTCTGCCGGCCGCCATCTTCGTCATCCTGATCACGCTCGCCATCGGCACCTTCATCATGGCGCCGCAGGAACAGGCGCTCTATTCGCGCGGCGCCATGTATGCCGCGGCCTATACCATCAATCTGTGGCTGCTGCGCTGGTCGTTCGACTATTTCGCCGCCGATGCCTTGAGCAACCCCTTCATCCACTTCTGGTCGCTGTCGGTGGAGGAGCAGTTCTATCTCGTCTGGCCGGCACTGCTTGTCTTCGCCGCCTGGCTGCATCGGGGCCGGCGGATGACGGTGGTCGTGATCGGTACCGTCGGCCTCGCCTCCTTCGCGGCGTGCCTCTGGCTCACCAGTCTCTCGCCGGCCTGGGCTTTCTATTTCTCGCCGCTGCGGGCCTGGGAATTCGCCGCCGGCGGCCTGGCGACCTTTGCCGCGCCAATCTTGTGGCGGCATCAATCCTGGCTGCGGGCGGCACAGGGATGGTTGGGCTTGGCGCTAATCGCCGTCGCCTATCTCTGTTTGAGCGAAGACCTGCCCTTCCCCGGCTGGTACGCGCTGCTGCCAGTTGCCGGCTCCGTGCTGGTGCTGTTGAACGGCGCCGGCGAGCAGGGCGATGCCCCGGCCAGGACTCGCTGGCGGGCCTTGGCGCCCGCCGCCATGCTCTCGCTGCCGCCCTTGCAGTGGGTCGGCACGCTCTCCTATTCGCTCTATCTCTGGCATTGGCCCGTCATCGTCTATGCCACCATGCTGCAGCCCGACCTCGGCGTGGCGCAGCGCATCGGCTGCGCCGTGCTGGCGCTGGCGCTGTCGGCGGCCACCTACCGGCTGATCGAAAACCCCGCGCGGCGCGGCGACTGGCTGGCGGCGACAGCCAGAGCCTTTCGCTTCGACGCCAGCCCGGCCGCAGGACCGCTTCGGCTTTTCCCCGGGCTTGCCCTCGCCCCGGCCCTCGTGCTGACCGCCGCCGGCGTGGCTGCGGCCTACGCCAACGCGCATCTGGCCACGCGCAACATCGACCCCACCCAGCGCGGCATCGAAGAGGCCGCCGAACAGCCGTCCATCGCGCGCGCCGTCGACAAGGACTGCCTGCTCGATTTTCACACGGTGGAGCCGAAACCTTGCACCTTCGGGCCGGCCGACGCCGCCCACACCATCGTGCTGTTCGGCGATTCGCATGCCGACCACTGGTCGACGCCGCTGGTCGAGGCAGCAAAACGCAACGACACCAAAGTGATCACCTACCTCAAATCCTCGTGCCGCGCTTCACGCCTGTCGACCTTCAACGCCGTGCTCAAGCGCGACTACACCGAATGCGACGCCTGGCGCGAACAGGCGATTTCAGACATTATCCGCAGCAAGCCGCGCCTGGTGGTGATCTCGGAGTTCTCGATCGGCAATCTGACACGCGACATGTCCGCCGCCAGCCGCAAGGCCGAGATAGCTCGCTGGCAGGCTGGCCTGCGCTCCACCTTGGAGGCCTTCAGCCAGGCGGGCGTCGAGGCCGCCGTCATCCGCGACACGCCGATCGGCGACAGCTTCGCGAACGCCTGCGTCGCCCGCGCGCTGTGGTGGCGCGAGGCGCCGTCGCTGTGCGACACGCCGAGGGCCGAGGCCGCCAATGACGACGTGGCCGCCGCCGAGCGCGCGGTGGTGAAAAGCATCCCCGACACGCTCTATGTCGACCTCACCGACCGCTTCTGCGGCCCGACCGAATGCCACGTCTTCATCGACGGCAAGCTCGCCTTCCGCGACAGGCATCATCTGGCGACGGCCTTTGCTGAGACATTGGCAGGACCGCTGGAAAAGGCGCTGTTTTAGAGGGTTCCTTTCCCCTTGTGGGAAAAGGAAGCGCGCCCGCTTACTCGGCCCCGTTGCATCCAGGGGAAATGGACGGCGGCGGCCAAGGTTCAAAACGCCCCTCACCATGCTGACAGGTATGGCCAGGGCGGCATCGCCCGACAGGTCCTTTGCCGCCACGGCACCAGCTCTAACCGTCGATTCACCGATTTATGGGAACAGGGCCGCGGCTGCAGCGTTTATTAGGCACACCTTAAGAAGGAGGTTGTCATGAAAAAGCTCTTGCTTGCATCCGTGATCGCGGTCGCTTCGGCGATGGCGGTGATCGCTCCGGCAAATGCCGCCAGCATCACGCTCGGCATCGGGAACGGCTATGATGACGACTACTACGTTCCCAGACATCGCGACTATTACCGTCACTACTCCGACGATAGCGACTATTACGGTGGCTACTCCGATGATGGTGCCTATTACCGCCGTCACCACTATCGTTATGGCGTGTACGACGACGGCTACCGGCCGCGCTATTACGGCATGTACCATCGCCGCTGCCACACCGAGCTGGTGAAGCATTGGCGCCACCACCACCGTGTAATCGAGAGAGTGCGGGTCTGCGGCTACTGACCTTGGGATTTGGCCCGGCCGGCGTTAGCCGGCCGGATCAATATTGCCGTCCGGCTTGCGTAAAACACCAGCATCTGCCGGCGCGCCCGCATCGTCGGGGTTGAACTAACCCTAACGCCCCATCATCATCCCATAGTGCACGGCCAGCAGGTCGAGCCCTACCTTCAACAGCCTTGTCACCACGTCGCGGCCTTCGCCATCCTGTTCGGCCACGGTCTTCACCGGCTGTTCCAGGCAGACGACCTTCCGCACGATTGCCGCCACGTCCCAATGCCCGAGCGCCCGTGTCGCGGCGGCGTGCGTGCGGCCGGCGTTGAGCACGCTGTCGGCGATGCCGCCGCCGATGCGGCCGCCGTCGACGCGCTCCGTCCAGCGCATCGGCTTGATATCGGCCTGCTGGCTGCACCGGAAGTGCTCGCGGTAGCGCATGCCGGCCTCGCGCTGTTGGCGGGTCAGCGAGGTGATGCCTAGCAGCGGGTCGACATTGCGCACCCGCACGATGCCGCCGGTGGAAGTGTGGCCGTCATTCGACACCTCGTAGACGCGCCGCGCCTCGGCCGTGCCCGGTGTCAGCCGCTTGCGGCCGAAGGCATCGTCCTTCAGCGCGAAATCATGGCCGACCTCGCGACGGATGCGCACCTGCTCGGCCTCGCCTCTCGGCAGTTTCGGCGCTTGCGGCCTGGCGGCCTTGGTTTTTTTGGGCATGGGTGGCTCCTTGGTTGTGTTCGAGTGGTGGCCAATTCTCAGTCGGCTCTGGCGTGGCCGACGGCGTCCCCCTCTCCGTCCCGGCTTCGCCGGGCCGCCTCTCCCCCGCTTCGCACAGGCGAGGAAACCAGGCCGGCGCCCCTCCGCGCCAGCAACTCCCGCATCACCCGCCGCTCGCGCACTTCGATGCAGAGCTGCGCGCTCGAAGGGCAGAACTGCGCGTTGCAACTCCTCACCTCGCCGCGCACGAAGCGCTGGATGGCGGCCTGCAGGTCGCCCAGTTCGGCATCCCTGATCGCGCCGAGGTAGCCGCGCAGTTGCATCTCGACGTCAGTCAGGGCGGATTGCGGGAAGCAGGAGAACATTGCCGCCAGCGCCTTCGTTGCCTGCTGCAGTTCGGCCGTGGTCATATCCGCGGATCTCCTCGATGATGGCGTTGGCGGCGTCCCCGTGGGTTTTCGGCCTGGTCCAGCCCGGCGGCTTTTTGAGCCGGCCCGGTCTTTCGCGCCCTTCGCGCGCTGAAAAAGCCGAAGCTTTTTCCATCTGGTTTCTGGACTCTGGAGAATGCCGCGTCAAAACATCGGCATTTGCTTGGGTATGCGCCTTTGTTTTCAAGGCGGTGGCGGCTCCGCCGCGCGCGCCGGCGGCCGCTCTCGCCTCGCTCTTGAGCCGCGCCTTGCGCAGCTCCTTCGTCAGTCTCTTGTGTCCGATCTCGTCGCCCTCGCGCTCGAAGAAGGCGAGCAGCTCGGCACTGATCGCGCGCCATCGCTTCAACGGCAGGCGCGCCACGCGCGCCAGCCTCGCGTCATCATCGGGCAGGCTTCCCCCGGCGTTCCACATCGCCATCAGCAGCAGCATGTAGGCGCCGATCTGCTCGGTCGAGAGTTGCAGCGTGTCGCCGATGAAATCGGAGACGTAGAGCTGCATGAAGGGCCGTTCGCTCATGCCGCGCACCACCTCGTTCTTACAGCCGCGCTAATGGAACCCGCCGCCGGTCCGGACGTTGTGACGCGTCCATGCCCAAGGGGAGGATTGCCCATGACGGCTTTCATGCCGGTGACCCTGCGTTTCTGCGACAACAAGACCATGCTGGTCGGCTCGGTGGCCGATGCGGCGACAGCGCTTCGTCACCAATGGCCCGACAAAACCGCGCCGGGCTATCTCGAGGCGGCGCGGCTCGTCCGGCTCGCGGTCGAGGGCACTTGCTGTCCGCGCCCCGCCTTCGAGGCCTTCCGCGAGGCGGCCAGGCAACAAGGCATATTGGTGGCCAAGCCAAGAAGCCGCGCGCATGAGTGGCTCGACGCGGCGGCGAGCCCCTGAGACGGCCGCGATGCAACCGGCGGCAGGCCTGGTGCGTTTATGAGCGTCGGCTCGAAAGCCGCGCCCGGACCGAAGGTGAATGCCGTGGGTACGATGAAGACCGGAGTGCCGCTCAAAGTCTCCCTGGACGGTCATGTCGAGGAGATCGAGACTGTCAGCGAGGCTGCCGATTTCCTGCAGCGCTGGCCGATCGAGCGGCGGGGCCACGTCTATCGCAGCGCCCTCAACGCCTGCAGCGCCGCCATCGCGGCGCAGATCTCGCAATCCGATGCGATGAAAGTGTTCACCGGCTTTGCCCGGGTTGCCGGCATTCTGGTTGCCGGCGGCGGCCCGGCGACGATGCTGGAGCGACGGGCGGTGCAGCCGCCCAAACAAGGGCGCCAGATGCCGAAATAGCGGTGCGGCGCGATAGGCGTTCACGGTAATTCTCCCGGTATTGGCGGCGATCGAAACTGGTGACGGCGGCGTGAGAAGCGCCTTTTCCTCCATTCAACGGGGAGAAGGGACCGAGCTTCACCCGGCTTCGCAAACAGGGCGGTGAAAGCGCGCCTGATGGTAGCCGCAGTAGCTTTTCAACGCCGTGGTGCGCATGCCGCAGCACAGCATGTCCTGGCCGGGCCGTCCGCCGGGCTGACCATTTTTAGCATCTTCCTCCGGCGCTGGGTCGAGCGGAGCACGGCAGCGGGTGAACAGGCAATCGATGAAGCGCATGGCCACGCCATGCGGCTGCCGGCCGATAGGACCGCGCGGCGACGCCGGCACCTTGAAGCGGTAGGTTTGCCCATCAGCGATCAGCACGCCCGCCTCGCGTTGGAAAAGCCGTGGCCGGACGGGCGAAGGGGCCTGCTTCGGCCGCACGGCCGGTGTGCTCCCCGGCTGCGGGATGGCGCCGGCACGGCTCGTTGGAGGTTCCGCCTTGGCGGCTCGGCTCGCCGCCTTGGCCATCGCCGTGCCGGCTGCCGACGGGCCCTTGCCATTGGCGAAGCCGATCGCGCCCAGCATGGCATTGCGATGGACGATGCCGATAATGGCGTTGCGCGATACTGGGCTGCCGCGCTGTGCGCTGAACGCCGCCGCGATCCTGGAGGCCGAAAGCCCATCCCCGAGCCAGGCGGCAATCGCCTGCAATTCGCTGTCACTGTAGCTTGCCATGTCCGTCTCCATTGCGCGGCCAGCGGCCGCCGTGGACGGCGCCGTCAGGCAAGCGTCGGTTTGCCCGCGGCCGTCATGGGCGCTGTCGGGCCTGGTCGGCCTGTCGGCCGCTGGGATTGCTGTGGACGAGCCGGCTCTCAGCCTCGCCGGGCGACCTGCGGCGAGGCGCGCAAGCCGCGCCCGCGCCAGGTCTCTATCGGGGGGCCGAACCAGCCCTGCCCGTCATCGGCTCGTACAGGATCTACGGTGCCGTTCTGCGTGCGACAGGCAACACCCGCGGCCGGGTCGAATGGGGGGCCGGAGCCGCGGGGAGCGGCGGCTCCGGCCGTTCCGGCCGCCGGGAACGGGCGGACCGGACGCAAGGCCGATGCACCAAGGCAATCGGCTTCGCGCTTCGCCCCGGCCGGGGAGGAGGCGGCCGGGGCGGAAGGGAGAGGGCAGGCCGGCAAGGCCGGTCTGGAGGTGCTGTCGACTCTGAGAGGGTTGAGCTTTTGCATGAGTTGATATAAGCATAACTCAAAAAATGATGCAAGCCATTCTTTCATGGACGAAAGCGGGACTTGCCGGTCACATGAGGCCATGGTGAAAACGCAACTGTCGATCAGGGTCGGGGCCGCGATCCGCCAGGCACGCAAGCAGCGTGGCCTGGTCATGCGCCACATCGCCGAGCACAACGACACCGATGTCGCCGCCGTCGGCAACTGGGAAACCGGGCGCAACCTGCCCAAGACCGAAAACTTGCTGAAGACCGCCGCCTTCCTGCGCGTCGACCCCGTGGCGCTGGGCCAAGGGCAGGTCGTCTTCCTCGACGATGCCGGCCCGGTGGCGGACGCCGAGATCGTCACCGACGCCGGCCCGCTGCCGGCCGGAGCGATGGACATTCCGGTGCTGGGCGCCGCCGTCGGCGGCGACGACGGCGACTTCACCTTCAACGGCGAGCCGGCAGGATACGTGCAGCGTCCGCCAGGGGTCCGCAACCTGCCGAGAGTATTCGCGCTCCATGTCCTCTCGGATTCCATGGTGCCGCGCTACGAACCCGGCGACATGATCTATTGCGGCGGCCGCGATGCGGTGCCGGGCGACCATGTGGTGATCGAGACCTTTCCCGACGAGAACGAGAAGAACGGCAAGGCCTTCATCAAGAAACTGGTCCGGCGCACGGCGGGTGAGCTGGTGGTCGAGCAGTACAATCCGCCCAAGACGCTGACCTTCAATCGCTACGCCATCAAGCACGTCTGGCGGGTGATTCCGCTGAAGGAACTGCTGGGATACTAGGCCGGGCCTGCGTACCGCGGGCTATCGCCCGCGAGCCACGATAGCATTCAACATCAGGGACAACACCGTGACGATCTGCAAGCCTTTCACGCAGGGCGAGACGTTGCCCTCTTCGACGAAGACGACGTCTGCTGACGACTTGGCCAGCCGGCGCCCTCAAGCCCGCCTCGACCCCTCCAGCGGCACGTCGCGGCCGCTCAGCATGCGCGCTTCCGAGCGCACGCGCTGGCGCTCGTCGATGAAAGCGGCCTGGATCGAGATCGCCGTGCCAGGCAGCCCGTCGGCCCGGCAGGCCGAGCAGACAATGCGGCCCGACAGCGCGGCCAGCGGCGTGCTCCCATTCACACCGAAGCGCTTCAACTGATCGGGCCGCCACCACCTGTTGCGGCCGCAATCGGCGCACTCGACCGACAGCGAGGCGACCTGCGCGATCACTGCTTCCCTGCCTGGCAACGCCATCACTTCTTCGTCCTTTTGTTCGTGCTTTGTTCCTATCTTCCCGTGTTTCGAAGCAGGAGTCGAGTCGCAGTTTCCAAACTCCTCCAAAAGTCTCCCTTCTATGTATGTTTGAGTTATGCTTATATAACACTTGCAAATGTGAGTCGGCGCGGGATCACCTCGCGCCAGATCCGGGAGCAAGAATGGATGCCGCCGATTTCGCCCGCGCCTGCGGCTACACCGGCGACAGTCCCGCCTTGCTCGAAGCCTTCGAGGCGATCCGCCGCACCGGCATCGCGCAGGCCCGCCTGGATCATTTCAGGCGCAAGGCCGTCATCGACGAGTTGAAGCAGGCGGAGCCGCTGTTCCTGGCCGCGATCGACCCGGCGCTGTCGGCGCACGAAGCCGTCGAGGATGCAGCCCGTTTCATCGCCGGCTGGCGCAACATGCCGCGCTGGCGCCAGGAACGGCGCCTGGCCGACCTTGCCAGGGCGAAGCAGCAGCGGCTCGTGGCGCGCTTCTTCCGCCGTTTCGGCCATCGTCTTTGGGCACTTGAAGCAGCCTGAGGCCCGAGCACGGCTGGACCGAGCCATTTGCGGGTTTCAATCCCTGATTTTTCTTTCTAGATTGCGCCTGGGGTGCCTGTTCGTTCGACGCACATAATTTGGAATGTTCAAGACTGCCCGCTCAAAAGTTCAGACCTGGATAACGGCCGGCGCGGGAACCATTGCCGCCTTGTTCGTCGCCGGCCTGATGGGGGCATTCGGCGCCCTGCCCGCCCATGATCCACCACAATTGCCGCCAGACGCCGTCATCGAGGCCGGCCGCTGGCGCCTGCAGCCGGTGCGCGCCTATGTCGGCCATGCCAGGGTCCACGGCGTGCCGCTGAAGCCGGGCCAGAAGGCGCTGGTGCTGGAAGTCGACATGACCAACCACACCGCGCAATCCGATAAGGGCTATTTCAACGTCTTCGCGCCGGACGGCGTCATCCTGTCCGATCCCGTGCCGATGATCGTGTTGACACGCGATCCCACGATGACGCCGGAACTGCATCCCGGCATGACCGAGCGCATGGCCTATGTCTGGCCGCTTGCCGGGGACGCCGCCGTGCCGGCAAGCCTCGCCTTCGGCGTCACCGCCGAGATCTTCAAGCCGCGCGACAATCTCTATGGCACACCAGGCTGGTACAACCCCTACCGGCTCGGCACCGTCACCTTGCCGGTCGCCGACCTGCCGGCGGCCGGGCAGTCGCAGAGTGGGCAGTCTCAGAGTGGGCAGCCGGAAAGCGGCCCATGAGGATACGCGTGCTTGGCAATCTCGCGATCCTTTGCGCCACCGTGGTGCTGAGCTACGGCATGCAGATGACGAAGCCGCATTATGCCGACCTCACCGCACCTATCCCCATCGATGGTTCGATGCATGACACGGTGGGCGCGCGCAGCTTCGCTGTCAGCTTGGACAAGGTGATCTTCGCGCGCCAGCTCAAGACTAATCAGTTCGGCCAGGAAAAGCTTTTGACGACCAGCGGCCTATGGGCGGTGGTAACAACAAACCTCACCGCGACCAGCACCTCCACGGCGGTCGCCGACGGCATCTGGCAAGGCCCGACCGGGCTGCGTTATCACCAGACGGAGCGGCTGGGCTACCGCCCCGACATGCCGCCGCACGGCGTCGATCCGGGCCTGGACAAGCGTAGCCTGTTCGTTTTCGAGGTACCACCGGACCAGATCCGCGGCGCCAGGCTGCTGATATCGGCGCGCCAGTTCGGCCCGCTCGACGGGCAGGCCCGCATCAGCCTCGACGCGCTGCCGACCGGCGCTGACGGCCAGCCGGCCGACATCCTGCCGGAATTCGACCTCGACGCGGCGCCGGGCCTGACACCGCAGGACAAGACACCGCAGGGCAAGACATGAGCGCCGTTTCGACAGACACCCCGACCGTGGACCGGCAATCCGAGCGACGATGGCGCCGGCGCGGCTTGATGGCGCTCGCCATCCTGCTGCCGCTGACACTGGCCGAGACCAGCCATGACAGCGTCCGCGAATGGCTGCATGGCGAGGACCTTATCGCCAGGGATGTCGAGTTCGGCCAATCCGTGCCGTTCGGCGGCAGCGGCTGGAAACTGGCCGATTTGCGCGGCGGCAAGGCCGGCCGCCTGCCCAACCACGCCTACGCCGTCATCGCTACCTTCACCGTGACCATTGGCGACCCAGACCTGCAGAAACAATGGCTGGGCTGCAAACTTATGCTGACCGATGCCGCCGGGCGCCGATGGCTGCCCGATTTCATCAGCGGCGTCAGCCTGCCCGACGGCGTGATGAATTGCGCTTCGGCCATCTTCTCCGGCGCCAAAAAAGGCGATGTCATCACCGTCGGCGACACCTTCATCGTGCCCGAGGACGCGGTGAAAACCATTCGCCCCGCCGTCGGGCTGGGCAGCGAACGGCCGTGGTATCTGCGTTTCCAGCGGCCGCCGAAGTGACAACGCCCCAGGCTCGGCTCTGCAAGGCCGGCGCCAACAAATCCTCTACTTCCGCGCTTCGACAGTCCCGGTCACCCGCTTGGGCAGCGAGAACGCCGTCTCCAGCACGGCGGCGAGAAAACATATCCTGATCGGCTCGATCAAAATGCCGGTGGAGGAATCCTGGAACGGGCTGCCGAACAGCAGCGTCAGTCCATGCGAGAAAATCTGCCAGACGTCTAGCTCGTGCGGGCCGATCAGCCGCGTCGCGCCAAGCCACAGCCAGGCCGCGCCCCAGTCTAGCAGGCGGTAGCCGACGATCAGCGTGCACAAAAGCACCAGGCTGGAACTCACCGTCAGCCGCACGCCATTGGCGATCGGCAGGTAGCGCGAACGATAGCCGGCGATGAAATGCTCGACGAAATCGCGCAGGAATTTCGGCAGTCCGGCATAGCGCCGGCCGAACCGCTCGACGCGGCTGTCGACCCGCATCAACGCCGCGTCGTCGCGCACGTCATAGCCATAGATCAGCGCCGCCATCACCAGCCAGATCAGCGGCAAAAGCATGTAGAAAAACAGATTGACCGCCACCGTCGAGGGCGCGATCGAGGTGATCTCGACCGGCACCACAGGTGCGGCGCTCGTCGCCGTCACCGGGCTCGCCAGCCCGTCGATGGACGCCTGCAGCACGGACCAGAGATTGCGGCTCATCAGCCAGTGCAGCGCGCTGTCCTTCCAGCGGCTGATGACGTAGAGACCGACGAAGATCCAGTTGGTCTCGCAGATCACCACCACGATCTGCCAGAACGACGTTGCCGTCGTCTTCGTCTGCATGAACTTGGCCAACCGGCGGATCAGCCATGACACGGCGACCGAAATCAGCAGCCAGCGCGAATCGAGCACGTCGAGCACATTGCCGCTCTGGCCGAAATCGGCCTGTTCGAGCGAGGCGCGCGAATATTGGCGCACGATATCGCCGAGGAACCCCCAGGCGGCATAATAGGCAAAGAACGGCAGCAGCGCGATGGTGATCATGCGCACCAGCCGCGAGCCGCGCCGGTCAGTACCTCCCGCCTCCTTGCCAGCGACTTCGCTCTCGGAGGCCGCGGCCTTGTCCGCGCCGCGCTGCGCGGCCAGCACATTGGGCAGGCCCGGCCGCAGCACATGGAACATCGCAACCGTCACCACCAGCTGCGCCAGCGCCACCAGCGTCAGCATGGCAAGCCCGGCGAAATGGTTGGCGAGCGCCACCCTGGCAGCCAGCTGCAGCAGGAGATCGCCGGCCAGCACCCCGGCCAGCACCAGCGCCACGAGCTGCGGCCAGAAGCGCCGCAGCAGCGAAAAACTCAAGCTGATCGGCCTGATGATGTCGGCAACCATGAGATTCTTTCACGCTGCCCCCGCGCGAAGCCTTTCTAGCAAGGCGCGGATGTTTTGCAAGAAATGGGGGCAGCTTCCTGGCAAATGGCTGGGGTGAGCGCACAACCCTTGCTGCTCCTATCGCCTCACCCGCGACTTCAGCCAGCGGTCGAACGCCACCGCCAGGATCAGGATCAGCCCGATGACGATGCTTTGCGTGTAGGACGAGACGTTGTTGAACTGCAGGCCGTTCTGCAGCACCCCGATCAGGGCAGCCCCCACCACCGTGCCGCCGACCGAGCCGATGCCGCCGAACAGCGAGGTGCCGCCGATGACGACGGCGGAGATCACCGTCAATTCGTAGCCGATGCCGGCGACCGCTTCGGAAGAATTCAGCCTGGCCGACAGCACGAAGGCGGCGAGCCCGGCGAAGAAGCCGACGATGACATAGACCGAGACCAGGATACGGTCGACGCGCAGGCCCGACAGCCGCGCGGCCTCGGCATTGCCGCCGACGGCATAGACGGCGCGGCCATAGCGGGTGTAGCGCAGCACGATATGGCACAGGATGGCGGCGATGGCGAAGATGATCGCCGGCACCGGCACCGGACCGATCAGCCCCGTGCCGAACCAGCGCATCGAGGCGTCGAAGCCGGAGATCGGGCCGCCGTTGGAAATGGTCAGCGTCAGCCCGCGGAACACCGTCAGCCCACCCAGCGTGACGACGAAGGGCGGCACTTTCAGCCTTGTGATGGCGAACCCCTGCACGCCGCCGGCGAGCGCACCGACCACGACAGCAGCGAGCAACGCCGCGAACCAGCCAAAACCTTGCGTGCCTGACGTGGACAGCGACAGCGTGTTGGCGGTGCCGCCCTTGGCGACCACGGCCGCCACCATGCCACAGAAGGCGAGCAGTGAGCCGACCGAAAGATCGATGCCGGCAGTGAGGATGACGAAGGTCATGCCGAGCGCGATCAGCCCGGTGATCGAGATCTGCCTGGTGATGTTGAACAGGTTGATCGGGTCGATGAAGCTCGGCTTCAGCACGGTGAAGACGATGACCAGCGCCGCCAGGAACAGCAGCGGCCCAAAGCTCATCAAAAGCCGCGCGATCGTCACGCCGCCGCGCTGGCTCTGTTCCTCGGCGATGCTCATCGTGCCTGCCCCTCCGCATCCTGTGCCGGCGTATCCTGCCTGTCGAGCGCCATCAGTTCCATCAATCTTTCCTCGTTTGCCTCGACGCCCGGCATTTCGCCGGTGATACGCCCCTTGCGCATGGTGACGATGCGGTCCGACACCGCCAGCACCTCGGGCAGCTCGGACGAGATCATCATCACCGCGATGCCGCGCGCCGCCAGCTGCACCAGAATCTGGTGCACCTCCGCCTTGGCGCCGACATCGACGCCGCGCGTCGGCTCGTCGACGATCAGCACTTTCGGGTCGCGCGCCAGCCAGCGCGCCAGGATCACCTTCTGCTGGTTGCCGCCCGACAGGCCCTCAATCGCCTGCTCGGCCGAAGCCATGCGGATCGATAGCATCTTCCTGAACCCTGACAGCGCGTCGCGCTCGCGCCGCTCGGCCATGAAGCCGAAGCCGTTGCTGAAGCGCCCGAGGGAGGCGACGGAGAAATTCGGCAGGATACCAAGGGCTGCAAAGATCGCCTGGTGCTTGCGGTCTTCCGGCACCAGCCCAATGCCGAGCGCGATGGCGTCGGCCGGCGATGCGGGCGCGATCTGCTTGCCGTCGAGCGTGATCATTCCCGCCGCGATCCGATCGGCGCCGAAAATGGCGCGCGCCAGCTCCGTGCGGCCAGAGCCGACGAGGCCGGCAACGCCGAGGATCTCTCCCGCCTTGAGGTCGATATCGACACCGTCGAGCACGATGGCGTGCGGCGCTTCGGGATCGCGCACGGTGCGCAAGCCCCGAACCGACAGCACCACATCGCCGGCCGCCGCGCGTTGCGCCGGACGGGCGTAAAGTTCGGAAGCGGCGCGGCCGACCATCTTTTCGATGATGGCGGGCAATTTGACCGGCCCACCCTGACGCTCGAGATGTCCCGCCAGCCTGCCGTCGCGCAGCACCGTCATGCGGTCGCAGATGGCGGATGCCTCTTCCAGCCGGTGGGTGACGAACATGATGGCAACATGGTCCTTGCGCAGCCGGTCCATGATCGACAGCAGCCTCTGCACCTCCGTCTCGGTCAGCGCCGAGGTCGGCTCGTCCATGATGATCAGCCGACTTTTCAAGGACAACGCGCGGGCGATCTCGACCAGCTGCTGCTCGGCCACCGACAGTGCCGACACCGGCGTCATCGGATCGATGGTAAGGCCGACACGGGCAATGATGGCGCGGGAATCCTGTTCCATCTTGCGCCAGCTCACCAGCCCAAGCCGGCCGATCGGCGCGCGGCCGATGAAAATGTTCTCGGCCACGGTCAGCGTCGGGATCAGGCTGAGTTCCTGGTAGATGGTGACGATGCCCAGCCGCTTGGCCTCCTGCGGGCTCGCCGGCTGGTAGTCGGCGCCGTCGAAGGTGATGCGGCCGCCGGACGGTGGCATGACGCCCGACAGGATTTTCAGAAGCGTCGATTTCCCCGCGCCGTTTTCGCCAAGCAGGCCAAGGATTTCGCCGGCGCGGACATCGAGCGAGACATCGCTCAGCGCGGTGACGCCGGCAAAATGCTTGGTGACGCCCTCGACGGCAAGCAGGATCGGCGATGCGGCTTCAGACGGAGACAAGGGTGGCTCCTTGATGCGGTTCAGGCTGCGCTTGAACACCCCCCTCTGTCCGGCAGGACAGAGGGGGGTGCTGTCCTGCCCGCCTCGCCAATCGGCCGATGTCCACCCGCCCCTACTTCGTCTCGCTCAACCTCTCCGCCTTATCGAGATTGTCCTTGCCGATGACGATCGGCGTCAGCAGCACCAGCTTCTCCTTCGGCTCCGTCTTGTCCTTGGCGTAGGCGACCGCGATCTGCACGGCGGTGCGCGACTGCTTGCCTGGGAACTGTTCGACCGTGCCGGCGAGCTTGCCGTCACGCACGGCCACCAGCGCTTCCGGCAGCGCGTCGAAGCCGTAGATCTTGACGTCGCTGAAATTGCGCGCGGCACACGCTTCGAGCGCGCCCAGCGCCATGTCGTCATTGGCGCAGATGATGGCGTCCGGCTTGCCGTTGGCGGCAAGGCCGGCTTCCGTCACCGTCAGCGCCTCGGCGCGGGCGAAGTTGGCGGTCTGCTCGTAGACGATCTGGTACTTGTCCTTCAGCGGATCAAGCACATTGTGCACGCCCTTGTTGCGGTCGATCGCGGGACCCGCGCCCGGCTGGCCCTGCAGGTGGAACAGCTTGGCGCCATTGGGGAACGCCGCCACCACGGCCTGGGCTTCCGCCTCGCCGCCCTTGACATTGTCGGCGCCGACATGGGCCAGAATGCCCTGGACACCGTCGACGCGGCGGTCGATCGTCACCACGGGAACGCCGGCCTTCACCGCTTCCTCGATGGCTGGCGCCAGCGCGTTGACGTCGAGCGGCGAGATGACGATGGCGTTGACCTTCTGCACCAGCGCCGCCTCGATGTCGGCGGTCTGCTTGGTGGCCGAGTTCTGGCCGTCGCTCTCGGTCAGGTTGACGCCTTGCGCCTGCGCTTCGGCCTTGATCTCGTTCAGCATGTGCACGAAGAACGGAAAGCCGAGACTGGGCACCGAGCCCAGTATGGTGAGTTTGTCCTCGGCGAAAGCCGAGCGTGCGGCGAGCATCATGGCGCCCGCGGCCACGGACGTCATCAGGAATTCGCGTCTGTTCATGGGTTCCTCCTCCACAGAAGCGCACGGCCCCTAAAAACCGGGACCGGTTTCAGGAAGGATCATGCGCCGGTTAAAGTGTTGGAGCATCCTCCTTGCGCCAAGAACGCATGCCGCTCCAGCTGACCGCCGCCTAAATTCCTCCGATCGGCGTCAACAAGAGGATGCTAACCCAGGGTCAACCATTTGTGCAACATCGATATAACAGCCAGGACAGCAACTTGTCGGAATTGTCTGAATTTTGGACTCTTCGGTCCGAAGGCCTTCTACGTCAGGAACGCCAAGGAGCGACTCCAGAGCTGCGCGGCCGCCGTTGCATTGTAATCGGACAGTGCCGGGTCGGAAACATAATGTCCCGCGTTTGGATAGCGGAAAACCTGCACATCCGCTCTCGCTGCCTCCGCGCTTTCCTGCCAGGCAGTGACGTCGGGCTCGGGGAACAGTGGATCGGTGTCCGCGACATGCAGTTGGATGGGCAAGCCGGGTCGTGTGTTGGCAGGCACGGTCGCCAAACCATGCAACAGCAGAACACCCGCTGCCAGCGGCCGCGACTCCCAGAATTCCGCCACCACGCCGGCTCCCATCGAGATACCCGCCAGCACCGCATCCCCCGGCGTCGAGGCCAGAGCCTCTCGCGCCTTCAGGCAGATGGCACCCCAGCCGATCCGCGCCTTGATCGCGAAACCTTCATCGAGATCATCCGTCGCCGCACCCTGATAAAGATCTGGCAGTGCGACCGCATGGCCGCAGACGCGAAGGCATTCCGCAAGATGACGCTCGACCGGGCGAAGGCCAAGAACCGAGTGAAACAGGATGATGTCCGTCATGCACCGGCCCCTAGGTCGCGCAGATCCAGTCATTTTTTACCTGCCGGGGCGTGCAGCCTCAAGGCACACCGCATCGGCTTCCATTTTCCCGGTGCGCCACTACCTTTGGGACGGCCAGGCCGACGAAATGGAGACACCATATGAAGCCGCGCATCATCTGCCACATGCTTGCCTCGCTCGACGGCAGCCTTCATCCAAGCCGCTATACTGAAAGCCCCGACGGCAGCCGGGCGGAGTGGTCGGGCCTCTATGAAAAGATCCACAACGACCTCGAAGGTGACGCCTGGATCGTCGGCCGCGTCACCATGGCCGAGATGAGCAAGGCCGCCGCGCATCCGCCCGAGCATGTGGGCAAGGTCGATCGGCCGCATCATTTCGCGCGGCGCGACGCGGGCAGCTTTGCCGTGGCGCTCGATGCCTCGGGCAAGCTGCACTTCGCCAAACCCGATATCGGCGGCGACCATGTCGTGGTGCTGCTCGGGTATGATGTGGCCGACAGCCATCTGGCCGAGCTCGCCACTGACGGCGTATCTTATATCGTGTCGCAAACGCCCGGCATCGATCTCGCCGCCATGCTGGACGTGCTTGCCCGTGAGCTCGGCATCCGCCGTCTGCTGCTCGAAGGCGGCGCCGGCATCAACGGCTCCTTCCTGGCGGCGGGGCTGGTCGATGAACTCAGCCTTCTCATTGCCCCCGCGCTCGACGCGCGGGCGGCAAACCAGGGCTTTGTCGAGTTCGGTGAAAGCGGCCTTGCCGACAAGGTGCGGTTGTCGCTCAAGGATTGCAAAGCCCTCGCGCATGGGCTCGTCCATTTGCGCTATGCCGTCACCCCTGGCTAAGGCCGCGTCTTGCGCGCCTCAGTATCGCATCGCGTCCAGATCGGCGATCAGCGTCGGGCCGGTCGGACGCCAGCCGAGCCGCGCCTGGGTCAGCGCGCTGGAGGCCGGCAGGTCCATGGGGGCGAACATCGCCATCCAGCCGAAATGCTCCGCCGCCTTTTCCGGCGCGATCGAAACCACCGGCAGGTTCAGTCCCCGGCCAAGCGCCTCGGCGATCGCGCGTACCTCGACGCCTTCCTCGCCGACGGCGTGATAGCGCGCGCCGGGCTGCCGCTTCTCCACCGCGAGCCGGTAAAGACGCGCGGCGTCCGCGACATGGCCGGCCGAATAGCGGTTGCGGCCCTCGCCGACATAGGCCGAGGTGCCCTTCTGGCGCGCGATCTCGATGAGCGGCGAAATCAGCCCCTGCTTAAGCGTGTTGTGGACCTGCGGCAGGCGCATCACCGACAGGTTGATGCCCGCCTCCAGCAACGCATTCCCGGCGAGTTCCGAGGCGATGCGCGGATTGGGGTGATCGGGGTTGAAGACATCCTCGACGGCCAGTTGGCCGTGGCCGGGACTGCCCATGCCGACGCCCGAGGTGATCACCAGCGGCCGGTCGGAGCCGGCGAGTGCCTGGCCGAGCGCGGCGATGACACGGCTGTCCTTTTCGCAATTCTCGGCGAACCGCGAAAAATCATGGTCGAACGCGGTGTGGATCACGGCTTCCGCCTCCGCCGCGCCGTCGCGCAGGCCTTGGGGATTCTCGAGGGTTCCCCGATACACCTCGGCGCCGGCGGCGGCCAACGCCTCGGCACCGGCATCGGAGCGGGTGACGCCGACGACCTGATGGCCGGCCTGAAGAAGTTCGGGAACGATGGCCGAACCGATGAAACCGGTCGCGCCGGTTAAAAAGATACGCATGCAAAATCTCCTGCACAGTTGCCTGCGTACTATCGCTGCTCTATTATTCCATTAAAGTAGTGATCTTATCATGGTATAATGGCTAACAGGATGTCCAACACTTCCGCCGGTTCGCTCGCAGCATTCCTGAAAGACAGACGCACCCGGCTCGACCCCTCATCGTTCGGCTTTTCCGGGCGCAGGCGCACGCCGGGACTGCGCCGGGAAGAGGTCGCGCAACGCGCCAACATCAGCCCGACCTGGTACACATGGCTGGAACAGGGACGCGGCGGCGCGCCTTCGGCCGACGTGCTGAACCGGATCGCCAAGGGCCTGCTGCTGACCGAGGCCGAGCGCGAACATCTTTTCATGCTGGGGCTCGGGCGCCCGCCCGAGGTCCGCTACATCGGCGCCGACGGCGTCAGCCCCAGGCTGCAGCGCCTTATCGACACGCTCGAGGCAAGCCCGGCCCTGATCAAGACGGCGACCTGGGATGTCGTCGCCTGGAACCGCGCCGCGCAAGTCGTGATGACCGATTACAGCACCTTGCCCGCTGGCCAGCGCAACATCCTGCGGTTTATGTTCCTGAGCCCCACCATCCGCGCCAAGCAGCACGATTGGGAGAACCTCGCCCGTTTCGTGGTCGGCGCGTTCCGGGCCGATGCGGCGCGCGCCGGCGCGGTGTCAGAGGTCGCCCAACTGGTGGAGGAGCTTTGCAGCGCCAGCCCGGAATTCGACGCGCTGTGGCGGGAAAACGACGTGCTCAGCCATGGCGACGGGACAAAGCGCCTGAAGCATCCCGAACTCGGCGACATCGAGCTGGAATATTCAGCCTTCGCGGTGGATGGCCGGCCGGATCTGAGCCTGACCGTCTACAATCCGGTGGACAGCAAGGTCGCCGATCGGATCCGCGATCTCGCCCGGCGGCACCAGGAGCGAGAGCTGGACCTGTCGCGTTGACTCTGGATCCCATTCAAGGCGGCGTTCGCACACCCGTTCAGCTTGCGCAAGGCCGGCATCCACTCACACAAATTCTGATTGTCAGGCAACGCATTTGCACGGTTGGCCCGCCGCCAGCCGGCAGCGGGCCAGGCGCCGCTACTGGATGATCTTGACGATCTTGCGGGTGCTTGGATCCACGATCACGGTCCGGTCGTCGACGACGGTGTAGCGATACTTGACGTTGGGGACTTCGTGAAGCTCTACGGTATCGGGCAAGGCCGTGCCGACGTTGAGTTCCACGCCGGGAACCTTGACCGAAGCCAGGGGCTGCTTATGCACATACTCCTTGATCACTGTTTCCTGCTCGGGCTGGATGACGACGTCCTCGGCAGCGGCTGCGCCGACACCTGCGAGCAACAGAACCGCGGCTACGGCGGCAAGATCTTTTTTCATGAGTACCTCCATCTGAAACCTGCACAGCGCAACATTGTCACCGCGCTGCCGGATCGAACTTCAGGCATGATTGAATGTTCCAGGGCTTGGGCTTCGGTCCGGCCAGCACCAGACTTAGGTCCCATCGAAAAACGCAATAGTCCTGCCGGCGCCGCCGGCGGGAACGGCCGTCTTTCGCGCTCGTTGTTCGCTGCAAGTTCATCGCGGATACCTGACGGATGTCGGGCAGCACTGCGGGTGTGTTTTTTGCGAATTGGCGCAGCTACGTCCCTTCCTGCGCCAATAGGGTTCGCTCACTGCTTCAGGCGGTGAGCGAACCCTAAACCCTCGGCGTCAGCCGATAAGTGAGGAGGTTTAATGTTCAGCGACAAGGAAACCCGCCTTATGGAGGCGGCGCTGGTGATGGCGGTCCCGTTGTCGGCCTTGATCGCCGTCCTGCTCGTCAGCCTTACTTTGAACTGGTAGCAGCCCTTGCTGCCTTTATCGCCAATCGTGGGGTCGAGTTGAGGCCATGGGACAGCAGATCCGTCCATACAATCCCAACCTGACCATGCTGGCCCGATCTGACCATGCTGGCTAGCCGCCAAAGGGAGGAGAATCGCGCCTTTGTCGCCGTGGAGCAAGGCGGACGGTACCGGCGCGCTTTCCGCCACCCCGCTGATCGGGCCTTGCCCTCGCTGCGCAACCAGCGCTCACCGCTGCCCGTGGAAATCGCGGTCCGTTTGTGACCCTTTCAGAAAGGAGCCCGGCCTGCTTTGGCGGAGGGCTCGGCACGTTGCGAGCAGGCCGGGCTATGCTCCGGCTGCCACACTTGGCGGAGGCTCGGCCGGTGCAAAGGCAGGTTGTGCGTTTATCGCTCGACCCGCAACTCGGACTGAAGTCCTGCGAACCAGGCGCATTGGTCCCAAACATTGAACATAGTTTGCTGGCGCTCGTTGCCGAGAGGGACGCGTGAATTGGAGAAGAGCAATGCAGCTTGGTGAGATCATCGCCAACACCTTGGCCATCCTCTTGCTGGTCTGTTTTCTCGCCAGCACATTCTTCCTTTTCGGAAAGCCATTGTGGCCGGAGCAGCATGCCCGCATGATCATCCTCGTGCCGGTTGACGCGATGGCGACAGCCTCGACCAGCCGCAGTGGCCCACCTGTGTTGCCAGGCACCTTCGACACCGGCCTTGCCCATCCAAGGCCGTCCTGATGGGCATCGGCGATGGTGAGCCGACCCTAGCCGGCGCTATCGAGCGCTGCTCGCGGCAAGCCTAGTCGAGCTTCTGGATGCGCCCTTTGTCGAGACGGAACACGCCATCGTTGCCGCCTTGTTGCTCGAAGTCGGTCTGCAGCTCATCCCAGATACCAAGATATCTGCCGCACTCGGCGCAACTGATCCGCGTCGATGGTGTCGCATCGGCCGGGATTTGCAGGCGGATGGTGCCGCAAAAGGGGCACTCCAATCGGTGATCGAGATATTCGCCAGGGCGCGTCTGTAGTAGCCTGCGCACAGCTTCCTCCTGGATTTGGGTGGAAGCAGGATGATCGCTCCCAAGCGCCCACGTGTCTTCGCGTCGCGGACGGCCTTTGACAAGTTACGCCAGCCATTGGCGGGGTCAATAAACAAAGACATGACTGCCAATCACCAGCCCAATCCTGGAAGCGTGGCGGCCGCGGCATCTCCAGGCAGACGCCTGACCCCGGCAGCGAATACAGCTTCACGAACGGCCCGGAACCAAACCACCCGGCAGCGGTTTCCCAATGGAAGGGACCGCAAACCACGGAAGCAGCAATGGAACTTTTGACCTTGGAACTTGCCAGGGCGAGGCAGCGACTTAACCGGGCGGAACTCGCCCTTGAACGCGCAAACGCGATGCTGGACGAAGACTGTGGCGTCGGTATCAATCTGCGGCTTTGTGACAGGATAAGATCCGCGCAACAACGCGTCGGCGAAGCGAAGGCTCGTCTTGTGAAGCTCGATCGCGCCAGCACGGATTCAGTTCACTCCGGCTGAAGCTTACGCGCCACCGAGAGAGCTTCCCGCCCGGACCCTCGTTCAGGCAATCGCAAGCTCAGCCTTGATCCAAATCCACCGGCAGTGGCCTTGCAAGTCTCATATCTTGCGCCGGGAACCGGTCGAGCGTTGGTCGCTGAGATGCGGGCGCCAGCCATGCACCCGGTCCCGCCCGGCGGCCTTGGCGCCGTAAAGCGCCTCGTCGGCGCGTCTCAGAAGATCGGCAATCTCCATCGCGGCGCCGTCCGCATCGAGGGTGCTCACCCCAATGCTGACCGTGACGATACCCTTTTCGCTGCCGGCATGCGCCATGGCAAGGTCGCGCACCTTGCTCCTGAGGGTCTCGGCGATGACGAAGGCGCCCCGGGCGTCGGTCTCCGGCAGGATGAGCGCGAACTCCTCGCCGCCGTAGCGGGCCGCCGCGTCGGCCGGACGGCGGGCAGTCGCCTGGATGCAGCGGCTCACGGCGCGCAGGCAATCATCGCCCGCCGGATGGCCGTAATGGTCGTTGAACCGCTTAAACCAGTCGACATCAATGATCATCAGGCTGAGCGGCGCCGCATTGCGCCTGGCGCGCGAGAATTCGCGCGCCAGCGCTTCATCGAAGGCGCGGCGCGTCCACAGTTCGGTCAGCCCGTCGCGGTGCGCCAGAAGGTTCAGCTTCTCGTTGACGGCCAGCAGTTCGGCCTCGACCTGCTTGGCCTCGGTGATGTCGGAAAACACGCTGAGGCTGCCGCCGTCGCCTGTCGGCCGGGTGCGTACGTCGAGCCAGCGGCCGTCGGCGAGCCAGACCTGGCGATGGCTGACAAGCTTCTGCGAGGCCATGATGCCGTCGATCCAGCCCTCGACCGCGTCTGGCGGTGTGGTCCCCTCGCCGCGCGCCGCCGAGGCGCGCAGGATGTCGCGATAGTCGGCGCCGGGCACCCTCATCTCAGCCGTCTTAGGAAACATGGCGCGATACTGGTCGTTGCACAGCACCAGCCTGCCGTCCGGGTCGAACATCACCAGACCGTCGGCCATGTGTGTCAAGGCGTCTCCGAGCCGGACCCGACTTTCCGCCAGCTCGGTCTCGAGCTGCTTGCGCGCCGTGATGTCGCGATTGTGCGTGATCAGGCCGACGACGGCCCCGCTCCTGTCGCGAAAGGGCGCCTTCAAGGTCGCCAGCCAGCCTTCGGTTCCATCCTCGTGATGAAGGTGCTGTTCGATGGTGGACGAGACGCCCGACGCCAGCACGGCAAGCTCGTCCTCGCGGAAACCTTTCGCCGTCTCGCGCGGATAGAAGTCGAAGTCCGTCTTGCCGATCAGCGCCTTGGCGTCTGGCGCCTGCATCAGTTCGGCCGTTGCCGGATTGGCCGCGATGAACCGCCCGTCGAGGTCCTTGACGTTCAGGCAATCCGGCAGCGTCTCCACCACGGCCTTGTAGATGCGCCGCGACTGCAGCGCCTCGAGGCGCCGCCGCTCCTGGTAAAGCGTAAGCCCCGACAGCACCACCGAGACGAAGATGAGCAGGGAGGAAGGCAGCGCAACCTTCGGCAGGACTGTTTGCAGCACATCCCGCGGCAGGACGCTGAGGCCAAGCAGCGACGCCGCCGCTGCCGCCGCGCCGAGGGTCATGATGTCGACCATGGTGGGCCGGCGGCCCCTAAGGGCAAGGTTTCCGGCAACACCGACCAGCATGGCGGCCGCGATCCCCACCGCGCCGGCGAAGGCGCCGATGCCACCCTCGAAAGTCCGGAACGCACCGGCCATAACCCCGGCGACGACGCCGGCGACGGGACCGCCGAAGAAGCCGGCAACGGCAATCATCGTCGCCCTGAGATCGGCGAGCACGCCAGGCTGCAGCTGCATTGGTGTGAGCATCAGGATGATGGCTCCGGCGCCCATCAGCAGGCCGAAGGTCGCCGCCTTTGCGGCGGGCGCCCAGCGGTCCAGCCACACATGGGTGTGGATCCAGACCGACACGAACATCGCCACGACCGCCAGATTGGCCAGCAATTCGGACCAGGGCGAACCCATTGGGCGCCTTTCCTGTTACCGGGCTTTCGCCGTACCGCCTCCTCGATAGACCCTCAATGACAACAAAGTGTTACATCAGGGATTGCCTTTGGTCGAAGGAGCCAGGCCGTCGCGCCCCCCCTCACCACCGCATCCCGTCGACAAAATCGATGAATGCCCGCAGCGGCGCTGGCGTCAGGCGGCGGCCGGGGTAGTAAAGGAACGGACCCGAGAATTCCTGCCACCAAGGCTCCAGCACGGGCTCGAGCCTGCCATCGTCGAAATAGGGGCGCAGCCAGTCCTCGAACAATGAGACGATACCGCCGCCGTCGACCGCCACGCTGACAGCGAGGTCCATCGCCGTGCCGGTGCTGACCAGCAGCGGGCCGGTCGGGTCGACGCTCACCGTCTCGCCGTTGCGTTCGAAGTCCCAGGGCGGCATGGAGCCGCTGGCGAAGCGGCCGCGCAGGCAGGCGTGATCGAGCAGGTCGCGTGGATGGCCGGGCCGGCCGCGCCGATCGAGATAGGCCGGTGCGGCGGCGGTGGCGAAGCGCTGCCGGCGCGGGCCGATCGGCACCGCGATCATGTCCTGCTCCAGCCGTTCGTCATAGCGGACGCCGGCATCGCAGCCGCTCGCCAGTATGTCGACGAAACTGTCCTCGGCGGTCACTTCGACGCGGATGTCGGGATAGGCCGCGAGGAAGGGCGGCAGAAGGCGCGGCAGCACCAGTTTCGCCGCCACCACCGGCACGTTGAGCCGTAGCGTGCCGGCCGGACGGCCGCGAAACCCGTTGATCACGTCGAGCGCGGCCTCGACCTCGCCGAGCGCGGGACCGAGCCGCTCCAGCAGGCGCGCGCCGGCTTCGGTGGGGGCGACGCTGCGCGTGGTGCGGTTGAGGAGCCGCACGCCAAGCCCCGTTTCCAGCCGTCGCACCGTCTCGCTCAGGCTGGAGGCGCTGAAGCCGGTCGTCCGCGCCGCCTGCCGAAACCCGCCGGCGCGCGCCACCACCATGAATGCCTGGAGGTCACCCAGATCCGTCGCCATTGTTCGCCTTTCCGCACAGCCTGTGCCGACTGCGCCATATTATCGCGCGGGCGGGGACTGTCTATATCGAGCCGATCCAAAGGAGATCGAGACCCATGACCGACATCAGCAAGGCCGGAACTTTCAAGCTCGGCGACCGCACCGTGAAGCGCCTGGGCTATGGCGCCATGCAACTGGCCGGACCCGGCGTCTTCGGCCCGCCGAAGGACCGCGATGCGGCGATCGCCGTGCTGCGCGAGGCCGTTGCCAGCGGCGTCGACCATATCGACACATCGGATTTCTATGGTCCGCACGTCACCAACCAGATCATCCGCGAGGCGCTGCACCCCTATCCCGCGGACCTCACCATCGTCACCAAGATCAGTGCGCGGCGCGGCGAGGATGCCTCGTGGATCCCGGCGATGTCGCCACAGGAACTGACGCAGGCCGTGCACGACAATCTGCGCAATCTCGGGCTGGACGTGATCGAGGTCGTGAACCTGCGCTCCATGCATGGCATCCACGGGCCCGCCGAAGGCTCGCTCGAGCCGCAACTCGAAACGCTCGCCGAACTGCAGCGCCAGGGGCTTGTGCGCCATATTGGCTTGAGCAATGTCACCCGCAAGCAGATCGCGCAGGGACGCGGCATGGCCGACATCGTCTGCGTGCAGAACCAATACAACATCGCGCATCGCCAGGACGACGCGCTGATCGACGAGCTTGCCGCCGACGGCATCGCCTATGTGCCGTTCTTCCCGCTCGGCGGCTTCACGCCGCTGCAGTCGAGCACGCTTGCCGACGTCGCGCAAAAGCTCGGCGCTACCCCCATGCAGGTGGCGCTCGCCTGGCTGTTGCAGCGCTCGCCCAACATCCTGCTTATCCCCGGCACCTCGTCGGTCGGGCATCTCAGGGAGAACCTGGCGGCGGCCGAGCTTAAGCTGCCGGCGGATGCCGTCCAGGTCTTGAACGGCATAGCAGGCGAGACCGAGCAGGCCGCGTGACGCGTCGAAAGGCCCCGTTTGGCCGGCTTGCCGCCGGGGCCTCGATGCGGCCTCGGCGGCAGCTTGCTAAGCTGACGCTGCCCATGGCATCTGTCCAATACCACGGATCGACCCAAGCAGCATGGCTTCACGACCACCACCGCCCGGCAGGCCGCCACCCGGCAAGCCACGCAGCGCCGGCCCTCCTGGCGTCAGCCTGAACCGAGCGCTCTCAAAACTCGGCCTGTGCTCGCGCACGCAGGGCGAGGCGCTGATCGCGCAAGGCCGCGTGCGCGTCGGCGGCAAGGTGGTGCGCGATGCCGCGCTGCGCGTCGACATGAACCGCGACAGGATCGTCGTCGATGGCGTCGAGGTGGTTGCCGAGCGCAAGGTCTATCTCATGGTGAACAAGCCGCGCGGGCTGGTCACCACGCGCGACGACCCGCTCGAGCGCGACACCGTCTATGCCTGTCTCGAAGGGCTCGACCTGCCCTTCGTTTCGCCGGTCGGCCGGCTGGACAAGGCCAGCGAAGGCCTGCTTCTGATGACCAACGACACACGCTTCGCCAACCGGCTGATGGACCCGGCCTCGCACCTGCCCAAGACCTATCACGTGCAGGTCGCCACGGTGCCGGATGAAACGATGCTGGACAAACTCCGCGCGGGCGCCACCATCGACGGCGAGGCCTTGGCGGCCAATTCGATCGAATTCCTGCGCAGCGGCGGTCGCACGGCCTGGCTGGAGATCGTGCTCGACGAAGGCAAGAACCGCCACATCCGCCGCCTGCTCGCCGCTCATGGCATCGAGGTCAAGCGCCTGATCCGCGTCGCCATCGGCAGCCTGCCGCTCGGCGACCTCGCCAAGGGCGTGGCGCGGCACCTCATGCCGGAGGAACTGGCGCTGCTGGCGCAGTGAGTGGGCGGCGAAGCCACTATTCGACGTTGATGCTGACGGCGGTCTGATGGGCATTGCCCATATAGGTGTGGACCGAAAACGTGACCTGGTCGCGCCCCTTGTATCCGGGGTTCGACCGGTAAAACCCCTTGATGCCGTCCACTTTGTGGGCATTGCATTTCCAGCGCTCGTTCGATTTGCTGAAACCGGTATAGAGCTTGGCATGCACGAGCCTGATCTTCCCGTGGCTTGGGCCCGCGACGATCCTGACATCGTTCGCGCCGGCGCTGGAACAGTCGGCATTCAGACTGGCATCCCTGAAAATATAGATCTCCTGTCCGGAGAGCGCCGCCTTTCCATAGCTTTCCGCCGCCGCCGGCCAGGCGGCACATCCCAGAACCGCCAATGCCGTTATCACACCTGTCGTCCGACGCTTCATTTCAACGATCCTCCTGCTTGTGCGATTTAGGACAATTCCAGGAAAAGTGCGTAATGGTTTTCCGTCCGGAATTGCGTAAAACAAAGCGTTCGGGCGAGCACTACTCCACCTTGATGTTGGTGACGTATTTGAACGCGTCGCCGTCATAGGTGTGAACCGAGATCGTCACCTGATCCCAGCCCTTGAAGCCAGGGCTCGACCTGTAAAGCGCCTTGATGCCATTCACCTTGTGGGAATTGCATTTTGCCCGGTCGTTCGACTTGTTGTAATGCGTAAACACCCCGTCATGGACGAGTTTTACATTTCCGTGGCTTGGACCCGAGACCACTCTCACATCGTCCCTGCCCGCGCTGGAACAATCCACGTTCAGGCTCGCTCCGCCGAAGAAATAGACATCGCGGCCCGAAAGCGCTGTCTTTTGGGAGGTGAACATGCGGTTGGAAGCAGCCGCCGGACTGACCGCAAAAGCCAGAAGCGCCAGGCCGGCCATGATGCTTGTCGCGCGGTGAGACATGTTTTTTCCCCCGTTTCAGAAATTTCCCACCGGCGATTTTATGACGGCACAAATCCAGGCTCAAATCACGGAAACAGCCATACCAATCAATTCATGGTTATCAGAACAAAATCGAGTAAAGGCCCGGCGATCGCCCTTATCAACACTCTGCCGAATGAAATGGAGTATTCCTGTCGAAACAACGCCATGAAAATCGTCAAGCCATAAACTTTGCCAAGAACAGATTGCCGATTGCGCTGTTTGACACCTGCCGATGATTTCTCCCTCGCGCCGTCCAGGAGTCGCTCAGGCCCGAATAGACCATCGCACCCCCCTCTCCTGACAGAAAGCTGGCAGGAGACCTGGGCTATGCATCGGCTGGGAAGCCCGGCCCGGGCTTCAGCGACCAAGGAACCTAAGCGATGAATTTCGTCTCAGTCCGCATCATCACATCGGATGTCCAGCGCCTCGTGCGCTTCTACGGTGAGGTCACCGGCATGCCGGTGACGGTCTATACCGAAGACTTCGCCGAACTGGCGACGCCAGCCTGCACGCTGGCGATCGGCAGCACGCGCACCTTGATGCTGTTCGGCGGCGACATCGCCCGCCCCGCCGACAACCACACGGCCATCCTCGAATTCCGCGTTGGCGACGTCGATGCCGAATTCGCCCGGCTGTCGGACCTCATCAAGAACACGACCGTGCAGCAGCCGACCACCATGCCCTGGGGAAACCGCTCGCTGCTGTTCCGCGACCCCGACGGCAATCTGGTGAATTTCTTCCAGCCCGTCACCGCCGAGGCGATCCGGAAGTTTGACAGATAGAGACGGTCGGGATTGGCTAGGGTTTGGGAATTGCCGAAGCCTCCCCGTGTTCGTCATCCCAGGGCGGAGCAGCCGCGAAAGCGGCGTCGCGGAGACCCTGGGATCCATGCCGCGATGCTGGCCGTGGAGTGCAGCGGAGCAGATTCCGCACCGTGGCCGCGCTCGGAGGTCGCGGCATGGATCCTCGGGTCTGCGCCGCGTCGCTACGCTCCTTGCTCCGCCCGTGGATGACGAAGTGACGGGCGCTTCCGCGCTCAGCAGGCGCAGATGCACTCCTAGTTCAAGTTCCACTTGCGCACGACCGGCTCGCCGAAATCATGTTCGTAGCCGAGCACGCTGATGCTGGCCGTGTCGAGCACGAACAGCGCCCCGCCTTCCGGCGGCAGACCCAGCCAGCGGGCGGCCAGCACGCGCAGGAAATGCGCGCTGGAAAAGATCAGTATGTCGGCATTGGCCTTGCGCAGGCGCTCGATGATCCTGTCGGCGCGGGTGCCGACATCGGCCGCCAGCTCGCCTTGCGGACAGCCGTCGCGAAACACGTTCCAGCCCGGCCGCTCGGCCAGGATCTCTTTCGTCGTGCGCCCTTCATAGGCGCCGTAGTCCCACTCCTGCAGATCGTCCATCTTGACGCTTGCCGCGCCAAAGCCGGCAAGCACGCTGGTGTTGTAGGCGCGCAGCGAGGGGCTCGACCAGACGGCTGAGAACGATAGGCCTTTCAACCGCTCCGCAACACCCCGCGCGGCCGCCTCGCCGGCCGGCGTCAGCGGCATGTCGGTGCGCCCGGTATGCTGCCCCGAAAGGCTCCATGCCGTCTCGCCATGCCGGACCAGATGGATTTGGGGGAACGCACTGCTCATGGGGTACCTTTCGATGTCGGCGGCACCTTAGAGGACGATGCGGCAAAGGGGAATCCGGGGTACTGGCGAAACCTCGCCTGGCCCTGATTCCCGCCGCATTGGCACAATGATTGAGCGTGCGGCATAACTATCTCTGCTGGATAGTCATCAGGCACGACAGGCAACACCATCATGTACAAACATCTGCTCATCGCCACCGACGGTTCTGACCTGGCCGACAAGGGTGTCGCCCAGGGCCTCACACTGGCCAAGGGCATCGGCGCCGCCGTCACCTTCGTTACCGTCTCGGAACAATTCCCGATCTTCGCCTGGGGCGGCGCCATGGCCGGCTATGCCGCCGGCGACGAACTGGTCACCTATCAGGAGGAAGCGCGCCGCTATGGCAAGGAAGTGCTCGACAAATGCAAGGCATCCGCCGATGCCGCCGGCGTGTCCGCCACGCTGGTCCATGTCGAGGACAAAAGGCCGGCCGAAGCGATCCTGGAACTGTCGCGGGCGCAAGGCTGCGACCTGATCGTCATGGCCTCGCACGGCCGCCGGGGCCTCGGCAGGCTGCTTCTGGGCAGCCAGACGGCGGAAGTGCTGTCCTACACCGAGATCCCGGTGCTGGTGGTGCGGTAGCGGCCACAACCCGATATTTTCAAGCTGGCGCCATCGGTCAGCGCAGTTTCACCGGTGCGGCTTCATTCGCCAGGGCATATTCAACCCGTGGCGGATGCCCGAAGAGCTGTTTGTAGGCGCGGCTGAAGGCGGCTTCGGACTCGTAGCCGATGCGCAAGCCGATCTCACCCACGCGTGCGTCTCGCCTGGCCAGCAGATCGCGGGCCAGGCCCAGCCGCCATTCATTCTGGTAGCGCAGCGGCGAGCGCCCGACGAGCGCGGCGAAGCGCTCGCAGAAGCTGGAACGGGACATGCCGGCCTTGTCGGCCAGTTCATTGATGCTCCACCGCTGCAGCGGCCTTTCGTGGATGGCCTTCAGGGAACGGGCGATGCGGGCGTCTGAAAGCCCGCCGAGCCAGCCCGTGGCGCGTCCTTCATGGACCCAACTGCGCAAGGTGCGGATGACCATGAGATCGATGATGCGGGAAATCATCAAAGCCGCGCCGGGCTGGGCGTCGCTGGTTTCGACCATCAGGAAAGGCAGCATTCCATCGACCCACCCTGCCCCGTGGGCACGCCCGATATGGATGCATCGCGGCAAGGCGAAGATCATTCCCCGCAGGCTGTCAGGATCGAACCAGAAGCGGCAGGCGACGATCGCCACTTGCGGATGCGACGCCACCAGCCGCAACGCGCCGGGACCGCGAGGCAGGAGCACGAGGTCGCCGGCCTCTATGACGACAGGGGCCTGATCCCCACTCTCCATGCGCAGCGCGCCGACGGTCACCACGACGATATGGGCTTGGCCCTCGTCGAGATCGAGTTGCTCCGCCTGTGCCAGCGTGCGTGAAAAAACCTCGTCGCCGGTAAGCCTGATCTGCGCCAGCACATGCGAGAGAAGGTCCCCCGAGACACCGGCACGCGGCCCTCCATCCGGAAGAATGGTCAAATTTTCAGGCGATTCCATCATGGATGCGGCCGGCCGGCTCCCCTACATTGCTTACGACGATAGCGCATTTTCGTGCTGATTATGCGCCGTTTTTTCCTTGGATCAAAACCATTCCCGCAGCCAGGACTGAGAGAACGGGCTGTTCCAATCATCCAACCCCGCGGACGTGGTTCCAAATCGATCAAGCGGGTCAATCGCCGTCCAACCAACGAGACAGGAAATTCCAATGAGCACTCAAACCATTCAGGCGCCCGGCGCCGCATCGCAGTGGCTGAAATCCTATTATTTCCTCCGGGCCGGCTTTTCGGTCGCCTGGGTGGCGGCCGCCTTCACCCTTGGCAAAAGCGCGCCGCCGGTTTCCGCGCTACTCCTGGTCGCCTACCCCTTGTGGGACGCTGTCGCCAATATTCTGGACGCGCAGCGCAGCGGCGGCCTGAAAGCCAATCCCAGCCAGGCGCTCAACGCGGTGGTCAGCACGATCACGGCCATTGCCGTCGTCATCGCACTCGGACAGGGCCCGCACGCGGTTCTGGCGGTGTTCGGTGCGTGGGCGGTTCTCTCCGGCCTGTTCCAGCTTGCGACCGGTGTGCGCCGTTGGCGGGCGGGCGCGCAATGGGCGATGGTGCTGAGCGGTGCGCAGTCAGCGCTTGCCGGTGGCTTCTTCATCAAACAGGCAATCGGCACCGCGACGCCTGGCATCACCGACATCGCGCCCTATGCCGGGTTCGGTGCCTTCTATTTTCTCGTCTCGGCCGTATGGCTGGCCGTCACGCAGGCACGCAAGCCTACGTAAAGGCCTGGGACTGGTCGCTGCGGCCGCCTTCGTTCACACCACTTCCAGCACCTTGCCCGTGTCGTGCTGGCGCACGAAATCGACGCGGCCGCCGTCCCAGTGGTAACTGTAGTGGCGGCCCTGCACAGGGACACCGATGACGTCTGGCCAGAAGATGCCGATGCACTCCCCATCGGGCATGCGCACGCTGTTCCACACCAGCCCGTCGCTGCCGGCGGCCCGCAGCGCCCGCCCTTCCGCCTGCGACGCCGTGTAGTCGTCGGGATCGAGCACGCCGGGCACGGCGTTGACGTCGTCGAGGTCGCGATCGACGCTGCCGATCAGCACGCGGAAATCGGCCGTCCAGCCGGGCGCCTCGTTGGTGGCGCGCATGAATTTCTGGTGATGGTGGATGGTTTCGGCCAGCGCCACGTCCTCGCTGTCGCCGGCATAGTAGATGCCGTAGCTGCCGTCCGAAAACCGGCCGGGCCGAAGGACGGAACAATGCACGAAAGGCGCCATGACGAAACTGGCCCCGGGACCGGAAACCCGCCTTGCGGCCGGCACCTTGCCGAGATCGCCAAGCTCCAGCCGGATGCGCGGGTTGGTCTTCTCCTCGACGGCGGCGAGCGCCTCCCAGTCGCGCGGATCGGCGATGTCCTCGAACAGATCGATCGGCGGATGGATGGAGCGGATGATGCGATAGGTCTGGGGCCAGTGGACGCGGCGCCGGACCGCGAGCCCACTCACCATGCACCACGCTCCGCGTCGAGCCATTCACGCATCGCCGCGAGATCGGAAATGTCGCCGCGCAGCATCACGTCGAGCGCCGACTGCCCGCCGAAGGTGGCATTGGGCTTGCGTATCCAGGCATAGCCGCGCGCCGGCTCGGTGAAGAGGTAACGCAGCCCCTTGTGGATGCCCATCAGATGCGCCATGCGGGTGCGCAGATCGCGGTCGATCCGGCCGACGCCGCCCTCCTTCCAGCGCGCCCAGGTGCGCGCCGAAATGCCGCCAAGCAGGACGCAGGCCTCGAAGTCGGTGAGGTTCCAGGCCTTGAACAGGTTGACCGTGGTGCGCGCCAAAGCGCCTGCCTCTTCATCCGAAATGGCTGAGCCGACAGTGGCCGGTGTGGCGGTGATGGCTTGAAGCTGCATGTTTAGACCTCGCTAATTGGCAGATATATAGCATGTATATGCCAATTGGCAAGGCGGGGAGCCATTGTGAAGACCGCACTGATGGCGATTAGATGGTCCGAACAATATTGCATCAACAATTACGGTCGAATTTCCCGGTAGTTGGATTTCCAACTAAGGTCGCGCGTGCCCCTAAACGGTCCTTGGCGCGGTTCCGCGACCCGTGACAAACCGCAAGATCGGTCGAGCGCGTCATGTCCGCATACGCTTTAGCTGGTGCTGCCACGGAGAACGGAATGATGAAGGCGGCGCTTCAAAACTACCATGCCCGGATGCAGAGAGTGTTGGATCATATCGACCAGCATTTGAACGGCAATCTGGACCTGGATGCTTTGAGCGGCATCGCGGCATTTTCCAAATACCATTTCCACCGGCAGTTCACGGCGACCTTCGGGCTGTCCGTGCATCGCTATGTCCAGCTTGCCCGCATGAAGCGCGCTTCATACCGGCTGGCCTTCAGGGATGCCGAAAGCGTCACGGACATAGCGATGGATGCCGGTTACGATGCACCGGACGCCTTCGCCCGCGCCTTTCGGCAACGGTTCGGGCAGTCTCCTTCATCGTTCCGGAAGTCGCCCGACTGGGCACCGTGGCTTGCGGCCTTCGGGCCTATGGACAATGCAAGGAGCAAGCTCATGCACATTACCTATGACCACGACGACGTGACGATCCGCGATGTGCCCCCGACGCCGGTGGCGATCATGGAACATCGAGGCGACCGGGCGACACTCGGCGACACCATCCAGCGGTTCATCGCCTGGCGCAAGGCCGCTGGCCTGTCGCCGGAGACGAGCCCGACTTTCAACGTCTTCCGTTCCGAGAGGATGCCCGCCAACCCAGCCGATTACAGCATGGACCTGTGTGTCGGGACTGACCTGCCGATCGACGCTGATGACGGGCAAATGATGGCTGGCGTGATCCCCGGCGGACGCTGCGCGGTCTTGCGCGTCGTCCACAATACCAACAATTTGGAGCCAGCCGCGCTCTACCTTTATCGCGACTGGCTTCCTGCCAGCGGCGAGGAAGCGCGTGACTTCCCGATCTATTGCCAACGGCACTTTTCGATGTTCCCGAATGTGCCGGTGCCTGATGTGGTCTGCGAATTGTTTCTGCCGCTGAAATAGAGCCTTCTGACGGGACCTGGCCCTTCTGACCGGGCCGGCGTTGCGCCGGCCCGAAAGTCCTGCACTACTCCGCCGCCTCGTACCCCGCGATGCCCTTGATCTCGAGGAAATCCTCCAGCCCGTATTCGGCGTATTCGCGGCCATTGCCCGACTGCTTGTAGCCGCCGAAGGGCAGGCCGGCGTCCCATTGGGGATAGTTGATGTAGACATTGCCCGAGCGCATGCGGGCCGCGACCTCGCGCGCCTTCCGTAGGTCCTTGGCCTGGATGTAGGAGGCAAGGCCGTAGACGGTGTCGTTGGCCTGCTCGACAGCCTGCTCGACCGTGTCGTAGGGCAGGATCGCCAACACCGGCCCGAAAACCTCCTCGCGCGCGATGCGCATGTCGTGGGTGACGTCGGCGAACACGGTCGGCCTGACATAGTAGCCGCGATTGAGTTCGGCAGGGCGGCCGGGGCCGCCGGCGACCAGCGTGGCACCCTCGTCGATGCCGCTCTGGATCAGGTCCTGGATCTTGTCGAACTGGACCTGGCTGACGACGGGGCCGAGCTTGGTGTTGGCGCCGTCGGCTGGACCGACCGTGAACTTTTCCGCCGCCGTCCTGGCATATCCCGCGGCCTCGTCGTGGCGGTCGCGCGGCACGAACATGCGCGTCGGCGCGTTGCAGGACTGGCCGCTGTTGCTGAAGCAGCCGGCGACGCCCTTGCTGACGGCGGTGGCGAGGTCGACATCCGGGAACAGGATGTTGGCCGACTTGCCGCCAAGCTCCTGATGCACGCGCTTGACGGTGTCGGCGGCGGCCTTGGCCACCAATATGCCGGCTCGCGTCGAACCGGTGAACGACATCATGTCGATGTCGGGATGGCTGGACAGCGCCTGGCCGACGCCAGGGCCGTCGCCATTGACGAGGTTGAACACGCCCTTCGGCACGCCGGCCTCGTCGATGATCTCGGCGAAGATGATGGCATCGAGCGGCGCGATTTCCGACGGCTTCAGCACCATGGTGCAGCCGGCGGCGAGTGCCGGACCGACCTTGCAGGTGATCTGGTTCAGCGGCCAGTTCCAGGGCGTGATCAGGCCGACGACGCCGATCGGCTCCTTGACCACGAGATGGTTGCCCTTGACGTGGCGGAACTGGAAATTCTTCAGCGTCTCGGCCATTTTGGCCAGATGCGCCAGGCCGATGCCGACCTGGCTGTCGAGCGCCATCTGGCGCGGCGCGCCCATCTCGCGCGACACGGCGACCGCCAGGTCCTTGCTGCGCTTCTTGTAGACCTCGATGACGCGGTTGAGGATGTCGAGGCGCTCCTCGACCGAGGTGAAGCCATATGTGTTGAAGGCGCGCTTGGCGGCGGCCACCGCCTTATCGACATCGGCCCTGGAGCCGAGCGAAATCCGGGCGAAAGCGTCCTCGTTCGATGGATCGATGACGTCGAGCGTGTTGGGCACGACAGGATCGACCCACGCGCCATCGATGTAGAACTGCAGATCGTGTGACATGGTCTCTCCTTGGGGTGCCGCATGGCCGGTCAGGCCGTGATATCTGGCTAGAAATAACGATGCGCAAACGGCGCTGTCAAACGCAACCCCCGAACTGGTTGAGCCAACGCGGCAGTGGTTGAGCCAGAGGGCTGGACCAGCGATGAGCGGACTATAGCAGCGTATGCCCGGCTTCGCCCAGCAAACCTCTTGCCGCAGGCTCGTCAGCCGCTTTCACCAGCAGGTGATCGCCATCGAAAGTCGATACCAGGAAGATGCCCAAACCGTTTTCCGACAGCGGCCTGATGACGGACAGCACGATGCCGGTTTCGTCGAACGCGAACGGCCCCTGCAATTTGAAGGCGACCCAGTCGCGGTCATGCTTGACGGCATCGGGCACGCGATCCTGAAGGCAGGTGATCGAGAGCTCGTCGTCGGTCCTGGTGATGCTGACGAAACCTGGTCCGTCCGCCCAGCCAGGGATGCCGTCAGCGGCCTGAAGCCGCGAAATCGCGTAGAGCCCGGACAGTTGCTTCAGCGTTATCCTCGCAGCCATCGTCGCGCTCTGATCGTCATGCCAACCTCTTGCTCATATAGACCGTCACCCCATTCATGAACGGCTCTTCCCGGTCGACTGTATAGCCGTGCCGCTTGTAGAGCGACACGTTGGCTTCGAAGGCGCCGTTGGTCAACAGGCGAAGCTCGTTGCGGCCCGCCTCGCGCGCCTTGATTTCCGCACGCTCCAGCAGGAGGCGGCCGATACCCCTGCCCTGCGCTTCCGGCGCGACGCAGACGTTCTCGATCCACAGGTGATCGTCGGCCAGCGTGGTCTCGATCATGCCGACGATGCGGCCGTCCTCGACGGCGAGGTCGAACGGATGCTCGGCGACGGCCTTTTCGTAGTCGGCGCGCATCGGCAGCGGCTCGCGGCCGATCACCGGCACCCATTTGGCATAGGCGGCACGCACAATGTCGCGGATGGCGGCGGCATCGGCGGGTTCGGCCGGCCGAAACCGGATGGCAGACTCGATGATCATGACAGTGCTCCAGGCATGAAAAACCCCGCCGGCTGTTGTCGCGGGCGGGGCTGGAAACGAGCGAAGCGGATTTATCCTGCCGGCCTTTGTCGTCGCGCAATCAGCGTGCCGCTCCACGCTGGGCGGAAGCGGCGTCGCTTGGCGATGACGGGCGCGGGAACGAACATCGCGGCAAGCTGGAGCAGCAACGGTCCCGCGTCAAGACACCGCCTCGGCCTGTCATTGGGCCAAACCGTCGGCAACGCCTTCCAGGTTTGGCTGCCGGGCCTGATACGGCTGGGACCCTCAGCGATCGATCCTCGCCGCCTGTTGCGGGGAGTATCGTTCTCCCTGGACGGCAATCGCCGAGACCGCGTTCTCGATATCGCGAAGATCGTCCGCTGTCAGGGCAACGGCGAGAGATCCGATGTTTTCCTCAAGGCGGTTTAGCTTGGTCGTGCCTGGGATCGGAACGATCCAGGGCTTGCGCGCCAGCAGCCAGGCAAGCGCGACCTGTGCCGATGTCGCGTTCTTGTCAGCCGCGATCGCGACGATGGCGTCGACCAGTGCCTGGTTTGCCTGGCGGGCTTCCTCCGTGAACCGCGGAACGCTGTTGCGGAAATCGTTGGCATCGAACGTCGTCCCGGCGTTGATGGCGCCGGTGAGGAAACCCTTGCCCAGCGGACTGAAAGGCACAAAGCCGATTCCCAGTTCCTCGAGGACCGGCAGGATCGCCTCCTCGGGTTCACGCCACCAGAGTGAATATTCGCTCTGAAGCGCGGCGACCGGCTGCACCGCATGAGCGCGGCGGATGGTGCGCACGCCCGCTTCTGAGAGGCCGAAATGCTTCACCTTGCCTTGGCTGATCAAGTCCTTCACCACGCCAGCCACCTCTTCGATCGGCACGACCGGATCGACCCGATGCTGGTAGAGAAGATCGATGTAGTCCGTCCTCAGCCGCTTGAGAGAGGCCTCGACGACGTCGCGAATATGCTGCGGCCGGCTGTCCATGCCCTGATGTCCGGCCGCACCGGCGATGTCGATGCCGAATTTGGTGGCGATCACCACCTGGTCGCGGATTGGCTGCAACGCCTCGCCGACGACCTCTTCGTTCCTGAACGGTCCGTAGACCTCCGCCGTGTCGAAGAAGGTGACACCGCGCTCGAATGCCGCCCGGATCAGACGGACCGCATCCGGCGTCTCCATCGGCTGCCCATATGACTGGCTCATGCCCATGCAGCCAAGGCCGATGGCCGAGACTTCGAGGCCGCTGTTTCCAAGTGTGCGCTTTTGCATCGTCAGTGTCCCTTCTTCTCGGCGTCGGCCTGTTCGAAGACCTTGCGGGCGATGCCGATCGCGGTGCTTGCCGGCGGCCATCCAGCATAGAAGGCAAGATGCGTGATGGCCTCGATGAGCTCGTCATGGGTCACGCCATTCTCGAGCGCCCGCTTCATGTGGAACGGCATCTCGTTGATCCGGTATCCCGAGACCAGGCTGGCGACGGTGACGAGGCTGCGGTCGCGCGGCGAGAGGCCGGGGCGTTTCCAGACGTCGCCGAAAAGCACCTCGTCGGTATAGGTGCCGAGTGCTGGAGCGATGTCGGAAAACGGGCTTTTGGGAGGCGCTGGGGCATGGGTCATGAGGATCTCCTTCTTGTGTCGTCGGTGGGCGAGGCCTGGTGGTCAAATCCCGTATTGTTCGTCGGTGACATGCTCCATCCAGTCGACGACCTTGCCGTCGAGCGCTTCGGCAATGGCGATATGGCTCATCGCCGTTGTCGGCGACGCCCCATGCCAATGCTTTTCGCCCGGCGCGAACCAGATGATGTCGCCGGAACGGATCTGTTGGATCGGCCCACCTTCGCATTGCACCAGACCGGCGCCCGACAGAACGATAAGCGTCTGGCCGAGCGGGTGCGTGTGCCAGGCCGTGCGCGCGCCGGGCTCGAAGGTCACGGTGGCCCCGCCGACGCGCGCGAGGTCGCTGCCCTTGAAGGGTGCATCGATGCGCACCGCCCCGGTGAAATATTCGGCGGGCCCCTTCGCCGAGGGCTGCGAGCCGCTTCGTGTGATCTCCACGTTTTCCGTCCTTTCGTCATGCCGGGAGGACATTGCCGCCAGGCCAGGAGCGCCGGCTTGTTGGGCCGATTGCGTTCTATTTAGGGGCTGCGATGGTCATGAGTAGCTGCTATATCCGGCATGTACTTATGAGAGAAATTCATCAATGCCACGCGACAATCTGAATGAGTTGACCGCCTTCCTCGCGGTCGCGCGCGAGAAGAGCTTCACCAGGGCGGCGGCCAAGCTTGGCGTATCCCAATCGGCGCTCAGCCATGCCTTGCGCACGTTGGAAGAGCGGCTGGGCGTACGGCTTTTGACCCGCACCACGCGCAGTGTCTCGCCGACCGAAGCCGGCGAACGCCTGGCCCGCACCGTCGGACCGAGGCTCGACGAGATCGAGAGTGAGCTCGCCGCCTTGAGCGCATTGCGAGAAAAGCCCGCCGGAACCATCCGCATCACCGCCGGCGAACATTCGGCCAACACGGTCCTATGGCCGGCCATTGCCCGGCTGTTGCCGCAATATCCCGACATCCGGATCGAGATCGTCGTCGACTACGGCCTGACCGACATCGTCGCCGGGCGTTACGACGCCGGCGTACGGCTGGGCGAACAGGTGGCGCGCGACATGATCGCGGTGCGCATCGGGCCGGACATGCGCATGGCGGTGGTCGGATCTCCGGCCTATTTCGCAAGCCGGCCGAAGCCGCGCACGCCGCAGGACCTGACCGATCACAATTGCATCAACCTGCGCCTGCCGACCCATGGCGGGCTCTATGCCTGGGAATTCGAGAAGGCCGGACGCGAGCTGAAGGTGCGCGTCGACGGCCAGTTGATCTTCAACACGGCGGGGCTGCGCATGAATGCCGTGTTGGCCGGCGTCGGCCTCGCCTATCTCCCGGAGGATCAAGTGACGGCGCATCTCGCCGATGGCCGCTTGTTGCGGCTCATGGCCGACTGGTGCCCGCCGTTTCCCGGCTATCACCTCTACTATCCCAGCCGCCGCCAGGCGACGCCCGCCTTTACGCTGCTGGTCGATGCGCTGCGCTACCGCGGCTAGCCCGCGGGTCCAGCGGAACCGTTTCAGCCCGACGACGTTCACGCTGGTTAAATGGAACCTTGCGCATGACAGACCTGTCGAAAAGCTCGACGCTCGATCTATCCCATCAAATCCTCGATAATCTTCCTGTCGCCATCTACACGACCGATAGCGAAGGCAGGATCACCTATTTCAACCGGGCCGCGGCCGATTTTGCCGGACGCGAGCCCGAACTCGGAAAAGACCAGTGGTGCGTAACGCACAAGCTGTTCACGACCGACGGGCAGGTGTTGCCGCACGACCAATGCCCGATGGCCGTTGCGTTGCGGGAGAACCGGCCGGTCAGAAACCAGTCGGCCATCTCGCAGCGTCCCGACGGCACGCGCGTGCCCTTCCTTCCCTATCCCACGCCGCTCCATGACGACCAAGGCAGGCTGGTCGGGGCCGTCAACATGCTGTTCGACCTCACCGACCGGCATCTTGCCGACGAGGCCAGGCATCATCTGTCGGCCATCGTGGAATCCTCCTTCGATGCAATCGTCAGCAAGGATTTGAACGGCGTCATCAAGAGCTGGAACTCAGGCGCCCAGCGCCTGTTCGGCTACACCGCCGACGAAGCGGTCGGCAGGTCCGTGACGATGCTGATACCCGATGACCACCTGGACGAGGAGCCGCGCATATTGGAGCGCATCCGCAAAGGCGAGCGGGTCGAGACCTACGAGACCATCCGCCGCCGCAAGGACGGCAGCCTAGTGCCCGTATCCCTGACGATCTCGCCCGTACGCAATGCCGTCGGCCGGATCATCGGCGCCTCCAAGATCGCCCGCGACATCTCGATAGCCAAGGAGAGCGAATATCGCATCCGCATGCTGATGCGCGAGGTCAACCATCGGGTCAAGAACCAGTATTCCGTCATCATCTCTATGATCCGCGAGACCAGCAAGAGGTCCTCGACACCGGCGGAGTTCGAGCGCCAGGTGCGCGAGCGCATCATGGCGCTGTCGCTCTCGCACGACCTGCTGGTATCCGGCGACTGGCGAGGCGCGACGATTTTCGAGCTGCTCCTGGCACAAGCCAAACCGTTCGGCAACGAGGAACGGATTTCCATGGCTGGCCCTTCCCTGACGCTGAACCCCAATGCCGTCCAGTATCTCGGCATCGCCTTCCATGAACTGGCGACCAATTCCGCCAAATATGGCGTGCTTTCGGCCGCCGAGGGAACGATATCGGTGCAATGGAAGGTGAGCCAGGCAGGCGACCTGAAACGGTTCCAGCTGATCTGGAAAGAGCGCGATGGTCCTCAGGTGCAGAACATCGGCCATGGCGGTTTCGGCACCGTCGTGCTCCAGCGCGTCGCTCCAGCAGCTGTAAGTGGCACCGGCGTTCTCGAATATGACAGCCACGGCGTCACCTGGACCGTTGAAGCACCCTTGTCGCAACTCGAAGCCTCGGTTGACAGCGAGCACGTCGACCCACAGGCGATCGACGAGGTGATCGGCGGACCGGAATTCGAAGTCCTTCCCTGATGCCGCACTCGCATTCCGGCATCGCCGCTCTATGTCTTCCCGAACAAGCATTTCTCGCCTTCCGGAACAGTCGTGGAAGACATGCGGTTGGCAAAAACACCGGAGCGCGCTGTGACCGATGAAGATCTTGCCAACAGCTATCGTGGCTACATCGCCTGCCTTAACGCCCAGGACTGGCGAAGCCTCGACCGCTTCGTACACCAGGAGGTGCACTACAATGGCGACCGGGTCGGCCTGTCGGGTTACCGCGACATGCTGGAGCGGGATTTTCGCGAAATTCCCGATCTCTATTTCGACATCCAGCTGCTGATCGCCGATACGCCTTTCATAGCGAGCCGCCTTCAATTCAACTGCACGCCGAAGGAAACTTTTCTCGGCCTGCCGGTCAACGGCAGGAAAGTGTCCTTCAGCGAGAACGTCTTCTACGAGTTTCTCGACGGCAGGATCAGGCACGTCTGGTCGGTGATCGACAAGGCGGCGATCGAAGCGCAGCTGTAGGCCGGCCCCTTTCTCAGCTTTCGAGGGCCAAGACCGTTCGTAAAAATCAATCATTCTAACGAAAATAATTCGTTGGAAAGATTAGTCTTGGAATGACATTTCTCCGGCGTACTCGCACGGAGAATTGTATTGTCGTCCCTGACTCCCATCGCAAACGGTATTCCGAACCTGATTTCCGCCGATCTGGCCCAAGGTCGCAAGCGCCTCGATTCCGTGGGGAACGGCATCGTTCCCGGCATCGTGCTGGTGGCGATGATCACGGCCGTCGCCTTCTCGGCCCGCAATGTCTCCGGTTTTGCCCTGTTCAGCCCGATGATCCTGGCCGTCGTCGCCGGGATGGTCTATTCCAACGTGCTCGGCACACCGGTGCACGCCAAGGCGGGCATCGCTTTTTCGCAAAAGCGCCTGCTGCGCTTCGCCATCGTGCTGCTCGGCTTCCAGCTGACGCTTGGCCAGGTCGTCTCGATCGGCGCCGGCGGCGTCGGCATCGTCGCGCTGACCCTTGGCGCCACCTTCGTCTTCACCATCACGCTCGGCCGGCTGATCGGCGTCGACGCCAAGCTCACACAGTTGATCGCCGCCGGCACCTCGATCTGCGGTGCCTCGGCGATCGTCGCCACCAACATCGTCACCGATGCGCGCGACGAGGACGTCACCTACGCCGTCGCCTCGATCACCTTGTTCGGCACCATCGCCATGCTCGGCTTCCCGCTGCTGGCGCCGCTGCTCGGCCTCGACCAGCACGCCTTCGGACTGTGGGCCGGCGCCTCCATCCATGAGGTGGCGCAAGTCATCGGCGCCGGTTTCCAGAACGGCACCCAATCCGGCGAGATCGCCACCGTCGCCAAGCTGACCCGCGTCGCCATGCTTGCGCCGATGGTCATCGCGCTCGGCCTGATGGCGCGCCGCAAAAGTGACGACCAGTCGGCTGCACGCCCGCCCATGCCGTGGTTCGTCGCCGCCTTTGTCGCCGTCGTGGCATTGAACAGCCTGGTTACGATACCAGCCGAAGTGAAGCAGGCGGTAGTGCTGGCCACCACCATCATGCTCACCATGGGGCTGGCCGCCATGGGCCTGCAGGCGGACATTTCGCAGCTGCGCTCGCGCGGCCTGCGCCCGCTGGCGCTCGCCTTCTGCGCCTTCCTGTTCATCGGCGGCTTCAGCCTGATGCTGGTGAAGGTCTCAGGCTAACTAATCCTGGAACGAACTCGCCGCGACATAGATCGCCGCCAGCGCCTCGATGCCGGCCTGGTCGGCACTGTCGAAGCGGCCGGGCAGCGGGCTGTCGAGATCGAGCACGCCGAAAACGCCCTCCTCGTCCTCAAGCAGCACGACCAGCTCGGAGCGCGAGGCGGCGTCGCAGGCGATGTGGCCGGGGAAATCATGCACGTCCTTGATCAGCATCGAGGTGCCGAGCTCGACCGCCGTTCCGCATACGCCTTGGCCGACGGCAATGCGCACGCAGGCCGGCTTGCCCTGGAAGGGCCCCAGCACAAGTTCCTCGTCCGATGCCAGGAAATAGAAGCCGGCCCAGTTGAGGTCGGGCACCATCTGGAAGATCAGCGCCGCGGTGTTGGCGGCGTTGGCGATCGAATCGTGCTCGCCCTCGAGCAGCGCCTTCAATTGCTTGGCAAGGTCGCGGTAGAACGCGGCCTTGTCTGAGATATCGATGGCCTGGGCCGCGAACATGATTTGTCTCCAAACTGGGAATCGCGGTTCCGTTTCCGCAAACCCTGCACCAAACGACCACCTGACCATCCTAGGCAATTCCAGGAAAATGCGAAACGGTTTTCCGTTCGAAATTCTGTCCGTTGGCGCCTTGGCGCTATCTCCATTCCCGACGCAAGATTTGATTCCGGCGGGAGAAAAATTTCAAAAGTATTATTTCGAAGCGCGGTCTCCTGACGCCGACAAAGAGGCCAAATTATTCGAAAGATTGAATTTTTCCTTCCGGGCGCCTATTTATCGAGAAGTTCATTTTCACGATTTCACGCGCGAAGGAGATTTCTTCAATGGCCGACGGCAATCAGACGATCATGCAAAAAGCTGAAGCCCGCTTTGTCGACAAGCAGAAGAAAACCGCGGAGCGCAACAAGGCAACCGCCGAATACATGTCCGAGGCGAGGGCCAGGGAGATCAAGACCGCAAGGCTGAGGGAATTGCGCCTGGCCAAGGAAGAAGCCGATCGCGTGGCGGAAGCGCTGAACCCGGCGCCGAAAAAGAAGCGTGTGGCCAAGAAGGCATAGAGTCACTCCAAGGACGTGAGCGGTCTCCCGCTGGGCTTGCACCAAGTCAAGGAATGCGGCGGCTCAAGCCACGTCTGACGTTCCAGCCATGCAATGATCCTGCCGACCAAGGGCAAGAGCGTCCAGCTCCACACCGCGGCGCGTTCCCTTTCACCTGCCTTTCGGCCTCGAAGATGCGAAACGTCGCGGCCGCGCGCGAAATAGCGGATGGTACCGAGGAACCCTGATCTGGCCATTTTCCTCTTGATCGGTCCCCCGATCTGGCCTAGCCTTCAAGTTGAGAAAAGGTTTTTCCAGACAGTCCCGATGGGGTTCGGCCGTTAGCCGGGCTTTATTCAGGCCGGTAAGGGAAAACCTTTTTCCAACCAAGGATTTCTGCCGCGATGGCATCGGACGACCAGCCAGTTCCGGTCTTTCCCAAACCCGTCACCTTGCGCGACGTGGCCGCGCAGGCCGGCGTCAGCGTTGCCACTGCATCCAAGGCGCTCAACGATCAGGGGCGCATGACCGCCGAGACCCGCGAGCGCATTCGCGAGACGGCGCGCAACCTGGGCTTCCGGCCTAACAGCCTGGCGCAGAGCCTGCTGAGGCGCCGCTCCTTTACTGTCGGCCTGCTCACCAACGACACCTATGGCCGTTTCTCGCTGCCGCTGATGTCGGGCATTTCGGATGCGCTGGTCGATGCCGGCGTCTCGGTATTCCTGTGCAATGTCGAGGAGGATCCCCGTCTCGGCCAGCTCCATGTCGAGGCCATGCTCGACAAGCGCGTCGACGGCATCATCGCCACCGGCAAGCGCATCGACCGCCATCTGCCGATCGATCTCGCCAATTTGCGCATCCCCGTGATCTACGCCTTCACTCAGCCCGATCCCGACGCCGTCGCCTTCGTTTCCGACGATGCCGGGGGGGCGCGGCTGGCCGTCGACCATTTCTGCCGGCTCGGCCGCAAGCGCATCGCCCATGTCACCGGCCCGGCCAGTTTTGCCGTGGTGCATGAACGGGCGCAGGCCTATCGCGCCGCGCTGATCGAGAACGGCCTGTCCGTCATCGAACCCCTGCTCGGCGCCTGGTCGGAAGCCTGGGGGCATGAGGCGGTGACGTTCCTTTTCGATGGCGGGGGAGAAAAGCCGGACGCCGTCTTCTGCGGCAACGACCAGATCGCGCGCGGCGTCATCGATGCTCTGCGCGAGCGTGGCTTGAGCGTTCCCGGCGATGTTGGCGTCATCGGCTTCGACAATTGGGAGATCGTGGCCGAGGCGACCCGCCCGCCGCTGACCTCGGTCGACATGAACCTGACAGCACTAGGCCGCGAGGCCGGGCTGACCCTGCTTTCCCTGGTCGGCGGCAAGCCCGCCGCGCCGGGCATCAGAAAACTGCCGTGCCGGCTGGTGGTGCGGCAGTCCTGCGGCCGCCTGCCCGACGGCTGAAAAGACGGCTGAGAAACGAAGCGCCGCGATCGGCGGCAAGCCGCGCATCGCGGCTAAATGAGGAGGAGGAGAACATGAGGACTTTGATTGCCAAACTGGCCCCGACCAAATTGGCCCTGACCAAATTGACGTTGACGGCTGCCGTTCTGGGTTGCGGCCTGCAATTTGCCGCCGCCGAAAGCGCCAACATCTGGGTACGCGCCGACGGCTCGAACTTCATGCCGAGGATCGTCGACGCCTTCAACAAGGCGAACAAGGACCAGGTCAAGCTCGACATCATCCCCAATGCCGAGATCATCCCGAAATATGGCGCGGCCGCGGCCGGCGGCACGGCGCCCGACGCGCTGTCGCTCGACCTGATCTACACGCCCTCCTTCGCGGCCGCCGGCCAGTTGGAGGACATCACCGACTGGGCGAAATCGCTCCCCTATTTCGCCAGCCTGTCGCCCGCGCATGTGAAGACCGGCACCTACAAGGACCGCATTTACGGCCTGCCCTTCTCGGCCGACGCCTCGGTGCTGATCTGGAACAAGAAGCTGTTCAAGCAGGCAGGCCTCGACCCTGAAAAAGGCCCCGCCAACTGGGCCGAGATCGAAGCCGACGCCGAGAAGGTCAACGCTCTTGGCGGCAACATCAAGGGCTTCTACTTCTCCGGCAATTGCGGTGGCTGCAACATCTTCACCTTCACGCCGCTGATCTGGGCCTCGGGCGGCGACATCCTGTCGGAGGACGGCTCCAAGGCGACGCTGGACAGCCCGCAATTGCGCGGCGCCATCGATCTCTACCGCTCGATGGTCAAGAAGGATTTGGTGCCGGCGGGCGCGCAGACCGATACGGGCGCCAATTTCTTTGCCGCCTTCGCCGCCGGCAATATCGGCATCTCGCCCTCCGGCGCCTTCGCCATCGGCGCGCTCAACACGCAATATCCTGATGTCGACTACGGCGTCACCTTCCTGCCGGGCAAGGATGGCAACTGGTCGTCCTTTGCCGGCGGCGACAATTTCGTCGTCACCAAGGGCACCAAGAAACTCGCCGTGGTGAAGGAGTTCCTGGACTTCGCCTATTCGCTCGAAGGCCAGACGATCCTCGCCAAATACGGCAGCCTGCCGGTGCGCGGCGACATCGCCAAGGACGCGCTGAAGGAGCTCGACCCGCGCTACCAGATTGCCGCCGAGGCGATGGCCAAGGGCAAGACGCCGTATTCGGTGGTGTTCAACGACCTGATCAACTCCGCCAACGGCCCGTGGACACAGATGATCAACGAGGTGTTCTTCGGCGACGACGTCGATGGCGCCATAGCAAACGCCCAGGAGACCATGCAGTCGATCATCGACCAGGCGCCGCAGAAGTAGCGCCGCCTCCACCTCCCCCTTGAGGGGAGGTCGGACCGCAGGTCCGGGTGGGGTTGTCTCGGCAGTGCTCGACGTTCCTTGATGTCGGCGCGCTTGGCGGAGGACCCCACCCCCGGCCTTCGGCCGGACCCTCCCCTTGAGGAGGAGGGGACGCAGCGCCAGGGAAACAGCCATGACCACCATCACCGCAACCACCGCCCCACCCCGCGTCCGCAAACGCGTCGGCGCCGGGCGCCGGCAATGGATTGGCCTGCTCTATGTCGCGCCGGCCGTGGCGCTGGTCATGCTGTTCTTCGTCATTCCGCTCGGCATGACGGCCTGGATGTCGCTGCACAACTGGCCCTTGATGGGCGAGCACTCCTTCATCGGCCTCGGCAATTACTGGGCAATCCTGCGCGACACCAGGTTCTGGAACGCGCTGAGATTCACCGGCTACTACACGCTGATCGTCACCATCGCGATCTTCGCCGTCGCCTTTCCGCTGGCGATCTTCATCGAGCGGCCGCGCCCATTCACCAACCTCTACCGCACCATGTTCTTCATGCCGGCGGTGGTCGGCTTTGCCTCGGCGAGCCTTTTGTGGTCGTGGCTGCTCAACGTCGATTCCGGCCTGTTCAGCCCCGCCGCCTACGATCTCGGCCTGATCGACAAGAAGTTCAACCTGCTCGCCACCTTCCAACCGGCCTTCTGGTCGATCATCGCCATGGTGGTGTGGAAGGTCGCTGGCTTCACCATGATCATCCTGATGACCGGCCTGCAGTCGATCCCGCAGGATCTGCAGGAGGCCGCCGTCATCGACGGCGCCGGGCCGTTCGCCAGGTTCCGGGCGATCACCTTGCCGCTGATGCGCCGCACCCTGGCGCTGGCGCTGATCCTGTCGGTCGCGGGCTCCATCCTTGCCTTCGACCAGTTCTACATCATCCTGCGCGGCGGCCCGCGCAACCAGACGCTGACGGCGGTGTACTGGATCTTCAACCAGTCCTTCGTCTCGTTCAAGCTCGGCTATGGCGCGGCACTCTCGATGGTGCTGCTGGTCATCCTGGTGGCGCTCAGCCTCGTCCAGCTCTGGTTGCTGCGCAAACCCGAGGGGCTCGACTGATGGCGCAGGCGATATCGGGCACAGGCAAGCTTGCCGCGCGCTTGGCCAGGCATTCCACCGGCATCGTCGCCTCGGTGCTGTTCGTGGCGCCGATCGTGTGGACGGTGCTGTCGGCCTTCAAGCCGGCACAGGAGGCGCGCCTGCCGCCGCTGCCGCCCTGGCCGACGACGGGCTTCTCGCTGGAGAACTATCAAACGCTGAACAGTTTCGGCGACGGCCTGTGGGCCTCGGCGCAGAACAGCATCTATGTCTCGGTGATGACGGTCATGCTGTCGGTCATCGTCAGCGTGCTCGCTGGCTACGGTTTTTCGCGGTTTCGGTTCCCGTTCAAGGACTTGTTCTTCGTCCTCATCCTGTCGACGATCATGATCCCGTTCCAGTCGATCCTGACGCCGATCTTCCTGGTGCTGACCAAGCTTGGCCTGCACAACACGCTGACCGGCCTGGTCGGCGTCTATGTGACGCTGCAGCTGCCGTTCTCGATCTTCATGATGCGCAACGCCTTCGACGCGGTGCCGCGCGAGATCGAGGAGGCCGCGCGCATGGACGGCGCCGGCAACGCCACCATGCTCATAAAGGTCATGCTGCCGCTGGTCTGGCCTGGTGTCGTCACCATCGCGCTGTTTGCCTTCCTCGGCGCCTGGAACGAATTCCTCGCTGCCCTGGTGCTGATGACCGACCAGTCCAAGTTCACGCTGCCGGTGATGATGACCGCACTTCAGTCCGGCCGCTTCGGCGCCATCGACTGGGGCGCGGTGCAGGCGGGCGTCACCGTGATGATGGTGCCGTGCCTGATCCTGTTCCTGGCTTTGCAGCGCTTCTACATCCGCGGCCTGATGGCCGGGGCCGTCAAATAGAGCATGATCCCGAAAAGTGGGAACCGGTTTTCGGAAAGATCATGCTCCAACAAAGAGATAGACGTCAGATCGAATGGAGTGAGTTCATGACCGCATCGCCATCCCCCCGCCACGCCACCCCAAATAAATCGCAGGGGACGGGCAAGCCGAAGCTCGCCTTCCGCCCGCTGCCGGTGCCGCAGGTCGACGTGCGCGGCTTCTGGGGCGACCGCGCCGAGGCGGTTGCCACGCGCACCGCCGACATCCTTTACGACCGCTGCGTGGCGGCGCGCATGCTGGAGCAGATCGATCCGGACCAGCCCTCGCCAGGCGTCGTCATTCCGTTCCACTCGCCCTCGCCCGACGAGGCGGCCTCCGCCGGCTTCACCGGCTCGACGGTGACCACGCAGATGTTCTGGGATTCCGATCTCGGCAAGACGATCGAGACCGCGGCCTATTCGCTCTACCGGCGTAAGAATCCCGAACTGGAGAAGAAGATCGACGCCGTCATCGACATGTATGGCAGGCTGCAGCAGGAGGACGGCTATCTCTCCAGCTGGTACCAGCGCATCCAGCCGGGCAAGCGCTGGACCAATCTGCGCGACTGCCATGAGCTTTATTGCGCCGGCCACCTCATCGAGGGCGCGGTCGCCTACTACCAGGCGACGGGCAAGCGCAAGCTGCTCGACATCATGTGCCGCTATGCCGACCACATCGCTTCGGTGCTGGGACCCGAGCCCGGCAAGAAAAAAGGCTATTGCGGCCATGAGGAGATCGAACTGGCGCTGGTCAAGCTGGCGCGGGTGACGGGCGAACAAAAGTACATGGAATTGGCCAAATATTTCATCGACCAGCGCGGGCAGCAGCCGCACTATTTCGACGAGGAGGCGCGCGCCCGTGGCGCCGACCCGAAGGCTTATCATTTCAAGACCTACGAATACAGCCAGTCGCACATACCGGTTCGCGAGCAGGACAAGGTCGTCGGCCACGCGGTGCGGGCCATGTACCTCTATTCGGGGATGGCCGACATCGCGACCGAATATGGCGACGACACGCTGCGGGTGGCGCTCGACCGGCTGTGGGACGACCTCACCACCAAGAACCTCTACATCACCGGCGGGCTCGGCCCGTCGGCGCACAATGAGGGCTTCACCAGCGACTACGACCTGCCCAACGAAACCGCCTATGCCGAGACCTGTGCGTCGGTCGGGCTGGTGTTCTGGGCGAGCCGCATGCTCGGCATGGGGCCGAACGCGCGCTACGCCGACATGATGGAGCGCGCGCTCTACAACGGCTCGATCTCGGGCCTGTCGCTCGACGGTTCGCTGTTCTTCTACGAGAACCCGCTGGAAAGCCGGGGCAAGCATAACCGCTGGAAATGGCACCGCTGCCCTTGCTGCCCGCCCAATATCGGGCGCATGGTCGCCTCGATCGGCAGCTATTTCTACAGCCTGGCGGACGACGCGCTGGCGGTTCATCTCTATGGCGACTCCACCGCCCGCTTCGACATTGCAGGCACACCGGTCACGCTGACGCAGGCGAGCCGCTATCCCTGGGATGGTGCCGTCGAGATTACCGTTGAGCCGCAGGCGCCGGTAGAGTTCACGCTGCACCTGCGTGTGCCGGCTTGGAGCTCCAAGGCCAAGCTCGAGATCAATGGCGAGGCGATCGACCTCGCAGAAGTGACCAGTGACGGCTACGCCGCGATCCGGCGCCAATGGAAGAAGGGCGACCGTGTCAGGCTCGATCTCGAAATGCCGATCGAGCGGCTCTATGCCAATCCCGAGGTGAGGCAGGATGCCGGCCGCGTCGCGCTGTCGCGCGGGCCGCTGATCTACTGCGTCGAGGCGACCGACAATGACAGCCGCCTGCATCGCTTGACCCTGCCGCGCACGGCCGGCATCGAGGCGCATGACGAACCGGATCTGCTCGGCGGTGTGGTGACGCTTTCAGCCACGGCACAAGCCGATGCCGGGGATGGCTGGCAGGACGGCCTTTATCGCTCCGAGCCGCCGGCCAAGGTCGAGACCCGCCTGACCGCCGTCCCCTATTTCGCCTGGGACAACCGCGAGCCGGGCGAGATGCTGGTCTGGCTGCGCGATGGTTGAGGTCGGCCGTAACGCCATGGGGCGGCCGGTTATGTCCGGCTCGACTGGGCGGCGGCGGTCAGCGGCTTTTTCGGCGCTGTTTTCGCGGCGCTGCCGTCAATATGCGCCCAGGCCGGCCGCTCGAACAGGAACATGCCGAAGCCGATGCGCTGGACAATGAAGTAAAGCACGACGGGGCTGACGATCGAGACCAGCAGCACCGCCAGGCTGAGCAAGCCCGTGTCGGTCAGCAGGCCGCTTGCCAGTGCGGCGCCGCGGAACAGCGACATCGGAATGGTGAAGGCGACATAGACGACCAGCGAATGTTCGCCGAGCCAGCGCAGCCATTCCATGGCGGGAAATTTCGACAGGAAACCGCCAAGCACGCAAAGCGCCACGGCACCGGCGACGGCCAGGACGAGATGCAGCGGCGGCCATGCCGCCAGGCCCATCTGCATGCCGACCGGCTGCATGGCATAACCCGGCGAATAGACCAGCAGGCCATTGACGACAGCCCACAGGACGAGCCCGGCGACAGCCACCGCCGGGCGGGCTTGCGTCCATTCGACGAGCCGGAACACCAGCGGCGCCATGACGAAGCCAACGTAGAAAAAGACGAAGTAGGCGGCGAATTGTTCGACCGCGTAGCTGTCGGGATGCGGCGCCCACATCTGCAGACCGGCGGCGATCGGGATGACGATCCAGGCGGGCACGGCAAGCTGCCGCAGCAGTTTCGCGGCAAGACCGAACACCGCCAGCATGTAGATGAACCACAGGACGCCATAGGGCTGGACGACGGCCATTGCCAGGTCGTGCAGCATGCCGGCGGGATCCCGGCTGAAGATGCCGATCTTCAGCCCGATCGAGATGATCGCCCACAGCACGTAGAAATAGAGGTAATGGACGACGCGCCGGTCGATATAGCGCCGCCACGGCCGGTCGATCACCTGCGACAGGAACAGCCCCGAGATCAGGAAGAATTCCGGCATCCGAAACGGCGTCGCGAAGCCGATGACATAGTGGAGAAAGCCGACGCCGCCTGTATACTCGCCGGTGTTGTAGGCCGAGTACATCATAACCACGAGGATGATCGAGAGGCCTTTGGCCGTGTCCACCCACGGCATGCGCATTGGGCTGCTGTTCATGGCGGCGAATCCAAACCGGCCGGCCCGGCTGGCCAGCCATCATCCCGCGATGTCTAGCACCATCAAGCTTCCCAGATCGTAAACGCGGCTGTCTTGCGGTGAGGCTGGCAGCGTCCGCGGGCCGCCGTGTTGAAGCCGTTGGCAATCATCTGCCGTCAGCGCTGCCCCTCGCCTGCCTGGCATCATCTCCCCGTAAACGGGGCGAGGGACGCCGTTCTCGCCGATTTCGCCAATCGCCGGCGTTGCGGAAAGAGCGTCGGCCTCGCGGCAGCCCTCTCGCCCCGTTTACGGGGAGAGATGTCCGGCAGGACAGTGAGGGGCAGCGCCGACCGTGACCTCTATGCACAATGAACGATTACTTTCGGGACTTGGATTTGTTCAAAGCCACCGCCGCGCGTACCAGCGCCTTGAAGGCCTCCTGGTCGACCTCCTCGCCTTTCTGGAAATCGATGGCGCGCCGTGTGTTGCCTTCGAGGCTGGAATTAAACAGGCGCGCGGGATCGGGCAGCGCGGCACCCTTGGCGAAGGTCAGCTTGACGACGGCCTTGTAGGTCTCGCCGGTGCAGATCATGCCGGCATCCTCCCACACCGGCACGCCGCGCCATTTCCACGTCTCGACCACGTCGGGATCGGCTTGATGGATCAGCGTGCGCAGCCGCCCCAGCATCTCGCCGCGCCAGTCGCCCAATTCCTTGATCCTGCCGTCGATCAGCTCGGAGGGAGATTTGCTGTCCTGGGTGGTCGTCATGCCGTTTCTCCTTCGAATGCTAGATAGGGCACTCACATGCGCTCGCCAGGCAAGAGGCTCGCCTGCTTCACCCAGGCGCTGAACTGCGCTTCGTCGAACGCGTCGTCCTCATGAATGTTGAGGTAGCGCGTGTCCTGGCTCCTGGATTCGCCCGGCGGCACCGGATCCAGCGACATGCCGCGAAAGAAGGCCACCTTGATGTATCTGGTGAAGCAATGGAAGCTGAGGAACCAGCCTTCGCCCTCGACGCCGTAGAAAGGCGAGTTCCATTTCACCGCCTTGTTCACCCCGGGCACGGCGCGCTCGATGAGCGCGTCGAGCCGCCCGCCCATCTCGCGCTTCCAGCCCGGCATTGCCGCGATATAGGCCTGCACCGGAGCGTCGCCATAATCCTTGGCGATCTGCGGGTTGCCGCCGGAAAGCAGCTTCGGCTCAGCCTTGGCCGGGTCGCCTTGGCCATGCGCTTTCCTCCTATCCATTGGCCCGCTGTGCGCTGCGTCCTTTCGCGACATAGGGCAGCACGAACATATAGAGGCCGCTGAACAGCATAAGGAAGAGCGGCGGCAGTGGCGAATAGACCACCCAGGCCGGCGGCTGTCCAAACGCCATGGTGACGAAATTGGCGACGACGGTCGCCGTGAAGACGATCGACAGCCAGCGATGCGCTTGCCGCATCCATTTGCTCCAGTCCAATTCTGCCTCCTCTTGCGCTATGCGTTGAAACCCGGCGCCCTACCAGCGCGCCAGTTCGGTGATCTGGATGAGATTGCCGCAGCCATCCTCCAACTTGGCGATGGTCGAGCCGGTCACGTCGGTAGGCGCCATGGCAAAGGCACCGCCCTTCGCCTTGATGCGCTCATGGTCGCCCTTGATGTCGTCGGTGAAGAGCATCAGCGCCGGCTGGCCCTGCTTGAAGATCGCCTGCTGGTAGGCCTTTGCCGCCGGGTTGTCGTTCAGCGCCAGCTGCAATTCGGTGCCGTCGGGCTCTTCGGCCGAGACGACCGTCAGCCAACGGAACGGCCCATTGCTGAAATCGGCTTTTTTGGTGAAGCCCAGCACGCCGGTGTAGAAGGCAAGCGCCTTTTCCTGATCGTCGACATAGATGCTGGTCAGTTTGATCTTCATCGCTTTTTCTCCATGGTTTTGCCGGCGGAGAACCCGCCCTCTGATATTTCTGTGTGGCTTTCAGTTCGAGGCCTCAGTCCGTCCGCGCCAGAAGCTCTTCCAGCTTTTCCAGGAATTGCGGCCAACCCACCTTGGCGCCGCCATAGGCCCGCTTCTGGTCGGGCCGGAAACCGGCCTGCTCCATGCGCAAATGGGTTCCCGTTGGCGTCGGGGTGAGCGTGAAAGTCACCACGCTCCTGAGATCGAACGCTGGGTCCTGATGCGCGAGGTTCCAGCTGTAGGACAACCTCTTGTGCGGCTCCACGGCAAGCACCTCGCAGTCCAGCACGCCGCCCCAGTCGGCGCTGATGTTGAAGCGATGGCCGACGGCGGGTTTGAAATCGTTCTTCATCAGCCACTCCTCGATGAGATGCGGTTGCGTCAGCGCGCGCCAGAGTTTTTCGGGCGGATGGGAGATCTCCCGCTCGACGACGACAGTGCGGGTTTGCTGTGCACTGTCGTTCACTGGTCCATCCTTTTGAGCAAATCCTCGAGGTCGTCGAACCGGCTTTCCCAGAACCCCGCCATATGGCGTGTCCAGTCCATCAGCGGCGCCAGCGCGGCAAGCTGGGCGCTGTAATGCGTCTGGCGGCCTTGATGGCGGTCGCGCACCAGCCCGGCCTGCTTCAGCACGCCGAGATGCTTCGACACCGCCGGCTGCGAGACGCCGGACTGGCTGGTCAGCGCCCCGACCGTCTGCTCTCCCTGGCGGCACAGCCGCTCGAAGATCGCCCGCCGTGTCGGGTCGGCGAGGGTCCTGAAGAGCGTGTCATGAGCGTCTGGCATCTCTAATCGATAACCCGTTGGCTATTGGTTGACGTATAACCACAGGGATATATGTTCGTCAAGCGAAAGATTGCAGCGTCCTGAATACGGTGGTGGCTAGACGGCGACGTGGCTGCGACCGATCTCGCGCGCCACCAGTTCCTGCAGTTGCCACAGATTGCGGTCGCGTATGCCGCAGGCGTCGAGATGGCGGATGGTCTCGAACAGATATTGCGCGCCCGAGCCCCAATGGCCGACGGCGTTCGCCAGCGTCGCCGCGACCGCGGGCTTGTCCAGTTTGCCGGCATAGCGCGGGTTGGCGGGATCGACGACGAAGCCGAGCGCCAGGCACGGCCCGCTTTCGGTGCTGACCCGCAGCCAGCGCGGCACGTTGACGGCGGGCAGGATGGTCATTTCGCGGCGCAGCAGCGCTTCCAGATTGGCGGCAACCGGTTCGGCGATCTCGAACACCATGCCCTGGCACTGGCCGCCACGGTCGAGCGCCATCATCAGCCCGGGCTGCTCGAGCGTGCCGCGAAAGCGCTGCACCGTGAAGCAGAACGACCGGTGCCAGCCCCGCGCCACCGCCCGCTCACCGCCCCTCACCTCGCCCGCCGGCTTCCACAACAATGAGCCATAGGCGAACAGCTTCAGCGGCCCGGGTGGTGCCGAGGCCAGGATCTCGTCGCGAAACCGCGCATAGTCGTCATCGATCATCGGGATCATGCCCGGCACCGGCCCGGCATCCTCGACCACGCGCAAGGTGCGCGCCACCAGCGCCTCGGTCAGCGCCATCGGCGCCTTGCGTGGCGTTGATTTGCGCGGTGCGGCGGAAATCGGCTTGCTCATTGTCGTGCCTCGGCCATGGCAGCCATGTTGCTGAAGGCTAGGGGATTCTCAAGAGCCAGAACCGTTCGAAACCTGGAATCCATACCTGAGCCATCCCGTGCAGCAGCTTGATCAGATTCAACAAAATCGGGCGACGTTCGGCGTGCCTATGACACCAGCGGCATCGGCAGCTTGAGCCCATCGATCAGCGCATCGCGGAACAGCGCGATGGGGCGCCCCAGCCGCCCGGCAGGCGGGCGGTGCAGCAGCCAGGCGCGCACTTGCGGCTTGAAGTCGGGGCAGTCGATCACCTCGACGGCATCGCGCCAGCGACTGTCGGCGAAGGCGCCCGGCGTGACGATGCCGATGCCATGGCCGCGCGCCACCAGCGACATTCTGAGATCGACGCTGAGCGCTTCGACGCCGACCTGGAAAGGCAGCCTCGCGGCCTCGAAGCTCTGACGGATGAAGGCGCGAAAACCGCAGCCGTTTTCGTTCATCACCCAGGCAAAGCGCGATAGATCGGCAAGCTTCGCCTGCTTCGGCACGCCAAGGCCGGGAGACGCGACCAGCAGCACCGATTGTACGCCGAGATCGTCGCAGACCAGTTCGTCCGGTGGCGCCAGGCCTTCGGCGAGGCACACCGCCACCGCGTCGACCTCGCTGCGCGCCACCTGCTCGACCAGCCTTGGCGACCAGCCCGACGTGATGCGCAGCGTCAATTGCGGGAAGGCGGCGCGCAGGCCATCGAGCGGCAGCGCCAGCGCCGCATCCGAGAGATAGGGCATGATGCCCAGGCGGAATTCGCCCCTGACCTCGCCTTGCGGCGACACGCCTGCCTTCAGGTCCTCCAGCGAACGCAGCACGCGCCGGCCATGCTCATAAGCTTCGCGTCCCGAGGCGGTCGGCTTCAGCGGCTTCGACTGGCGGTCGAGCAATGCTGTCGCCAACCCATCCTCGAGGTTCTGGATGCGGCGCGTGACCCCCGGCTGGGTGAGATTGAGCCTGGCCGAGGCGCCGACGATCGAGCCAGTTTCCACCACGGCGACGAAAGCTTCGAGATCGTGGATGTTCATGCATATCTCGCATAATCATTATCAATTTGATTGAATTGTAGCATGATAAAACTTCGGCATAAAGTCCTCACGGGATATGCAACTTCATTGAGGATTTCATGCTCGATACCAATGATGGCCAATTGGCCGGACGGCTGCCGGCTCGAACCATCACCGGCCCGCAGACGCTGCTTTTTGCAGCCTCTACCGGCATTATCGTCACCAATCTGTTCGCGCCGCAGATACTGGTCGGCCTGATCGGCCCGTCGCTCGGCGCCGGCACAGCGAGCGTCGGTCTGGTCGCCATGGCGACGCTGCTCGGCTATGCCGCCGGCCTGTTCTTCTTGGTGCCGATGGCCGATCTCGGCGAAAACCGCACCCTGATCCTGCGCATGCTGGGCGCGGCGGCTCTTGCGGCCGGCATCGCCGCGCTGGCGCCCACCATCGCCTCGCTGCTGATCGTCCTGTTCGTGCTCGGCGCCGCCTGTTCGGCGATCCAGATACTGGTGCCAATCGCCGCCTCGATGGCGCCGCCCGGCGAGGCCGGCCGCGTCATCGGCGATGTGATGAGCGGACTGATGATCGGCATCCTGCTCGCACGGCCGCTGGCCAGCCTCATCGCCGATGCCTGGGGCTGGCGCGCCTTCTATGGCCTCAGCGCCGCCGCCCTGACGCTGCTCGCCATCGTGCTCGCCTTCACCCTGCCGCGACGGCGGCCGGAGGTGAAATCGTCCTATGGCGCGCTGATTGCTTCACTGTTCCATCTGCTGCGCCAAGAGCCGGTGCTGCGGCGCCGCGCCTTGACCGCGGCGCTGGTGATGGCGGCGTTCAGTCTGTTCTGGACGGCGGTGGCCCTGCGCCTGGCGCAGGCGCCTTTCGGCCTCGGGCAACGGGGCATCGCGCTTTTCGCGCTCGTCGGCGCCGGCGGTGCCGTGGTTACGCCGCTGTTCGGTCGCGCCGGCGACCGTGGCTGGACGCGGGCGGCGACGATCTTCTGCCATCTCCTGCTGATCGGCGCGCTGGTACTCGCGGCCTGGGCCGGCTCCTTTCAGTCCGGCGCGTCATGGACACCGCTCGCGCTGATGGGCGTCAGCGCCGTGCTGCTCGACATCGGCGTCACCGGCGACCAGACGCTCGGCCGCCGCGCCATCAACCTGCTGCGTCCCGAGGCGCGCGGCCGCCTCAACGGCCTGTTCGTCGGCATCTTCTTCATCGGCGGCGCAATCGGCTCCTTGCTGGCCGGCATCGGCTGGACCCTGGGCGGCTGGCCCTGTCTCAGCGCCATCGGCGCCGCCTTTGGTCTCGCTGCCCTGCTGGTCGACTGGACCGGCGGGCCCGAATGACCGCTGGCCGGAACGACATTGCCTCATAAGCGTTGTCGGCGGGGAGGAAGTCATGAACGATGCGCCGGCAACGCCCGTCGGCAGGCCGCTTTCGCCTGGCGAGCTGGTCACCGTGATGTCCCATTTCCATCGCGCCGAGATCGCCCGCATGGCGGGCTGGCGCGACCGCCTCGACCGCACCAGCAATTGGGCGATCACCGTTGTCGCGGCGATGCTGTCGGTGTCGCTGTCGACGGCCAGTGCCCATCACGGCGTGCTGCTGTTCGCCATGCTGCTGGTGCTGCTCTTGTTGTGGATCGAGGCGCGCCGCTACCGCTTCTTCGATGTCTATCGCGCCCGCGTGCGCCAGTTCGAGCGCCATTATTTCGCGCAGATCTTCTCGCCGCAGCCCGACTTTGCCTCCGACTGGCTGCTGATCCTCGGCGAGAGCCTGCGCACGCCAAAATTCCTGGTCTCGCAGCGCGTGGCGCTGGCGCGCCGCTTGCGCCGCAACTACCTGCACATGATGCTGATCCTGCTGCTCGCCTGGATCCTCAAACTGTCGACCCCGAGCCTGATTGACCAAGGCGTGCCGGTCGGCTTTGTCGGCACGATGCGCGAAGCTGTCGGCGCCGCGGCGCTCGGTCCCATTCCGGGCGTAGTCATCGTCGCCGTGGTTGCCCTCCTCTATGCCGTCCTGCTGGCAGCCGCCTTCCTGACACCGGGCGACGACGGCGAACTCTCCTTCGGCGACGTCCACGTCTGAGTTCGATACCTCGTGATGGATGGCTGCAACGCAAACCCCGGCCGCGCGTTGTGATGGTCAGTCCGCGGCGGCGTCTTGAAGGGACCCATGATCCACCCACTGGCAACAAGGTCGCACGGCACCGCGGCCGCCCTTTCGCTGGCCATCGTCGCCCTCGCCCCGGCAAGCCAGGCGCTGGCCGCGCAGCCGGCCGGCCACGCCTCGGGCATGGGCGGCTCGGCCGAAGGGCTGTTCGTCGCCGAGATCGTGCTTCTGCTTCTGGTCGGCCGTGGCCTTGGCGAAATCTTCCAGCGCTGCCGGCAGCCGGCGATCATGGGCCAGCTGATCGGCGGCATCCTGCTCGGGCCGTCGCTGTTCGGCTGGCTCTGGCCCGGCGCCCAGCATCTGATCTTCTCCACCGATCCGGCGCAGAAAAGCATGATCGATGCCGTCTCGCAGCTCGGCATCCTGCTGCTCCTGCTGCTGACCGGCATGGAGACGGATTTGCGGCTCGTGCGGCGGGTGGGTGCGGCCTGTTTTTCGATCTCGATCACCGGCGTCGTCCTGCCCTTTGCCTGCGGTTTCGCGCTGGCGCAGGTCTTGCCGGATTCGCTTCTGCCCGAGCCAAGCGAGCGCATCGTCGCCGGGCTGTTCCTCGGCACGGCGCTGTCGATCTCCTCGGTGAAAATCGTCGCCATGGTGGTGCGCGAGATGAATTTCATGCGCCGCAATCTCGGCCAGATCATCGTCTCCTCGGCAATCATCGAGGACACGATCGGCTGGCTGATCATCGCCGTCACTTTCGGCATCGCCACCAATGGCAGCCTGCAGGTGCTGCCACTGGTCCTGACGGTCGCCGAAGTGGCGCTGTTCATGGTGTTCTCCTTCACCATCGGCCGCCGCCTGGTGTTCACCCTGATCCGCTGGAGCAACGACTCCTTCCGCAGCGAATACGCCGTCATCACCGTTATCCTCATCATCATGGGCGTGATGGCGCTGATCACCAACCTGATCGGCGTCCACACGGTGCTCGGCGCCTTCGTCGCCGGCATACTGGTCGGGGAATCGCCGATCCTGTCGGACCACATCGAGGGCCAGCTGCGCGGCGTCATCACGGCGCTGTTCATGCCGGTGTTCTTCGGCATGGCCGGCCTGTCCGCGGACCTCACCGTGCTTGCCGACCCGATGCTGGCGCTGCTGACGCTGGCGCTGGTGGCGATCGCCAGCATCGGCAAATTCTCGGGCGCCTTCCTCGGCGGCCGCCTGGCCGGCATGTCCCTGAAGGAGTCCACCGCCGTCGGCAGCGCCATGAACGCGCGCGGCTCGACCGAGGTCATCGTCGCCTCGATCGGCCTGTCGATGAACATCCTTTCCCACAATCTGTTCACCATGATCGTCACCATGGCCGTCATCACCACGCTGGCCATGCCGCCGATGTTGCGCTGGGCGCTCGGCCGGCTGCCGGTCGGCGACACCGAAAGGCAGCGCGTCGACCGCGAACTGCTCGACGAGCGCGGCTTCGTCTCCAAGCTGGAGCGGCTGCTGCTGCTCGTCGATGACAGCTCGGTCGGCAAGTTCACCGCCTACCTCGCCGGTCTCGTCGGCGGTGGCAGCGGCATGCCGACCACGCTGCTCCACCTCGAGGACGGCAAACTGCCCGGCCCTGTCCGCGACAAAGGTCCCGAGCGGGCCTCCAAGCAGGTCAAGAGGGGTGCGGCCAGAAGCGCCAAGGCTGTCAGGAAGGCCGAGGATACGCCCGTCGACAAGGTCCACCTGACGGCCCGCACCGAGCTTGAAGCCACCACCGAGACGATCGCCGCGGAAGCCCGCAAGGGCTACGGCCTGCTGCTGGTCGGGCTGGACAACGCGCTGGCCGAAGGCACCTTCAGCGGCACGCTGAACGCCATCACCAGCGGCTTCGACGGCCCGCTCTGCCTGGTGCTGAATGGCGCCAAGGCCGATGGCAAGATGCCGATGCTGCGCGCCGGCGCGACCATCCTGGTTCCCGTCAACGGCACCGAGGTGGCGCGGCGCGCGGCCGATTTCGCGCTCGCCTTGGCGCGGCCGCACCGGGCGCGCGTGAAAGTCCTTTATGTCTCGCAGGCCCGCAAGGGCAGCCGGCCGAGCTCGGTTTCGCACCGCCGCGAGGAGGCCGTGCTCAAGGATGTCGCCGATCTCGCCGACCGCTATGGCGTCGCCGTCGAAACCGCGATCAGGACGCGCGCCACGCCCGACAGGGCGATCGCCAGGGAAGCAGCCAAGGGCGCCGCCATGGTGGTGATGGGCGTCACGCAGCGGCCAGGCGACGAGCTGTTCTTCGGCGACACGGCGAGCGCGGTTCTGGCCGCCGCCGCCTGCCCGGTCGTGCTTCTGGCCAGCGACCGCGTGCGCCGAACCGAAGCCGCCGCCGAGGAGGCGGCAGCCGAGACCGGCGCTTGATGCCTGTCGGCCTTGCCAGAGGACGCAAATCCCCAGGGGAAGCGCTACGCATTTTTCCTGGAATTGCTGCTACAGGCCGAGGAATTGCCGCCCGATCACGTAGCCCAGCGCCGCCGCGACGAGCGGAAACAGCGCCGGCGCGACCTTGCCGAACAAGGAGACGCTTGTGTCCTTGGGCGGCACATAGCGTCCATTGCCAAGATTCTTGGTCATTGCGTACCCCACGCCACCGGATAATTAGCAGATGCTTATTGACGCATGGCCGCATTAACGGGTTGCAAAGAAATTCGATCGAAAGCCGGCCATTCGACTGGATGACTGGCGAATGCGGCTTGGCTTGGCCTGGATCTCGGAAGCGGGTATGCCCCGGCCTCGCGCAGCCGCCGGGGCACCGGTTTGTCGCGGCCGAGCGCTAGGTCCGGCAGACCGCCACGACGAAGAACTCGCGGTAGCAGAAATCGGGATCGTCGAGCAGGCGATCCGGCCGCTGCTTGAGCTCCCGCCAATAGGCCTGGTCGGCGTCAGGCAGGGCGTAGCCCGGCGCGACGCTGGCAAAATAGGCCAGCAGGTCGCGAACATAGTCGCGCGTGAAGCGAGGCGCCGGCGCCCAGCGCTCGACCAGCCAGCCCTTGCGGCTGACGACCTCCAGGCCCGCCTGCCGCAGGCGCGCCGGAAGCGTCGAACCGCAATCGGTGCCGAGCACGCCCCGGTCGCGGAACCCCTGCAGCCTGGCGACCATGAAGCGCGCCAGCAAGGCGCGGTCCATGGGCAGGATCTGCAGGATGGTCGAATCGAAATCCTTGACCGCGAGGATGCCGCCCGGCTTCAGCACGCGCCTGGCCTCGCCGACGGCAAGCACGAACTCGGCCGGCGTCAGATACTGCATGACATTGCCGGACCAGACGCAATCGAACGATGCGTCGGCGAATGGCAGCGACAGGATGCTGCCGACATGCGTGGCGATTTCCGGCGGCTCGGGCAGCGTGCCCGCGAGCGCCTCGACCCGGCCGATGTTTTCGGGCGCGAGGTCGAGCGCGGCGATGAAGCCGGAGGGGCCGACGGCGCTCGCGATGAGCGGCAGGAAGCCGCCGCTGCCGCAACCGGCGTCGAGCACGCTCCAGCCCGGGCGGATGCCGGCGTCGAGCAAGGCCGCCTCGTATTCGGGCCGCGACGATTCGAAATGAAGATCGAGCCAGCCGGCCTCGCTCGCTTCGTGACCGGTGGACGTTTGGTTCCTGCCAGACAAATGATGACCCCCATGGCGCGGCAGGGATAGAAGCGCACCCAACGGCATCGCGCAATGCCCGCGCGGCGTGGAACCGACGCCGGTCTACGTCGGCAGGGATGGCTCGGTGTTGGGTTCCAGCGCCTCTTCCGCCTCATGGTCGTCCGGAAGCACGTCGCCATGCACCGCCAGCGGCCGGCCGATCCAGATGGGATCGACCAGATGGTCGCGCTTGGGATTGCTCGTGTTCGGGTGGACGAGGATGCTCAGCCCGCCATGGTTCAGCATCAGCCACGGAACCAGCGCGCCGAAGATCCCGGTCGCGAAGGAGACCTGGTACATGGCCTTGTCATGCGGCCCGACTTGCCTGTCGTGCCAATTGCCCAGGCGCACGCGGAAACGCTCGCCGATGCGAAGACGCAGCCATTCGGCATGCTGCCGCTCGGCCTGCCCGTCGAAATAGACATGCGCGTGATAGCTGGCGATCTCGGCAAGTGGCCGTGGACTGTCTTGGCTCATCTCGATGCCCTCCTCCTCCCGCCATTCAGCCCGAGAGCGCGGTCTTAAGCAAGGTCACCGACTGCCGCTCCACCCGCCGGGAAGATCGGCACCCGCTGGACGCGGTTCCCGCCTCCCAGGCATGCCGTCAGGCCGCCGGCCGCGAGGCTTTCGGCCCCGCGCACATCGTGTAGTCTGATCGTCCCCTTGGAAAGTGACAAGATGAACACCGCCGAAACCTTGCCCTATCTGTCATCCCAGCTGCTCGACCGCCTGTCGATCTCGACAGTCGACATGGTCGACGAGATCGAACGCCAGATCGTCGGCCAGCGGCGCGGCGAGGTCTGGTGCGCGCCGAAGGCGGTCGTGCTGCCGGGCGACGACCGCTACATCATGGCGACGCTGGGCGTCGCCTCCACGCCGCCCGTGCTGGCGACGAAATCGCTGGTCGTCAATCCGCGCAACGCCGGGCGCGGGCTGCCGACGCTCAATTCGCTGATCACGCTGCTCGACGCCGAAACCGGCCTGCCGCTTGCCCTGGTCGACGGCAATTGGGTGACGGAGAAACGCACCGCCGCCTTGAGCGCCGTCGCCGCCAGGCGCATGGCGCGCGGCGATGCGTCATCCCTGGCCTTCATCGGCTGCGGGGTGCAAGCGCGTGGCCACCTCGAAGCCTTCGCCGACCTCTTCCCCTTGCGCGAAATCCGCGCCTTCGGCCGCGGCACCGCCAACCGCGACGCGCTGTGCCAAATGGCCCGCTCGCGCGGACTGGAGGCCGTGCCCTGCGACACCGCAAGGGCCGCGATCGAAGGCGCCGACATGGTGGTGACGACGGTGACCCTGGTGCCCAAACCCGCGCCCTTCCTCGACGCCAACTGGCTGAAGCCGGGAAGCTTCGCCGTGATGACCGACCAGGCCCTGCCCTGGCTGCGAGAGACCATGCCCCGCTTCGACCGCATCATCGTGGATGATCTGGAGCAGGAGAGAAACATGGCCAAGCCGATGGTCGACCCGGCGCTGGTTGTCGGCGACCTGACGGGGCTGGTTTGTGGGGACTTTGCGGGGCGGGAGAGCGCGGGCGAGACGACGGCGTTTGTTTTTCGAGGGCTGGCCGTGGGGGATTTGGCGGTGGCGGGGCTGGTGTATATGCGCGCGCAGGCGGCTGGAGCGGTTGGGGCGTAGGGTAAGGGCGACGCCCGCCCCTCCCACTGTCGCGCCGTCGAACGCAATCATAGGTCGAATTGCCAATGCTGGAGGCGTTGTTATCAGCGCGTAGTCAACCGCGACCCGGAAGGCGGCCCTTCAACGACCAGCCAGCGCCTAACACTGAGTTGCACACCTATCAGGAGCAGCACGCGGCCGCTGTCATACATACCGTCACCGACGAGACCGAATTGGCCCTGATAGGCCCCAACCGCCACCTAGAATCGGCCCTATAAGCCCGAGACCAGAGCTGCGGTCATGCGCCAACTCGGTGGCATGTCGCCAGAAGCTATGGCGCTCGCCCGTGATACCGTCAGACTGACCGTCAAGATCGAAGATAACGACGACTATCTGACCGACGTGAAGACGGTCATCCGCGCTCTGGAGTTTGTGGAACATAGTGACCGGCTTGCGGCCCAAAACCGACACGCCGCAGTGATGCACGGCCGTAGTACCCAGGTTTTACTTACTGACCGCTTGAAGAATCAGATTCGTTCCTGTCTACAGGGCGCGGCTTGCGGATAGATTTTTCTGTGGGGGATCTTCACAGGTGAAAGCAAGACGGCCTCAGTGCTACCTGCAGAGTGCCGACAGTAACATGACGATATGGGCGATACTACGCTGAATCGCTTAGGAGTATCCGCAAGCCACCCCCATGACAGTCGTATCGCTTAAATTGGAGCTGTATCGGAAAGCGGAGGACATCACCGACCTTGCAAAGATTCTTGGTCTGAAGCCAGCCCACATCTCCTATGCGCTTTACCATCTGCCACTGGGCGACAGATACGAAGAATTCACGGTCCCTAAAAAGACAGGTGGTGTCCGGACGATCAAAGCACCCCATAGAACGCTGAAAGCGATCCAGAAGCGGCTCGCGAAGGACTTGCTAGAAATCGAACAGGCTCTGGAACAGTCGCGCGTGAAGAAGACAAATTGCATTCTCGCGCACGGCTTTAAGAAGAAGCTCTCCATCATGACAAATGGGGAGAACCATCGTAAACGACGCTATGTGTTCAATGTGGACCTGAAGGACTTTTTCCCTACCATCAATTTTGGTCGGGTGCGCGGTTTCTTTATGAAGCATAACGACTTCGAGCTGAAGCCCGCTGTCGCAACTGTGCTTGCGCAAATCGCCTGCCATGACAACGAGTTACCCCAAGGAAGTCCATGCTCGCCGGTCATTTCTAACCTCATAGCTAGCGTTATGGATATCCGGCTTAACGAATTGGCGCATCGGCATAATTGCACTTACACCCGGTACGCAGACGACATCACATTCTCGTCCAGCGAAAAGATTTTTGCGCCAGCAATTGGACGGCGGAACGTGAGCAGCATCAACTTGTGGGAAGCTGGAATCAGCCTCTCTAGGGTAATAAAAAAGGCTGGGTTCAAGGTTAATGCAGCCAAGACCCGTATGCAATTGGATTACTCTCGGCAGGAAGTAACCGGTGTCGTCGTCAATCAAAAGGTGAACGTTCCGGCGAACTACTACGCAGAAGCCGCTGCCATGTGCCATCACCTTTTTATGGATGGGGAGTGCTTCGTTAAAATCGCAGGTGTCAAGCAGCCGCTGCCGCGCCGGAAACTGCGCGGGCGGCTCGCCTATATTTACCAGGTTCGCGGTAGAGGCCCGCTCATCAAAGCGGCGCCTGAGGATCAAGAGGAAAGGCCGAAAGGTGGCAAGCTCTGGGCGAGTTCTAAACTCTTCGAGAGGTTCGTGGACTACGTCGACCTCTATGGCATCGAACGGCCGGTCGTCCTCTGCGAGGGAGTCACGGACAACATCTACATCAAATCTGCCATCCAAGCCCTTGCACCCATCTACCCCACGCTCACGAACCCAGCCGGCGAACTGAAAATCAAGTTGTTTAAGTATACGAAAACATCGGCGGCACTGCAGCAATTGAGCGGCGGGGCCGGTGAGCTGGGAAAGCTGGCTAACACATACCCAAGCCGCATCAGGAAGTTCAAAAGTGGCGGGCAACACCCACTAATTATAATCGGTGACTCCGATGACGGGTCGAAAAAGCTCTTCGCTGCTGTCGAATCCAAGACCGGGAAAAAGGTGGACGGTTCTCAGACCTGGTACCATATGGGGGCAAATCTCTACGTTGTGCCCATCCCTAAGATTGGAAATAAAGATACCGATATCGAGCGGCTTTTCGACGTTGCGCTTTTAAAGACGAACTACGACGGCAAGACGTTCGATAAGACCAATGCGGAGAAAGACGGCACCAAATTTTACGGGAAAAAGGTGTTCGCGACGAAGGTAGTCGCCGCGAATAAGGCAACTGTGAATTTTGATGGTTTCAAGCCGTTGCTCGCGACCATCGCGGAAGTCATCGATCACCATAAAACCACGGTCGTCTCGCCTACGGTCGCCGCTGTGTCGAGCTCAGCGGTGGCGGCTGGCGGACCTTAGTCGACTGAGAATAAGTAGCGCCTTGGTTATCGATATTTGGACCGACAATGAAAAGCAGCCCTAAGGCTGCTGCATGTGCTTTATGCGCGGGTGTTGGACTTCGAGCCGGTAAGTGATCCACGACCACTGACATATTGGTTGCATCGCATGCGGCGCAAAGCTGACACTTACACCTTGCGCCACTCCCCTCACCCCCCAGCCAACCGCGGCAGCAAAAAAATCTCCGCCCCCGGCGGCAGCTTCTTGCTCCACGTATCGCGATAGATCGTTCCGTCGATCGCCACGGCAATCCCCCGGTCGATCCATGGCTCCAGGCCGGGATACTGTTCAGCTAGCTTCCTGAACAGCTCCCTGATGTCCTTGGCCTCGACCTCGACCTTGCTCTGGCCTCCGGCGGTCGCAGCCAGCGCCCCCCAAAGCGTGACCTCCACCATCTCGCGCCGGGGTCCTACCCTTCCCGTTCCGCCTCGATCGCCGCCAGGATGCGCGGCGGCGACATCGGGATGTGGGTCATGCGCACGCCGGCCGCGTTCGACACCGCGTTGGCGATCGCCGCCAGCGGCGGCACGATCGAGGTTTCGCCGACGCCGCGCACGCCATAGGGGTGGTTGGGGTTGGGGATTTCCAGGATCTGCGTGTCGATCATCGGCAGGTCGGAACAGACAGGGATGCGGTAGTCGAGGAAGCCGGCGTTCTGCAGCCGGCCGTCCTTGCCGTAAATATACTCCTCGTTGAGCGCCCAGCCGATGCCTTGCGCCGCACCGCCCTGGTACTGGCCCTCGACATAGGTCGGGTGCACCGCCTTGCCGGCATCCTGCACCACCGTGTAGCGGATCACCTTGGTCGAACCCGTCTCGGGGTCGACCTCGACATCGCATATATGGGTGGCGAAGGAGACGCCGGCGCCGTCGGCGACGAGTTCGCTATGGCCGGCGATCGGCCCACCGGTGGTGCCCGATTTGGCCGCGATCTCCTTCAGCGACAGCTTGCCGAGATTGCCGTGCTTCTCGCCCTTGGCGACCGCATGGCCCTGTTCCCAGATCACGTCGTCGACCGAGATGTCCCACATCTGCGCGGCGCGCTCGCGCAGGATTTTTATCGCGTTGCGGGCGGCCGAGATGGTCGCCATCGAGGACGAGAAGGTGCCGCGGCTGCCGTCGGTCATGTCGTTGTAACCGAGGGAAGAGGTGTCGGCGACCACCGCCTTGAGCTGGGAATAGTCGATGCCGAGCTCCTCCGCCGCGACCAGCGACAGCGAGGCGCGGGAACCGCCGACGTCGACCGTGCCGACGGCCAGCGACACCGAGCCGTCCATGCCGATGTTCAAGTCCACGCAGGTCTGGCCGCCGAAATTGAACCAGAAGCCGCAGGCCATGCCCCTGCCCTGGTTCTCCTTCAGCGGCGCCTTCATGTGCGCATGGCTCTTCACCGCTTCCAGCGTCGGGCCGATGCCGATCGGGCCATAGACCGGGCCGTAGGAGGAGCGCGTGCCTTCCTGGGCGGCGTTCCTGATGCGGAATTCGACCGGATCCATGCCGAGTTCCTTGGCGAGCTCGTCGACGGCGCTTTCCACCGCGAAGGCAGCCATCGGCGCCGACGGCGCGCGATAGGCGGCGGTCTTCGGCCGGTTGACCAGCACTTCGTAGCCCACCGTCTTGACGTTATCGAGACGATAGCAGGCGAAGGCCGTCATGGCGCCGATCTCGGCCCAGGAGCCGGCATAGGGGCCGGCGCTGTAGCGCAGCGTCGCTTCCGCCGCCGTGATGGTGCCGTCCTTGCGGGCGCCGATCTTGACGTCGATCGAGGTGGCGCTGGTCGGACCCGAGGCGCGGAACACCTCGTCGCGGGTCATCACCAGCTTCACCGGGCGGCCGGCCTTGCGCGACAGAGCGAGCGCCACCGGCTCGGCCCAGACATGGGTCTTGCCGCCGAAACCGCCGCCGATCTCGGACGAGGTGACGCGCAGCTTCGAGGCTTCCATGCCAAGCAGCTGGGCGCAGTGCTGGCGATAGACGAAATGGCCCTGCGTGCAGACCCACAGGTCCGCCGTGCCGTCGGAACTGACATTGGCCACGCAGGCATGCGGCTCGATATAGCCCTGGTGGGTCTGCTCGGTCTTGAACGAGCGCTCGACGATGAAGTCGGCCTGCCCAAAACCCTGATGGACGTCGCCATGGCCGAACTGCGAGCGCTTGGTGACGTTGGAAGCCTTGACCGGTTTTTCCTCCAGCCCTTCGGTGAAGATCGTGTCGTTGATCAGCGGCGCGTGGTGCGCCATCGCCTCGTCGACATCGGTGACATGCGGCAGCACCTCGTAGTCGACCTCGATCAGCTTCAGCGCCTGCCTGGCCGTGCGCGCATCGATCGCGGCGACGGCGGCCACCGCATGGCCGTCATAGAGCGCCTTGGTGCGCGCCATGCAATTGTCGAGGATGTCGTACATGGCGGCATCGCCGTCGGTGAGGTCGGGCAGGTCGGCGGCGGTGATCACCGCCTTGACGCCCGCAAGCGCTTCCGCCTTCGAAGTGTCGATCTTGCGGATCCTGGCATGCGCGTGCGGGCTGCGCAGCACGCGGCCGACCAGCTGGCCGGCCATGTTGAAATCGGCGCCGTAGCGGGCGCGGCCGGTCACCTTGTCGACACCGTCGGGGCGGATCGGGCGCGTGCCGACGGATGCGAATTTACGCCCCGAAAAACGCGGATCGAAATTCATCTCAGGCTCCCTTCATAACGATGGCCGCGTCCTGGACGGCGCGCACGATCTTGTCGTAGCCGGTGCAGCGGCAGAGATTGCCGGCCAGGCCAAAGCGGATTTCCTCCTCGGTCGGGTCGGGGTTCTTGGCCAGGAGATCCTTGGCCGCGATCAGGAAACCTGGCGTGCAGATGCCGCATTGCAGTGCGGCGTGCTCCAGGAATTTCTGCTGCAGCGGATGCAGCCTGTCGCCATGCGCCATGCCCTCGACGGTCTCGATGCGGCGGCCTTCGGCTTCCGCGCCAAGCACCAGGCAAGAACAGACCAGCCGGTCGTCGACGATGACGCTGCAGGCGCCGCAATCGCCCGTGCCGCAGCCTTCCTTCGCGCCGGTCAGCCCCAGCCGGTCACGCAGCACGTCGAGCAGCGTCTCGTCGGGCTGGCAGAGATATTCGACATTGTCGCCGTTGATCGTGGTTGAAACCGCTACGCCAGCCATCATTTGCCTCCTGCACGTGCATAGGCGGTCTGTGCGGCCCGCCTGGCCAGCACGCCCGCAACCTTGCGCCTGAATTCGATTGTGCCTCTTTTGTCGTCGATCGGCCGGCACGCCCCGGCGCAGACCTTGGCCAGCCGCTCCAGCGCCGCTTCGTCGAGCTTGCGGCCGATCAAGGCCTCGGCCGCTTCTTCCACCAAAAGCACGGTCGGCGCGGCGGCGCCGATCGCCACACGGGCAGCCGTCACGACGCCAGCACCGTCGAGCGTCAGGTTCACGCCGGCGCTGACCACGGCGATGTCCATCTCCGTGCGCGGAATGAACCTGAGATAGGCATCGGCCGAACGCGGCGCGGGCTTGCCGAGCAGGATCGCCTCGATGATCTCGCCCTTGGCGAGCGAGGTCCGGCCCGGCGCGGTCGGCACCGTCTCGACCGCAATGGTGCGCTTGCCCGACGGGCCGACGACCACGGCCCTGGCGCCCGCAGCCACCAGCGCCGGAACGCTGTCGGCCGCCGGCGAGGCGTTGCACAGATTGCCGACAATGGTGCAGCGTCCCTGCACCTGCTTCGAGCCGATCAGCTTGGCCGCCTCGACCACGCCAGGCCAAGCCTTCTTCAGCGCGGCGTTCTCGCCCAGCACGGCGCAAGGCACGGCGGCGCCGATGCTGAAACCGTCGGCGGTTTCCCTGATGTCGCGCAAGCCGGCGATCGACTTGATGTCGATGATCAGTTCGGGTTCGACAAAGCCGCCCTTCATCCTCACCAGGAGGTCACTGCCACCGGCAAGGATGGCGGCCGGGCCGGCCGATCCGGCCAATTGGCCGACGGCGTCTTCGATTGAAAGCGGACGTATGTAGCGCATCGTCTCCCCTTGGTATCGCGATTTTCAGCGACCGTTATAAACAATCGTCTCATAATGACCATCCGTTTCCCGAGCCGAGGCGATTGGGCCAGGTGCGGCAAAATGCGGTCCACTCGACCTGGAACATGGCCGCGAAGCGTCAGCCAGTGGGGCCAATTGGGGCTTGACCGCCCCGCCTCGTGCGTCAATCCTTCCCGGCCAAGGGAGGAATTTCCATGCGACGTCTGTTGGCTGTGCTTTGCGCCGTGATGCTGGCCGCGCCGGCTGGCGCCGCGACGCTCTATTACGGCGCCCGGGTTGGAATGGAGCTTACCATCGTCAAAAAGTCGGGCATCGGCTCCACGCACGCCAGCATCCTGGCCAGGCACGACAGGCGCAAGGCCCGCCTCTACTGCCGCGAATACGGCCATGATTTCACCGAGGAGTGCATTGATGCGGAAATGAAGGCGCCCCTGCATTTCGAAATCACCGCCAACTGCAAGACCGGCGAATTCACCACTTTCTATGGCGCCGCCATGCTGTTCCAGGGCCGCAACAAGGGCACGGATGTGACGACGGATTACCGGATCACCGCCGTCGACGAAAAGGTGGTGCTGGATGGCTCCGGCGCCTCGGGCTACGATTATACGCTGGACCAGTTCAAGGCGCTCTGCCCCAACCGCGTGAAGTAGACCGATCGCGAGGCCTGGCCCGCCAAAGCCCGGAACTTGGACCGTGGTAGGCAAGGCCGTTTATCGCTAGCACAGGACCGCAGTGGAGGCGAAAAACATGACCCTGACCAATCGCGACATTGTCGAACTGACCGAGTGGCGGCGCAAGCTGCACCGGCAGCCGGAAATCTCGAACGAAGAGGAGAAGACGGCGAAAGAGGTCGTCTCCTTCCTCGCCGACACCGGGCCGGACAAGGTGCTGACCGGCCTCGGCGGCCACGGCGTCGCGGCCATCTACGACAGCGGCAAAAACGGACCAACCGTCCTGTTTCGGTCCGAACTCGATGCGCTGCCGATCGAGGAACTATCCGGCGTGCCGCATTCGTCGCAAGTGCCTGGCAAGTCGCATATGTGCGGCCATGACGGGCACACCGCCATCCTGGCCGCCCTTGGCCGCCAGTTCGGCCGCGAACGTCCCGCCAGCGGCCGCGTCGTGCTGATGTTCCAGCCGGCCGAGGAAACCGGCAATGGCGCGGCCGGCGTCGTCGCCGATCCGCGCTTTGGCGAGATCGCGCCGGATTTCGCCTTCTCGCTGCACAATCTGCCTGGCGTGCCGTTCGGCGAGGTCAGGCTCAAGCCCGGCGTGGTCAATTGCGCCTCGCGCGGCATGCGCATCGTGCTGGAAGGCAAGACCGCGCATTCCTCCATGCCCGAGACCGGAACCTCGCCCATGCCGGCGATCTCGGAGCTGATGCCGGCTCTGCCAGCGCTCGGCCGCGCGACTTTCGCTGACGATGATTTCTCCATGGTCACCGTCACCCATGCGCGGATGGGCGAAGCCGTGTTCGGCATCGCGCCCGCCCACGCCGAGGTCTGGGCAACGCTGCGCACGCGCCGCGACGAGCGCATGGCCGACCTCTGCGCCGCCGCCGAAACCCTGGTCAAGGAGATTGCCGGCCGCCACGGCCTCTCCGCCAGCTGGGACTATCACGAGATCTTCGTCGCCAGCGTCAACGCGCCGGATGCGGTCGAGCACCTGCGGCGCGCCCTCGATGAAGAGAGCGTCGCGCATGGCGAGGAAGCCTTGCCGATGCGCGCCTCGGAGGATTTCGGCCTGTTCGGCCACAGCGCCAGGTCGGCGATGTTCTTCCTCGGTGCGGGCGAGCGGCACCCTGCCCTGCACAATCCCGACTACGACTTTCCCGACGATTTGATCCCGATCGGCTCGAAGATCTTCATGAGGACCGCGCGCAACCTTCTCGGCTGATCTCAGCGGCACGCCGGCCAGCTCCGCCGCAAAGCTCTGTCAACTGGCCACCTGGATGCCTCGAACTGGATATTCCCAACGGGCCGGATTGTGTGGCATCTGTGAGGGCAACGCGAGGAGTTCGAAAATGTACACGCCGCCCGCCTTCCGCGACGACGACAAGGATAGCCTGATCGCGACGATCCGCGCCGCGCGGCTGGCCAATCTCGTCACCGCCACGGCGGACGGGCCGCTCGCCACCCCGCTGCCGCTTTTTCTCGACGAGACCGAGGGCGAGCACGGCGTCATCCATGGCCATCTGGCCAGGGCCAACCCGCAGTGGCGCGTTCCCGCGATCGGCGACGGGCTGGCCATCTTCATGGGCCCGGACGCCTATGTGACGCCGGCCTGGTACGCCACCAAGCAGGAAACCGGCAAGGTCGTGCCGACCTGGAACTACGCGGCGGTCCACGCCTACGGACCGGTCGAGTTCTTCGAGGATGCGGACAGGCTGCTGGAGGTCGTCACCCGGCTGACCAACCTGCACGAAGGCGCGCGCGCCGCGCCCTGGGCCGTGTCGGACGCGCCGCCAGACTTCATCCAGTCGCAGCTTCGCGGCATTGTCGGCCTGCGCATGCCGGTCGTCAGGCTCGAAGGCAAGCGCAAGATGAGCCAGAACCGCAACACCGCCGACCGCGCCGGCGTGGCCTCCGGGCTGGCGGCGAGCGAGCGTCCGTCCGACCGCGAGGTCTCCGCCCTCATCCCGTGAAGGTACGGCGCCTCACCTTGCCAGCACCAGGTCGGCGTCCTCGAGAACGTACCGGACATAACGGTAGTCGCGAATGAAGCTGATCCGGCCGTCGCGCCATTCCAGCCACATGAAATGACTGGGTTTCGCGTCGGCCCGGTCTTCGAACGCCGCGATCACCTCGCGGCCCTCGACCCATGCCGGCCTGAGCCACAAGCCGTCGCTCCTGGCGTAGATGGTGAAGAACATGCCGACGTCGGCGGCCCCCGCGCGCGGCTTGTGCGTGGACTGATGGAGCCTCACATCGTCGGCCAGCAGCGCGCGCAAGCCGTCCCAGTCGCGTCGGTTGAACAGATTGACGTAGCGCAGGATGGCCGCCGATGCGATGCGCGCATCGGGGAGCGGATTGGCCCCGGCGTTGATCCGCCGAAGCCGGGCGCGGCCGCGCGCCAGATGCGCCTTCACCGCATCGACCGTGATGCCGAGCAGGGCGGCGATGTCGGCCAGCGGCTCGTCGAGCACATCCCTGAGGACGACCACGCTGCGTTGCGTCACCGGAAGCTCGGCGAAGCGCGACACGGCGGTTTGCACGGCTTGCCTGCGCATCAGCACCTCCACCGGGTCGGCTTCGTCGGCTATGTCGAGCGCCGCCTCGATCGGCTCCACGGCGCGGATTGCGCGGCTACGCAACAGGTCAAGCGCGCGGTTGTGGGCGATCCGGAACAGCCACGGCCTGAGCCGAGGCACCTCACACAACTCCTCCAGGGCAACGACGACGCGCGCGAACGTGTCCTGCACGACATCCTCGCCGTCGATGACCGAGCCCATCAGGCGCGAACAATAGCGGTGCAGCTCCGGCCGCAAGGCAGTGGCAAGGGCAAGCAGCCCTTCCTGGCGGTCGCGCTCCCCCGCTGGCTTTCCGTCGTTCAAGGACCCGCGCCCTCCATGATCGTCACCCCGGCGTCGCCGCTGAGGCCGAAGACGACGCCCTCGCCATATTGCGGGTCTTCCAGCAGCGAGACCACCCTGTCGCCGAAAGCCCGGGGCGGCATCGGCGCGCCGAAGCGGGTGACGAATTGTTCCGGCGTGATGCCCATCGAGCCGGCATAGGCGCTCGCGGCCGCATCGCCGATCCCGGTGTCGAGGATCATCTGCCGTGGCACGATCGCCTGGAAGCGTATGCCGAGGCCTTTCTCCTGCGCCACGCCATTGGCGTATTTGGCCATGAACCAGAGCATCCGCTTGGCGCCGCCATAGCCGCCCGACATCTGCGACCCGGTGACGGCCGCACCGCTCGACCCGACCAGCACCCGGCTGCCCGGCCCGAGCGGCAGGTTCAGCGCCGCCTGCAGCCAGTAGAGCCCGGCCTTGACATCGGTTTCCCAGGCAATGGAGAAGTCCTCCCACTTCAACTGGTCCAGCCGCCCCATCCGGGGCGTGGCGCCGGCGTTGAGCACCAGTATGTCAGGGCGGACCTCGCCAAGAATGCGATAGGCGGCGTCCTCGTCCGTGACATCGGCGGCGATGGTGGCGACCCCAAGCCGCGCACCGACCGCCTGCAGCGCCTCGGCGCCCCGCGCGACCACGGTCACGCCGGCGCCTTGCTCGACAAGCGCTTCGACCAATCCGAGACCAAGCCCACGGCTGCCGCCGGTGACCACGATTTTCTTATCCCTGAGGCTCATTTGACCCTGCTCCAGTGTTTCACTGTAGCTAAGACGTTTGAGGATCCGGAAAAGAGTCAGCGGTGGGGGAGATTGTCGTCAGCCAGAAGCCGGGTCGACAGTCCGCGCCGCTGCTCGCTATGGATCTTGACGAAAATTGGTGCGCCGGTTTGGACATTGGGGCGCAACATGTGCTCCATGGCAGGTGACGAAGCGGTGGGGAAGAAGTGAAGCGCGTTTTTCGATTGTTTGCGGTGGCGGCCGTGGCGTCCGCACTGAGCGGCTGCACCACCGTTTCCTACTACGCGCAATCGCTGGAGGGCCATGTCCGGATCATGGCCGCGCGCCAGGACGTTGGAAAACTGATCGAGGCCCCTTCGACGCCGGAGGCATTGCGCGCCAAGCTGACGTCGGCGAGCGCCATAAGGCGGTTCGCGACGGATGAGCTGGCACTGCCCGACAACAGCAGCTATCGCAGCTATGTCGACATCCACCGGGACGCCGTGACCTGGGCCGTTTTTGCCGCCCCGCAATTCTCGCTCACGCCCAAGACATGGTGCTTTCCGGTTTTCGGCTGCGTTCCCTACCGGGGTTACTTCGATCGGAAATCCGCGACCGAAAGCGCCATGGCACTTCATCGACAGGGGCTGGACGTCTATGTCACCGGCATCACCGCCTATTCCACGCTGGGCTGGTCCAGCGACCCGCTGCTCTCGACCATGCTGCGTCAGGACGACACCTATCTGGCGAGCCTTGTCTTTCATGAACTGGCGCATCAGCGCCTCTATGTGAACGGCGATTCCGCATTCAATGAGGCTTTCGCGGTCGCCGTCGAAACCACCGGCACGAGAAAATGGCTCCGCGCCGCCGGCGATCGCGCCGGATTGCGCCGCTACGAGGCCGATCGCAAGCGCAGCGCCGATTTTCTCGCACTGGTGTCGAAAACCCGCGACGAGTTGCGGCAGGTCTATGAAAGCTCCCGGACCCCCGACGGGATGGCGGCGGCCAAGGCAGCCACGCTCGACAGGTTGCGGACGCGCTACCGGCAAATGCGCGACGGAAGCTGGGCCGGATACCGGGGATACGACGCCTGGTTCAATGCGCCGATCAACAACGCAAAGCTCGCAGCGACGTCTGTCTATGGCGAACAGGTTCCTGCGTTTATTCGCTTGTTCGAGCTGTGCTCCAGCGACTATCCGAGATTCTACGCTTCCGTTCGACGGATCGCTGACCTGCGCGAACCGGCCCGGGCCGAAGCGCTCAAGTCCGCGACCACGTGCGATTGACTTGCAGAGCACGGTGGCCTTTGGCGTGCTCGGATGGCTCTAAGCCTGGTTCGCCAGGACTAACGGTCCTATGTGCGCGTCGAGCACAAAACGCTCGCAGTGCTCGCCGTCGGACTCATCGATGAAACTGTCGACATGTTTGAAGCCGAGCTTCGCCAGGATCCGCAGCGACGCGACATTGCGCGCCGCCGCCTCGGCCGTCACCTGTGCGAGCGCCAGGGTCTCGAAGGCGTAGCGAACCACTTCGCGGGCCGCCTCGGAGCCCAGCCCCTGCCCCCAATGGGTACGCCCCAGCACAAATCCCAATGCGGCCGACCTGGCGTCGTCCGCGCCAAAGGACAGGGTTATCGTCCCGATCGCGTCCGCCACGCCTGGCTGGTCTATCGACCATTTGATCGCCCGGCCGTCGGCGAACCGCTGACGCGCAAGGGCGAGCCATCGCTCGCCCGCGCCGATGTCGTCGGCAACGGGATCGCCGGCAAGGGAGGCGGATCCGACATCGCTCGCGCGCGCGAACCACGCCGGGATATCCCGCTCGCCCGGCGCCCGAAGCACGAGCCTTGGTGTGGTGAGCCTGGGAACTGCTTTCATGGAGGGCATTTTCGACCCGGGGCAGCGCCAATGCAACGGAGCTGAGAGCCGCGGCGGCTGACCGCCAGGACAGATTCGACCGCAAGCTACGCCCAACCGCCTTCAGCCCCAGCGCCCTGCGCTATCACTCCGGGACCACCCGGCTGCCGCCGGTCATGGCGTGAGATTTGGTGATGGCGCCAGCCCACCACAGGGCGGGACTATGACAACGCGCGTTGGGGATTCGCGATGAACATAAACGGCTGTTGTGGGGCCGACAGCAGACCATCGGCTTCTCTGTCCAAATTCTCAGAATCGGCGACAATGCGACAATATAGTGGGCGCTCGGCTGGACAAAAAGCGGGACGGAGTAAAGCGTAGATCTGCAATACTGAACATGCCGAGGAATAGTTGGGGCTTCACCAGATTGCCGACCGGTCGATCTCGTCGATGCGCGCCCGGCCGGTTAGCGCCATTGCCGCCTCGAAGTCTCTGCGGAGCAGGTGGACACAATAGGCTACGCCGTCGGCACCATCCGTTGCAAGTGCGTAGACATAGGGGCGACCAATCATGACGGCGCTTGCCCCTAGGGCAATCGCCTTCAAAACGTCTGTGCCACGCCTCACGCCGCCGTCGAGGATGATGGGAATCCGCCCGGCTACCCGCTCCGAGATGGCGGGCAGGGCGTCGATGGTCGCTGGCAGGGTGTCGAGGTTGCGCGAACCGTGGTTCGAGACGACGATGGCATCGGCACCGGTTCTGATTGCCTGCTCGGCATCGTCAGGATCGAGAATGCCCTTCAGGATAAGCGGTAGGGTTGTCAGCGAACGCAGCCAGGCAATATCCGCCCAGGTCGGCATCGCCCGCCGCTGCGCAGTGCCAACTTTGAGCACGCCGGTGTTACGGTCCTTGAAGTATGGCGTTGCGAGGCTGTCGGGAATTTTGAATCCTGCCCGGAACTGCCTGTGGCGATCGCCTGGCGTTGGCAAGTCGACAGTCACGCTGATTGCCTTCGCGCCCAGTGCCGCCATGCGCGATACGAGTTCGCCATTGAAACCGCGATCGCTTTGCCAATAGAGCAGGAACCAGACTGGAGACTGGCTCACCGCCACGCAATCCTCGATCGCCGCCGTCGCCGTGGTACCCAGAGTGAACACCGCTTCCGCCACTCCGGCGCCGCGCGCCGCTGCCACCTCGCCTTCCGGATGCACCAGCCGCTGATATGCTATTGGGGCCAGGATGATCGGATGCGGCAGACTTTGTCCGAAGAGCGTGATCCCGGTATCAAGTCTTGTCACATCGCGTAGCACGCGCGGCCTTAATCTGATGCGGTCGAATGCGGCTTCATTGTCACGCTTGGTGATTTCGTCGCCAGCACCCCCAGCAATGAACTCGTAAACTGCGTGCGGCAATACCTCTCGTGCCGCCGGTTCAAGATCCGCTAGGCAGAGAAACCGGGTCTCGATGTCGAGCGGCATGGCCCACTCCGGTCAACGTGTCAAAAAAGTCGGCTAAGTCCAAAGACAACATTCGCGCATTTGGCCGCTGGCCGCAAGACGGCGGCACAGCGCTCAGGGCAACGAACGTCGATGACCGGGCGGCGGAAACGCGGCCAGAGGCAGACCAGGAGCTTTGAGGCTTGGATCTTCAAAAATGACTTTCAGGGCTTGTCGCTCGCATCGACTTGATCGGCCCCGAAATTGCCGACCAACCGAGCCTGCCTGCTCCCGGTTGTGGGAGAAGGGGTCATGGCGGGGTTCGGCCCTGTGGGTCGGAAGGTCAGTCCGTGGATAGGGCAGTATGTCACCGGTCTCGGTGCCGCGCACGATGGGCCCAGAGCCTTGCTGAATCCCGAGTGGGCCCTCGACATTCTCAAGTCAATGTCGTCGACCAACTCAAGCATTCTTCGCAGGGTCCCCGCTACGCTGCAACGGGCGCAATCGCTGGAGGAAAGCGCGTCCGACACGCGCGATCGTTACGCATGCGCGGCCCATGACGGCTGAGAGATCAAGCCGGCGAACCACTGATCCGCGGTGGGCCTTTTGCCTTTCGAGATAGTTGGCAAGCGCAATGTCGTGACACAGTGGTGCAACCGCGCCGCGCCACGCCGGATTGTGCCAAGACTCTTCATGCAAGGGATCGTCATGCCAGATGGGCCAGTCGATCGAGCTTGGGCGTTGCACGGCGTCCTCCTGAGACACGCGGAGTGAGAAACAAGGGGCTCAGTGCGGCAATCTCCTCGACAGCCGTGAGAAACGCGCAGCAACCAGCGTGATGGAATCGTGAAAAGCGCGATTCTGGCAGAATCACGGTTGAAATAGGGACGGCGACACGAAAGGATCGCCAGTGCGTGGTGGCTGTTGTGGCGGATCCGATGACCGGGCCTCATCTCTATCTACTGGGTGGTTTCGACTTTGCCGGCGTTGGGGCTGCGGTCCCCGCCTTCAGCCGCAAGGCGCGGGCGATGATGGCTTACCTCGCGCTGCAATCGGGACATGCGCAGTCGCGCGAAAAGCTCGCCGCCCTTTTGTGGGGTGGCAACAGCGAGACCCAGGCGCGGATGAACCTGCGACAAGCGGTTTCGGTTGTCAGCAAGGCTATGCAAGCTTCTGGCAGCGCTCGCTTCCTCAGGGATAGCGACAATGTCGCCCTTCATCTCGATGGCCTTGATTTCGATGTCGCGCGGTTCGAGGCGCTGGCAGCCAGCTCGGAGCCTGATAACCTCGAACAGGCGCTTGTCGTCTATCGCGGCGACCTGCTTGACGGTTTCGGCCTGAAGCAGGAGCCTTTCGAGGACTGGCTGCGGATCGAGCGCGAGCGTCTGAGGGCAACGGCTGTCGCGGCGCTGGACAGGCTGGTCGCGCATTATAGTGCAACCAAGGATCCGGCCTCCTGCGTCCGCGCTGCTACGCGCCTGCTCGCCATGGAGCCGCTGCGGGAGGACATCCACCGCGCCCTGATGCACGTCTATGCGGCGCAGGGCCGGATCAATCTGGCGCTCAAGCAATATGACAATTGCCGCGATGCGCTGCAGCGGGAGCTGAGGCTGCAGCCCGAGCCGGAGACAAGACATTTGCACGATACGCTACGGGCCCGCCGCACGACATCGCCGCGTCCGGCCTCGGCCTCCGAGCCGCCGCGCGCCGAGGCGGGCGGCGAACCCCTGCGCCCCTCCACCCACTATGTCAAATCCTCCGGGGTCAGCATCGCCTATCAGGTGACCGGCGACGGGCCGATCGACCTGATCTATGTGCCTGGATGGGTCTCCAATCTCGACCTTGCCTGGGCCTCGCCACGGCTTTCGCATGTGTTCCAGCGGCTCGGCAGCTTCTGCCGCTTGATCCGCATGGACAAGCACGGCACAGGGCTATCCGACCGCAATGTCGGTTTGCCGACCATGGAAGAGCGGATGGAGGACATGCGAGCCGTGCTGGATGCGGTCGGCTCGAAGCGCACGGTTGTGTTCGGCGGTTCCGAGGGCGGCCCCATGTGCATGCTATTCGCGGCGACCTACCCCGAGCGCACGGCGGCACTTGTGCTCAACGGAACCTATGCCAGGGGCAGATGGTCGAAGGATTACCCTTGGGCAAGGACGGCCGAGCAGGTGGAAGAAGACCTGGCCACCATTGAGAGACAGTGGGGAGAGCCGGCGGACATGGGCAATGCGGCCCCCAGCCTGATGAACGACACGTCCGAAAGAGAATGGTTCGCCGCTTACCTCAGGAATTCAGCCTCGCCCGCAGACGCGATCTCGCTCTGGCGCTGGGGAACCGAAATCGATGTTCGCGACATCCTGCCTGTCATTCATGTTCCGACACTGATCGTTCAGACGTCGGGCGACCGCTGGGTCAAACGGGAAGAAGGACGCTACCTGGCAACGCATATCGAAGGCGCCAGATATGTCGAGCTCACCGGCCGGGATCACGTGATCTGGGGCGAGAATTCCGATCGCCTCGTCGACGAGATCGAGGTTTTCGTCACCAACGCTCTCCAGGCGACACCGGGCGAACGGCTCCTGGTGTCGGTGCTGTCGCTGGAGATAAGCGACCCGCATTCTGACTCCGGCGCAGATCTGATTGAGCGACACGCAGACGAGATCAGAAGCCAATTACTTCTCGCCGAAGGCAGGCAGATCAGGCGCTCGCCAAGCCGAATGCTCGCGGTGTTCCAACGACCGACGCGGTCGATCCAGTGCGCTATCGCGATCCGCCATCGCCTGAGACAATCCGGTCTGGATGTCCGCTCCGCGGTCCACACCGGCGAATGCGAGGAGCGCGGCGATGACTTCACCGGCATCGCGATCGAGCTGTCATCGCGATTGCTCGACCATGCCCGGCCGGGCGAGATCATCGCGTCGCGGACGGTGCGCGATCTCGTGGTTGGCTCCGGCCTGACATTCGAAGATTATGGCGAGATGGAAGCGAGCGGGATGCCCGGCGTGCTCGCGTTCTTTTCCGTCAGTGGGGCGCCGTCCGGCGCTGGCGGGTGACCAGCCACGGATAGCCATTTCGGCCACGCGTTTGCACTTTGTGGTGGCTCAAAGCACGATGGGCACGGTGAGGAGTCTTGGCGCGGCCGCGACCTCCGCAGTCCTCCTTGCAATGTCTGCTATCAGGACTTGGCGAAGACAATTTATACGTCCGAAATGCGGCGCATTCCTGACGTAGGTAGCCAACGTGCGTCTCGTATCGCATCTTGCATCCACCGGTGGCAGCACGGCGGCCGAACCTGACTGTCCTACACAAAGCTGTCACCAACTGAGCTTATCCGATCCTCGGGAATGAACCATCCACATGACACGCCTTGAAACCGCCCGGCCGGAGGGCGATCGGGACATGTGGAATGCTGTTTTCGGAGACGACCATGCTTGAACGGGCGGACAGGGCCGCATCCCACCGGGATCAGCCGAAGAAACACGATCTGTGGTTGAGCGAATTCCAGATTGTGATGCGCGACCGTGTCATTGCCAATGGCGCGGTCAGGATCGAAGACGGCCGGATCGCCGAGATCCGCGACCAGCCTGTCGAGAATGCCGACTTCGTCGGCGGCGGCCGCCTGCTGCTGCCTGGTTTCATCGACATGCACGGCGACATGGTGGAACGGGAAGTGGAGCCGCGCAGCGGGGTCCACGTGCCGATGGAAATCGGCATCGCCGAGCTCGACAAGCGGCTGGCCTCCTGCGGCGTGACCACCGCCTATGCCGCGCTCTCCTTCATCGGCAACAGCGCCACAGCCGCCTTGCTGCGCTCGGAAGAACACACATCGTCCATCATCGAGACCATCGCCGGGCTGAAAGACCACCTTCTGGTCGATCACCGCATCCATGCCCGCTTCGAGGTGACGTTCAGCGCGGCTGTCGGCGTGCTGGAAAGATTGATGGATGCCGGCAAGCTGCATTTGATTTCGCTGATGGATCACACGCCCGGCCAGGGACAATACCGCGACGTCGAACTGTATATCGCCCGTCTGGCCAAGGAGCGCGGCATGTCCATTGCCGACGTATCCGAGGTCGTCGGCAAGCGCATGGCCGATCGGAACGGGCATGGCGGTGTGCTCGGCACGCTGCAGGGCCTGTCGGCGTTTGCCCGCGCGCGCGGCATCGTGCTCGCCTCGCACGATGACGACACGCTGGAAAAGGTGGAATTCGTCCACGGCCTGGGAACCGTGCTCAGCGAATTTCCGGTGACGCTGGAGGCGGCGCGGGAAGCCCGCCGGCTGGGCATGTATACGGCCATGGGCGCGCCCAATGCGCTGCGCGGAGAATCCTATTCCGGCAATCTTTCCGCTCGCCAGGCCTATGAGGCCGGGTTGCTCGACATGCTGGCCAGCGACTATCACCCGGCCTCGATCCTGCCGGCCGTCCTCGGCCTGGCGAAACTGAGCGACGGTGGCCTGGCGAAGGCGGCGGCGCTGACGAGCGCCAACCCGGCCGCCGCACTCGGGCTCACCGATCGCGGCGCCATCGAAGCTGGACTCCTGGCCGATCTCGTCGTGGCTGACCGCCAGCCGGTGCCACGTGTGCGAGCCACCTTCCGCGCCGGCCGCATGATCTACGGCGACGGTACGCTTGGACCGGCGCGGAACAGGGCGATCAAGGGAGGCCGCGACCGGCCGCTGCCAGCCGACCGAGGGCAATCCCAGGACTAGACACCTAGGCAACTAGGGCTTAGCGGTTCTCTGGGAAAGCGTGGCGCTTTCCCAGTAGTTGCTAAAGATCGAGCGCCACCATCATCCCGCGCACCTCCGCCATTTCCAGCAGCAGATCCTGCAGGTTTTCGGTGGTCAGCGGCGCACCTGATATCGCCGGCAGTTCGGCGATACTCTCCCTCATCGAAATCACGGGGACCCCGGTTTTTTCCGAAAGCAGCCGCGCGATGGCTACGCGGACAAGCGCAATCTGGTCAGGCATGATTCCCCTTTCATGCTACGATAACGGCACCATTTTCTTCATGCTCTATGCCTTGCCGCAACTTATGCGAGCATTCATTCACGCTTGCAAGTCATCTCGTTGATGTTCGTACGATCGACAGCCGCCCAACGGGGAGAGCGACGGCATCCCGCTGTCGTCGTCTTCCATGGCGCGGAGCAGGGCAAGCGGCACTTCGTGCCGGCAGAGCCCGATCAAAATCCTGCCTTGCACCGTCACCGGCAATTCGGTGTATCTGTCGAAAATGGAATACGTGCCTGTCGGCTCATTCAAAATCTCGAAACGGTCCAATGCAAACCTCAACCTTCCCCGGAACGCAGCAACGCACGCGTCCATCGGAGGTTGCCTAAAAAATCGATTTTTTCGGGGAGGCGCGAAAGAGTTCCAATTGGCCCTTGCCGAAGCCGGCGGCCTCGCTCATCCATGGCGTACAGACACTGGGGCCAATGATGACCGAGACCAGCCTTCACCTCGTCGAAGCGTCGATCGACCAATTGCGCCAAGCGCTCGACAACGGCGCCATCACCAGCGTCGAACTGGTCGCGGCCTATGTCAGGCGGATCGCGTATTTCGACCGGCACGGCATCGCGCTGAACGCCGTGCCGGTGCTCAACCCTGAAATGTTCGAGGATGCCGCCGCTTCCGACGAGCGGCGCCGGCAAGGAAAGACGCTTGGCCCGCTCGACGGCATCCCCTACACCGCCAAGGACAGCTACAAGGTCAAAGGCCTGACGGTGGCTGCCGGCTCGCCCGCCTTCGAGCATCTCGTCGCCAACGAGGACGCCTTCACCATCGCCCGGCTGCGCGCCGGCGGCGCGGTGCTGATCGGCCTCACCAACATGCCGCCCATGGCCAATGGCGGCATGCAGCGCGGCGTCTATGGCCGCGCTGAAAGCCCCTACAATGGCGACTATCTGACCGCCGCCTTCGCGTCGGGCTCCTCCAACGGCTCGGGCACCGCGACGGCGGCCAGCTTCTGCGCCTTCGGGCTCGGCGAAGAGACGTGGTCGTCCGGCCGTGCGCCGGCCACCAACAACGCGCTGGTCGCCTACACGCCCTCGCGCGGCGTCATTTCGGTGCGCGGCAACTGGCCCTTGGTGCCGACCATGGATGTCGTGGTGCCGCACACGCGCAGCGTGCCCGACATGCTGGAGCTGCTCGACATCATCGTCGCCGACGATCCGGAAACGCGAGGCGATTTCTGGCGCGCCCAGCCTTGGGTGGCGCTGCCGAAAAGCTCCGCGATGCGGCCACGACGTTATACCGACCTGACGCTTGCGGGTTCGCTGAAGGGCAAGCGGCTCGGCGTACCCAGAATGTATATCGGCCGCGACACGGAAATAGATCGCCCGATCGAAACCCGCGCCTCGGTACTTGATCTCTGGGAACAGGCGGCCGCGGATCTGCGGCGGCTCGGCGCCGAAGTCGTCGAGGTCGACTTTCCCGTCGTCTCCAACTATGAGCGCGACCGCCCAGGCGCGCGGACCATGGTCGAGCGTGGGCTGGTGCCCGGGGACTTCGCCGACCGCGAAATCTGGGATCTCTGCATCTGGGGCTGGGACGATTTCCTGCGGGCCAACGCCGACCCTGCTCTGCCCGATCTCGCCTCGGTCGACGGCCCAAAAATCTTCCCGCAGCCACCGGGCACGCTGCCCGACCGCTATGAAGGCGGCTTCGATCTGGCGCAGTATGTCGAGCGGGCAAAGCTCGGCGTCGCGCCCTTGACCCACATTCCCACGATCGCGGATGGCATCAAGGGACTCGAAGCAACAAGACGCATCGACTTCGAGGACTGGCTGGACGCACAAGGCCTCGATGCCGTGGTCCTGCCGGCCGCCGCCGATGTCGGCCCGGCCGACGCCGACGTCAACGAGGCGTCAGCCGATCTGGCCTGGCGCAACGGCACCTGGGTCGCCAACGGCAATCTGGTCTGGCGCCATTTCGGCATCCCGACCGTCACCGTGCCGATGGGCACAATGGCCGACATCGGCATGCCGGTCGGCCTGACCTTCGCAGGCAAGGCCTATGACGATGAAAGGCTGCTTTGCATGGCCGGCGATTTCGAGCGTTCCACGCAGCGCCGCACCCAGCCGCCGCGCACGCCTGAATTGCCTGATGATGTCTTTTCGCGCCAGCGTACTCAAGCCGGCAATGGCAAGGCGCCGATTGTGGAAATCGCGCTAACAGCTGAAACGCGCGCGTCCGGTGATCACGACGAGATCACGGTCACAATCTACCTGGCTGTCGAGGCAAGCGAAGCGGAGCACGCCAGCCTCAAGGTGCATGTCAACGGCCAGGCGATTGACATGCACCAAGCCGGCACGCGGCTCAGCGGGCGGGCGCTCGTCCCTGCCGTCGAGCATCGGCGCTTTCACAGCGTCTGGCGCGGCTCATACGGTTCGATCGTCACGGCGGTGGTGCGGCTACAGGATGGACGCAGCGCCGGCGCCTATGTGGTCACCGGCGGAATCGAGTGATGATGCGCCGTACGGGCCGCCTTACCATGCACAACGGGCCAAGCCACGGAACCCAGCCATGATCGAAGTCAAGCAACTCGCCCATGTCTGCATTTTCGCCAACGACCTGGAAGAAACACGGCGCTTCTACGAAAATGTCCTTGCCATGGACATACAGTTCAATTTCCTGCGCGATGGCACGGTTTTCGGCTTCTACCTCAATTGCGGTGGCCGCAGCCATGTTGAGGTCTTCCAGAAAGAGGGCGCGCGGTTCAGCGAGACGGACCAGATCAACCATTTCTGCCTGGAGGTCGAGAACATCGACGCCGCGATCGCGCACATCGCGTCCATGGGCATTGACGTCACCGCCAAGAAACGCGCCTGCGACGACACCTATCAGGCGTGGCTGCGTGACCCCAACGGCGTGAAGATCGAACTCTTCGAATACACCGGCAAAAGCGCGCAATTCACCGGCGGCGACCGCGTCGCGGACTGGTAGGCTAGTCGCGCGCGGCCCACAGCAAACCGCGCTCCGTGATTAGCGCCATTTCCGGCACCGCGAACTCGTCCGCCGTATGGCCAAGGGAACTGTAAAACACCTTGCCCGCGCCATAGCGGCGCTTCCAGACGACCGGCATGACGACGCCGTCGATCCCGGGAAAATGCGCGTCGGTAAAGGTGGTTGTCGCCAGCACCTCGTTGCCCGGGTCGACATGCATGTAATATTGCTCCGACCGGTAGGCGAAATCGCTGACGCCTGTCGTGACCGGATCGTCCGGCCGGGTGATGACGACATGGTAGTCGATGATGTTGCCGGGATGCGCGACCCACTGGCCGCCGGTCATGAACTGGTAGTCGGGCTCCGCGCGAAAACTGTCGCCCATCGTGCCGTGAAAGCCGCCGAGCCCGCTCCCTAGGCGAACCGCCTGCGTCAGGTTGTTCAGCTCTGCCTTTTCGATCGTCGACATGGTGATGACAGGCACGATGAGATCGAATGATGCAAGGTTCGGATCGGCGAACATCGCTGTCCCCTCGCCGAGCGTGACCGCGAAGCCGTTACGCTCCAGCATGTCGCGGATGATGTTGGCGCTGCGCTCTGGCGTGTGGCCTTCCCAGCCTCCCCAGGCAATCAGGGCTTTCCTGGACATGCGGCAACCTCCCTCGATCCATTAGACCGACGACCGCTCCCCGCACCGGTCAGCGCCAGCCTAGCGCCGGCGCGACATGGGTGAGGATCGCCTCGATGACATGGGCGTTGTAGTCGACGCCGAGCTGGTTGGGAACCGTGAGCAAAAGCGTGTCGGCCTCGGCGATCGCCTCGTCCTGCGCCAGCTCCTTGATCAGCACGTCCGGCTCGGCGGCGTAGCTGCGGCCGAAGATCGCCCTGGTATTTTCCTCGATAAAGCCGATCTGGTCGCGGCTCTCATTGCCGCGCCCGAAATAGGCGCGGTCGCGGTCGTCGACCAGCGCGAAGATGCTGCGGCTGACCGAGACGCGCGGTTCGCGTTCATGCCCGGCCGCCTTCCAGGCTTCGCGATAGATGCGGATCTGCTCGGCCTGCTGGACATGGAACGGCTTGCCGCTCTCGTCGAATTTCAGCGTCGAGCTCTGCAAATTCATGCCGAGCTTCGCCGCCCATTCAGAGGTGGCGTTGGTCGCCGCGCCCCACCAGATGCGCTCGCGCAAGCCCTCCGAATGCGGCTCGAGCCTGAGCAAGCCGGGCGGGTTGGGGAACATCGGCCGTGGATTGGGCTGCGCGAAGCCTTCGCCGCGCAGCGTATCGAGGAACACCTCGGCGTGATGCCGCGCCATGTCGGCGTCGCTTTTGCCTTCCTGCGGCACATAGCCGAAATAGCGCCAGCCATCGATCACCTGCTCGGGCGAGCCGCGGCTGATGCCGAGCTGCAGCCGGCCGCCGGCGATGATGTCGGCCGCACCCGCATCCTCGGCCATGTAGAGCGGATTCTCGTAGCGCATGTCGATGACGGCCGTGCCGATCTCGATGCGGCTGGTCTTGGCGCCGACGGCCGCCAGCAGCGGGAATGGCGAGGCGAGCTGGCGGGCGAAGTGATGCACGCGGAAATAGGCCCCGTCGGCGCCGAGCTGCTCGGCGGCGACGGCGAGATCGATCGATTGCAACAGCGCGTCGGATGCCGAACGCACCTGCGATTGCGAAGAGGGCGACCAGTGCCCGAATGACAGGAAACCAATTTTTTTCATGGTCCTGAAGTATATGCGGGCGGCACATGCTTCAATGGCGAAAGAACAGGGTTACACACCGTCGCCCTCCGCAATAGCTTAAACGCGCAACACCAGAGAGGATGGATGCTCAGGGGAATCCGCATCGTCGAGATCGAGGCGCTGGGACCGGCGCCCTTCGCCGGCATGCTTTTCGCCGACCTCGGCGCCGATGTCATCGTCGTCCACCGCAGGGAGCCGTCCGTGCCGGGCGCGCCCCAGCGCTCGCTGCTCGATCGCGGCAAGCGCTCCATCGCGCTCGACCTGAAGAATATGGATGACGTGGCCGTGCTGACGCGCCTCATCGCCACCGCCGACGGGCTGATCGAGGGTTTCCGGCCCGGCGTCATGGAGCGTCTCGGGCTTGGCCCGGAGGCCTGCCTCGCGGCCAATCCGCGCCTGGTCTACGGCCGCATGACCGGCTGGGGCCAGCACGGTCCGCTGGCCGCCACCGCCGGCCACGACATGAACTATATCGGCCTGTCCGGCGCGCTCTGGTACGGCTCCTTGCCGGGAGAGCCGCCCATGGCGCCACCGACGCTCGTCGGCGACGTAGGCGGCGGGGCGCTCTATCTGGTGATAGGCATGCTGGCCGCCATGATGAACGTGCGCGCCGGCGGCCAGGGCATCGTCGTCGACGCGGCGATCGTCGACGGCTCGGCCCATATGATGAACCTGCTGATGTCGCTCGCACAGTCCGGCGCGCTTGACGCAGACCGCGGCCGGAGCCTTCTCGACGGACCGCATTGGTGCCGCGTCTACCGGACATCGGATGGCGGCTTTATCAGCGTCCAGTGCGTCGAGCCTAAATTCTATGCGCTCTTCCTCGACAGGCTTGGCTTGACCGCCGATCCGCAATTCGCCAACCAGTTCGATCGCGAACTCTGGCCGCAGCTGGGCGACCGGCTGGCGGCGATCTTCGCCACGCGACCTCGCGACGCATGGGTCAAGTTGTTCGCGGGCTCGGACGCCTGTGTCGGCCCAGTCTTCAGCCCCCATGAAGCGGCCCAGCATCCGCACATGGCCGCACGCGGCACATGGCTGACGGTGGACGGCATCCTGCAGGCGGCGGCCGCGCCGCGCTTTTCCGGATGGGAACAAAAGACACCGGCCAAGAGCCCCATGCGCGGCGAACATGACGCAGAAATCCGCGCAGGCTTGCCGAGTTGAGGCGAGGTCCATGACAGTTCGGTCGATCGTAAAATTCCCCAATCCCCTCCTTCGCGCCGTGGCCGAACCCGTGGAGCTGTTCGACGACGATCTGCAGGCCTTGGCCAGCGACCTCATCGACACCATGCGCGCGGCCCCCGGAATCGGTATCACCGCCCCGCACATCGGCATTCTGAAACGCCTGGTCGTCATCCAGCTCCCTTCCGCGGCAAAACCGGCGATCTATGTAAATCCGGCCGTCGTCCAGGCCTCGACCGAAATGATCCGTCATGAGGAAGGCAGCGTTTCGATGCCCGGTGTCACCGAGGACATCGAACGGCACGCCCGCATCCGCGTTCGCTATCAGGATCTGGATGGCGGTGAGCGGTTCGAGGACGCCGAGGGCCTGCTGGCGGTTTGCCATCAGCATGAGATCGATCAGCTCGACGGGCTGTTCTGGACGCACAGGCTGACCCGCCTCAAGCGCGACCGGCTGATCAAGCGCTATGGCAAGCTGATACGAGCCTCGTAGACGCCACGGGGCGGATCGCAATGTTACGCCGGGCGCGTGGCCGCGCCGGCGGACCGTGTCACGTTCGCAACGTGATGGCCTGATCGCGGACGAAACGTCCGCCGGTCATTTTCCGCAGTGGTGATCGTTGATCTTGTTTATCGCAAAACCGTCCGGACCAGTCCGGTGGTAGGAGCAGGCTCCAGCAGCCGTTGTGAACAACTGCTGGTCGTAGTAGCGCGGGCCGCCGAAGAGGAAGTCGATGAGATCGTCATTGGCGGGAACGTAGCGCTCCTGTTCGTCCTGGTGATGACGGTGCTTGGCGCCCGCGAAAGCCAACGAGGACATGCCGAAGCCCATCGCGAGAGCAAGAGCGCAGATCGCCAACCGTTTCGTCGTCATCGCAAACACCCTTCTGTTCGGGATTCGATCATATGTCGAAAATCGCCAGATGACGAAAAGTTCCTGAACAAGGGCCTTGCTCCGGCCGATGCGCGGCAGTCGGCGACGGGCCCGGACCGCGGGCGCCCTCACCTGAACATCGCCACGCCCTCAATCCGTCTGGATCCAGACGGATTTGGTCTCCAGATACTCGTGCAGATGCTCGATGCCGCCCTCGCGGCCATGGCCGGACATCTTCATCCCGCCGAAAGGCACGGCCGGATCGATGGCATGGTACATGTTGACCCAGACCGAGCCAGCCTTGATGCGGCGGGCTAGCTTGTGCGCGGTGCCGAGGTGGGTGGTGAAGACGCCGGCTGCAAGCCCGTAGGGCGTCGCGTTGGCGCGCGCGACGGCCTCGTCCAGCGTGTCGAACGGCATCGCCGAAATAACGGGTCCGAAAATCTCCTCCCGCGCGATGGTCATGGTGTCCGACACCGCGCCGAAAACGGTCGGCGCGATGAAGTTGCCGCCATCATAGAGTTCGCCTGTCAGCCGCGCCCCGCCGACGACCAGTTGGGCGCCTTCGTCGCTGCCGGCCTTGATGTAGCCTTCCACTTTGCCGGCCTGCCTGGCATTGATGAGCGGCCCGATTTCGGTCTCCGCCTCGATGCCGTGGCCGATGCGCAGTTTTCCGGCGAACTCCGCCAGCCGGCGCACGAATTCGTCATGGATCTCGCGCGCCACGAACAGGCGCGAGCCGGCAATGCAGATCTGGCCCGAATGCACGAACACCGCCATCGCCGCGATTGGGACAGCCTTGTCGATGTCGGCGTCGCGGCAGACAATGATCGGTGACTTGCCGCCGAGCTCAAGCGAGACGCGCTTGAGGTTGGTGACAGCAGCCCGCGCGATCGCTTGACCTGTCAGCGTCGAGCCGGTGAAGACGATCTTGTTGACGTCGGGATGTTCGGCGAGCCGCGCGCCCGCTTCGGCCCCGGTACCGGTGACGATGTTGACGACGCCGTCGGGCACGCCGGCTTCCTGCATCAGCCGGCCGATCAGCAGCGGCGTCAGCGATGCCTCCTCGGACGGTTTCAGCACGATGGCACAGCCCGTGGCGAGCGCCGGCGCGATCTTCCAGATCGAGGCCGCGGTCGGCGCGTTCCAGGGAATGATCGCGCCAACGACGCCAACCGGCTCGCGCCTTGTGAAGGTGACGATCTCGCTGGGGATCGAATTGTCGATCGCCTCGCCATGCAGCGCCGTCGCCATGCCGCCATAGAAGCGCAGCATGCCGATGACGCGGCGCCGGTTGGCCAGCGTGCGCGTGATCGGCAGTCCCATGTCGAGCGTGTCGGAAACGCTGAGCTCTTCCCAATGTGTCTCGAACAGGTCGGCGATCCTGAGCAGCACGCATTGCCGCTCATAGGGCGAGAATTTCGACCAGGGTCCTTCGAAAGCCGCGCGCGCCGCCGCGACCGCTGCATCGACATCGGCGGCTCCGCCACGCGGCACCGTCGCCAGCACCTCGCCGGTCGCCGGATTCAGCGCCTGCATCACCTCGCCGGACTGCGCTGCGACCCACTTGCCGTCGATGAACATCGGCCGGAATTCGCCATGGTAGAGCGACGTGGCCTTCGCCCTCGGGTCGAAATTCACCGTCATCCCTTCCTCCTCGCGAATTTCCGGGCAACTATTACTCCCGGCGGGGGCGACCTCAACAAGGAAAGCTGAAGGGCGTTCGGATAATCGGACCGCCAGCGTCCGCGCCCGTGTTCACCAGAAAGGCGCAACAACAGGTCCTTGCGGGTTTAAAGATGCCTAGCCCCCGCCGCCCGGCGTGCGTTCCGACAGGAATCGCGTTAAAGCGCCTGGCGTCCCGTTGCGGATCTCGACGTCGTTCCGGCGCGCGATCGCGGCGCGCACAAGCTTGGCGCCGAGATAGCGGAACGGTTCCGGCGGCATCGTCTTGCGCCGATCGAGCCCCACCAGCCCACTGCCGCTCCAGCGATCCTTCCGTTCCAGAACAAGGCTGGCGAGGACGCGGCCGCCGATTGGGGTCTGGGCAATGCCGGTCCCGTTGTAGCCCATGCCAAAGAAAATGTTGGGATGACCCTTCAAGTGATCGAAGACGGGAACATGCTCCGGCACGCAGTCGATCGGGCCCGCCCAATCATAGTCGATCGGCACTCCTCGCAGTTCGGGGTAGACGCGGGCCAGTTCGCGGATATTGTCCCGTCCGTGTTCGGGGCTGCGGTTGAAGCTTTGGCCGAAATTGCCCGCATAGGCGATGTTGCCGCTGCCGCGGCCGAAGACCACCCGGCCTTTCGGGGTGCGCTGATAATAGAGGACCTGGCGCTGCGCGTCGCAGATGGAGGCTCCGTCTCGCCAGCCGATCCGGTCGAGCAAGTCAGGGATTTCCGCGGTCGCGACCACCTGGCTCGCGACCACGTAAAGATGCCGTCGCAGTTCGGGCAACGCCGACAGCCAGGCATTGGCCGCCAGCACGACCTTCTCGGCCCGCACCGCGCCTTGCGCGGTCCGGACCACACAGGTCCTGCCGGGCACGATTTCGGTGACGGGACTGCGCTCATGGACGACGACGCCGCGAGCGATCGCCAGGTCGCGCAGGCCGGTGGCCAGCTTGGCTGGATGCACGGTTCCGGCATTCGCCTCGACGACGCCGGCATAGGAGGCGGAAGACCCGGTCCGCTGCTTGATCTCCTCGCCGGTCAGCTGCCGGAAGCGGTTGGCCCCGGCTGCCTCGGTCATCGCGACAGCGCGGTTCCAGGCTCCCTCCTGGGCCGTGGAGCTGGCCGTCCACAGCCAGCCGTCAAGCCGGAGATCCATATCGATCGTGCCGTCGCGCTGAAGTTTCTCCAGCTCTGCGATGGCATCGACGCTATCGGCGCAAAGCGCCCGCCCCTCCTCCTCGCCGACGACGGCGCTGATCTGATCGAGCTCGGCGAACCAGGAATGCACCTGTCCTCCATTGCGCCCCGAAGCGCCGGAGCCGCACTGATCGGCCTCGATCACCATGACGCGGGTTTCGGGAGCCAGATCGCGGATCCGCAACGCCGTCCACAGCCCGGTATAGCCGCCGCCGACGATCACCACGTCGGCCTGCTCGCCGCCGACCAAGGGTTGGGTGGCCGGGGCAGCGGCAATGTCCTGCAGCCAGAACGACCGATCGGCTGTCGCCGCGACCGCCGGCTGTCTCATCCGTAAAGTGGCCATGTCAGACCCTCGTCTCGCGATTGATCAGGTCGGCATATTTCAGCGGCAGCCAGTCGGGGATGGGGCGCGGTTCCTGCGGGAAGCCGCCGAGATGCGTGCAGGTCCTGCTGGCGTCGAGAGAGGCTTTTTGCATGGCATCGTCGGCATCGAGACCCGCGAAGCAGAACGCGGTGATGAAGGTGGCGATAAAGCTGTCTCCCGCACCGCACGTGTCCACGACGGCGGTCGGCGACGCCTCGACATGGCGAACGCCTTGGCTGTCGCCGAAATAGGCGCCGCGGCTGCCGCAGGTGAGCACGACCTGGCGCGCCCCGGCCGACCGCAGCGCGGTCATGAGGGGCTCGACCGGCACGCTCGGCTCGTCTGGACCGGACGCGAAGACCAGAGGCACGCCCTCCAGCGGCAAGGCCAGATGCGCGGTCGAGACGTCGAGACTGAACGGCACGCGCTCGCGAACCAGGCGGCGCACGAGATCCTCGTTGGCATTGGTGCCCAGATGCACCCAATCGGCTTTCGAAATGACCTGCCAGTTGCGCGGCGCGGGCATGTAATTCTCGCCGACGCCGAAGGATTCGAACAGGAAAGTACGGTCGCCCGACTGGTCGCGCAGCAAGGTTACAGCCGTGTCGCCGGAGATCATCTCGACATCGGTGCGGGACAGCCCGGCGGTCTCGATCTCGCGGAGCGTTATCTCACCTTCAGGATCATCGCCAACGGCGCCGAAATAGCGTGCGCTCCAGCCATTGCGGCGCCATTGAACGGCAACGTTGAGGGCGTTCCCGCCCACCGTCAGGAGGTCCTTGTTGAGATAGACGTCGAGGCAGTTGTCACCGACGGCGACCAGATTGGGCGATGCTCCTCCGGTCATGCTGCTGTCGGCGCCCGCGTCATGTGAGGCTCGATCGCCTTGAGATTGCGTGTCCACGCCGCGACCGGGTCCAGAGCATAGGAGCCATTTCCGAACGGCTCGAAGGTCAGTTTCCCCCGATAGCCCGACGCGGCGAGGTCGTCGAGGTACTGGCCGATCGGAAGCTTGCCGTCGCCCCAGACAAGATGCCCCGCCGGCAGCCCGTCGACGATCTGCACATGCGCGAGGCGCGGCCCGAACAGCCTGACATAGTCGGCCACGGTATCGCCGGCAGTGGCCATGCCGACGGTGTCCAGGACCACGTCCATGGTGTCGGCGCCGATCTGGTCGAGCATTTCGCGCAGGCCCGCCGCATTGGTGACGACGTTGGTTTCGACGCGTTGCAGCGGCTCGAGCAGGCAGCGCACGCCGACCGAGGACGCATGGGCGGCGATCTCCGCGAGCGACTGGGCCGACCGTGCCCACGCCTCTTGCGGCGGGTCGTGTTCATATCCACGCCCGGACGTCAGGAACAAATATCGGGCGCCCAGTTCGGCGCATATGTCCGCCGCGCGGCAGAACCGCCTGACGCTGTCGCGGCGATATGCGCCGTCGCCCGACGCGATGTTGATCGGATAGATCACCTGCTCGGGCGTGAAGCACCAGACCGTCAGTCCGTTCTGCGCAAGTATCTCGCGAACCGATCGAACATGCGCGTCTGTCGCATGAAACAGGTCGAGATGCGGCGCGATGCCCCAAAGCTCGATCTCCTTGAAGCCGAAGCCGCGAAGGATCTCGGCAACGCGCTCGAATGCGTAATGCTGGAAAGCGAAGTTGGCCCCAATCAACTGGTCGACCTTGAATTGCGACATGGATGTCCTTCCCGGTGATTTATTTGCCGATGCCTTCGGAGAGGCCGCGGATGAAGTACCGCTGTGCGGCGAAGAAAAGCAGGACGATCGGCAGGGCCGAGATCGTCATCGCCGCGAAGACGACGCCGTAATTGGTGCCGTTCTTGGACATCAGCGAGGTGAGGCCGACGGGCAGCGTCTGCACCGCCGATCCATTGGTGAAGACCATCGCGAACAAATACTCGTTCCAGGCGAACAGCACGTGCAGGATGATGCAGGAGATGATGATCGGCTGGCACAGCGGCAGGATGATGCGCCAGAAGATCTGCCCCTCGCTGGCGCCGTCGATGCGGGCCGCCTCGTCGAGATCCTTCGGCAGCCCAAGCATGTAGGCGCGGATCAGGAAGGTGCTGAACGGAATCCGGAACGCCGTGTAGAGGATGATCAGCGCCCAGTAGGTGTTGTAGAGGCCGATGGCCTGCAGCATCCGCACCAGCGGGATCAGCGCCACGGTCGGACTGAGCATGAGGCCGCCAAGAACCAGGCCGACGATAAGCGGCTTGCCGGGCATTGGCGTTCGCGTCAGCCCGTAGGCGGTCCAGGCGCTGATCAGCACCGTGCAGATCGCTGAAGCGACGGTCACCAGCAGGCTCGAGACCAGATAGTCGCGGACGCCCCGGTTCCAGGCCTGCACATAATTGCCCCAGGTCCACCGCGACGGCAGCGCGAACGGGTCGCCGAAGATCTGCCCATTATCCTTGAAGCCGTTGAGCGCCATCCAGACCAGCGGATAAAGCACGACGATGCCGAGACAGATCAGGAACGAGTACAGAAAGGCTTTCGCAAGAGCGCTCCCGAAGGCCGGGCGCGCGGTCCGCCCGCTGGCCGCCATCACCGTCACAGCTCGACCCTCCGGCGCCTGGTGTACCAAAGCTGGGCCGCTCCGGTGATCATGGTCACGGCGAAGATCACGGCGGCGATCGCGGCGCCGTAGCCGAAATTGTTCTGGATGAAGCCCTGCTGGTAAAGCCATGTGCCAAGCACCTGGCTGCGGTTGTTGGGGCCGCCGGCGGTCATAACCATGACCTCGTTGAACACCTGGAACGCGCCGGTGATGGTGACAATGATCATCAGGCCGGTCATCTCGCGGGTCAGCGGCAGCGTCACGCTCCACAGCCTGCGCAGCGGTCCGGCTCCGTCCATGACCGCGGCATCATAGAGATCGCGCGGAATCTTCTGGATCGCGATCGCGAACAGGAGCGTCGAATAGCCGAAGCCCTGCCACTGGCTCATCGCGATGATCGCGTAGATCGCCGTGTGCTCGCCGCCGAGCCAGGGCTGGATGAGTTGTTCCAGGCCAATGCGCCTGAGCCCGGCATTCAAGAGCCCGATATCCGGCTGGTAGATGAAATAGAACAGCAGGCCGGTCACGGTGATCGAGATCGCGGACGGAATGAAATAAATCGCCCGCCAGAAGCGCCTTTGCCGCTCGCTGCCCAGCCCCTCGATCAGCGCCGCCAGCACGAAGGCGCCGCCGACCTGGAAGACGATGGAGATCAACGCGTAGAGCGTGTTGTTCCACAACGCCACCCAGACGACCGGGTCGTGCAGCAGCCGCTCATAGTTGGCGAGGCCGATATTCGTGGTCTCGCCGGTAAAAATATCCTCGTCGGTGGTGCTGACGATGAAGTTGTCGACGATCGGGTAATACACGAACCAGCCGACCAGGATCACGGCGACGGCGACCCACCGGAGCGAGCCCCAGTGGCGGAACCGGCGGCCGGCTTTCGCCGCCGGCTCGCCCTTGGCGTTGCTCAAGGCAGCGCCTTCCATTCTGGCCAGACCGGGATTCGCCATTGGCCTATTTCGATGCCGCGGCCGCCTGCTTGACCTGCTCCATGACCTGTTCCGGCGTCATCGAGCCGCCGGTGAGGGCCTGGAGGCTGGACAGCCAGGCGGAGGCCACGCGCGGCGGGTTCACCGTGTCCAGCCACGGCATCAGGTAGGAAGCGGAGGCGATCTCCTTGAGGCCGGCCACGACGGAAGGGTTCATGTTGGCTTCCGACGCCCCGCCGATGGTCGCGCTGGGCTGCCCGTAGGGCGGAGCCGAGAGCACCTGGCCATTCTGCTTGGACGTGACGAATTTCATGAAGTCGATCGCCAGCGGGATGTTGCTGGAGGCGGAACTGATCATGTAGCCTTCCGGCGCGCCTTCGATCGCTTTCGCGTCGCCCTTCGCGCCGTTCGGCACAGGCAGGGTGAAGAAGCCCAGATCGGATACTTTCAAAGCGGAATCCGCCGAAGCGCTCTGATCGAACTCGATGATTTCCTGGTAGTACATGGCCGATTTCGTGTTGCTGAAGGTCTGGATGGCCGACGAATAGGAGGTGCCGTTCACCGAGGCGCCGCCATCCGTGCAACTGTCGATGAGCTGCTTGTACTGGGTGAGCGCGGCGACATAGCCCGGGTCGCTATAGTCCGCCGTGCCGGGGTCGAAATCCTTCTCGAGTACCGCCTGCGGAACGTCGTAGGCGAGCAGCTGCCCCACATAGTGGATTGCCGGCCAGGCTTCCTTGTTGCCGAAAGAGATCGGCGTCATGCCCGATTTCCGGATCGTCTCGCAGGACGACAGGAGCTCCTCGAAGGTCTTGGGCGCGCTCAGGCCGAGTTTGGAGAACGCCTGCTTGTTGTAGCCCATGAATTTTGCGTCGAGATAGAGCGGAATGCCGTAGTATTTGCCATTGTACATGAAGGCCTGAACGGCCGCCGGCGTCAGTGTCTTGCCCCACTCGGTATCGGGCCCGATGACCGGGGTCAGGTCGACGGCGCGATGGCCGCGCACGAAATTTCCGCCCCAGCTGCCGGTCCAGGAAAAGTAGATGTCCGGGAGCGAGTTCGACGCGACCAGCGTTTTGGTCTTGTCCTTGACGCTGTCGTCGCTTTCCTGGATGAGTTCGACCTTCACGCCGGGATGAAGCTTCTCATAGTCCTGGGCGACGCCGACAAAATACGGCGCGAGCTGCTGCGCGCCGAATTTCGTCAGGACCGACAGCGTTCCCTGGTAATCGACCTTAGCGTTCGGATCGGCCTGGACCGCCTCGGCGCCGATACCCTGTCCCATTGTCAGACCCAGTGCCGATGCCGCGGCAAGCGCGGCGATTGCCGCCTGTGTTGAATATTTCATGATCAGTTCCCTTCTTCGTTTTTATGAGGTGAGGTGATCAGTATTCGACGCGCTTGTAGTAGCGGCGCGTCGTCAGCGGGTGATTGCGCAACACTTCCAGATGCGCGCTCACCCGTTCCAGCAACGTCGCAAGCACGATCGGCGAGATCAGCTTGCGGACAGCAGGCGAGATACCGGGCAGTTCGACCGACGCGGCATCGAGAACGTGCACCTTGTCGGTATATCGTTTGATGAAATTTTCGACGCGATCACCCAGCGGACGGCTGGCATCTTCCCCCTTGAAGAGGAATACGCTCACACCCGGTTCAACCAGCTCCAGCGTGCCGTGGAAGAAGTCGGCGGCATGGACCGGTCTGGTCCTGATCCACTGCATCTCTTCCAGAATGCACATGCCGTAATAGTAGGCTTGCGGCCAGACGGAGCCGGCGCCGGTGAAGATGTGATAGGTTTCGTTCTTGATCGTGTCGGCGAGTTTCGCCGCGCTGTCTTCGTAGGCCGCCTTTGCCCCAACCAGCAGTTCCGGCAGTCTCTTGAGCTCGGCCACGGTGGCGTCGAAGTCCTCGTATTCGCCTCGCTCGGCCAGCAGTGCCAGCACGATCAGCAGCGACTGCAGATAGAAGGACTCCGAAGAGGTGTCGTCCTCCGCGAAGTTCGTGAAGGTGAAATCGGCTTCCCTGGCAAGCGGCGTGTCGGAATGGCCGGTGAGCGAGAGCGTGCGCACGCCTCTCTGCTTCAGGAAGGAAAGCAGCTGCACGCTTTCCCTGGTCGTGCCCGAAAGCGACGGGATGACCACGAGCGATTTCCGGTCCAGCCCGGCGGGCGGATCAAGCACGACCTGCGCCGGATACTCTCCCCGCACCGGGAAGCTCGTACTGCGCTCGGCCAGCTCGATCGCTGGAAGGGTCAGAAGCTGCACGCCACCGGTCCCCATGAAATAGAGCCGCTCGACGCCCTCGCCGAGCAGCCGGTGCATGAGCGCCCTCGCCTCTCCGGCGAAGGAGACGGCTCCGCCCTGGATCTTGATGAAGCGGTCTTTGTCAAAGTTGAGCATGCAGGTCTTCCTCGTATTTTCGCTGCGGCAGGGCGTCCGCTCGTTGCAGGCACCGCCGGCGATCGCCGCGGCCACCATCGATCAGGCTGATTGTGAGATCGATCTCACATATTTAACGCACGCATTTCAGAGGTTGGCAAGCCCCCTCGCATGACCAATTCGCGGAAGAGCCTAGTTGGATCGGGCGATCAGCGCCCGTGCAGCCGCGAGACCGAGCCGCGAACGATGAGACGGGTCGGGAAGCGCGTGTGGCGCGCGGCCAGCTTCTTGCCGGCCAGGCGGTCGAGCAGCATTTTGGCGGCAAGCGGCCCTATTTCGGCTGTCGGCTGCGCAATGACGGTGATCTGGGGATCGGTGAAGGTGGCGAGGTTGAAATCGTCGAAGCCGACCAGCGAAACATCATGCGGGATCGCCAGTCCCATCGAGCGCAGGCCGAGCAACGCGCCTTGGGTCATCAGGCTGTCCACGGTGAACAGGGCGGTCGGACGATCGCGGCGGCTGAACAGTCGAATGGTGGCTTCGACAGCATGTTCCACGGTCGAGCGTGATACGCTGACCAGCGACGGGTCGAGGGCAATGCCATGCGCCGCAAGCGAATTCTGGTAACCGGCAAGGCGCTCCTGCGCGGTGAAGATGCGCGATTCGTCCCGCAACAGGCCGATGCGCTCATGGCCATTGGCAACCAGGTAGTCCACGGCCGCGCGCGCACCGCCTTCATTGTCGACGACGACGCTGTCGCAGTGCACTTCCTTGACGACACGGTCGATCAGCACGACCGGCGTGCCCTCACGGGCGAGCTGCACGATATGCTGGCTGTCCGTCGCCGAGGTCGGCGCGAGAATGAAGCCACGGATGCTGAGCGAACGCAGGCTTTCGAGCAGTTCCTTTTCCTGTTCGACATTCTCTTCGCTGCTGGCGATCAGAAGATTGTGGCGGTGCCTGCGCAGTTCCGCCTCGATATCATGGGCAATGCGCGCGAAGAACGGATTCTGGATGTCGCCGGGAATGAAGCCGACGATCGGCAGTTGCCCGCTGCGCAGGGCCTGCGCGACGAGGTTGGCGCGATAGCCCAGTCGCTCGGCGGCTTCCAGCACGCGCAAAGCCGTACCGTCGCCGACGTAACCATAACTGTTGAGCGCCCGCGCCGCCGTGGCGCGCGAAACGTTGGCCGCGGCGGCCACGTCTTTCAGGGTGATCCCTTTCTGCGTCACGATCATTGTGCTCCCGGGACGGTAATATCCCGTTTGGCGAACCCGCGGGCGAACTTGCCCGTACGCTATTGGTAAATAACAACAATGGTGGGCCCGGAGGGTGTGAATTTCCCCAACAAATACAATGGCTTACCGGATGGCTAGCCAACCCGTATCCTTCGTATGATCTCGTATGGTCTGGCGAACCTTCGGACCAGGAGAAGGGCTAGTGTTCAATGCAAGGCGTGTCTCTACCTTATCCTACAAAAAGAGTCGATAAAGGCTTGTTGACCAAGGGGAAGCTCGACTGGTTGGGGCCGAACGACCGTCCGCTGTTGTGTAAGGTCAGCGGATAGCTGCCATTCGGCAACCCTCCAACTTGGCGACGTTGGGACTAATGGAGCAGCCATGAAAAGGCACGCCGCAAAAAGGCTTCGCCAGGCCGAGCGGATGAACCGCACGATCAAGGACGCCGCTGTCAAGGTCTACCACGACGAAGATCTGGAAAGCCTGAGGCCCCATGCCCTGGCCTTCGTCACCGCCTAGCGCGCCAAACAGCTCAAGGCGCTGCAGTGGCGACCACCCCTCTACCAGGTCATCTGCGATGCATGGACAAACGATCCATCATCTTCAGGGTCAACCCGCACCACCTCATTCCGGGACCACGCGCCTGGTGGGGGCCAGTTGAGTGAAAAAAGGGGGAAACATTGAGCCGCATTTGGGTAACGGTCGTCGCAGGTATCTGCTTCACAATATCGACTGCTTCAGCCGGGCAGGGAGAGCAGCAAAACATCAGTTACTTGGCACGTATGGCAGACGGAAAATTGCATCGGGCTGCAACCATTTCAGGTAACATCTATGGCGTGTTGAAAAGTGCCCGGCGCTGAGACCTAGCGAAAGTGGAAAAGCTATGATGGCTGTCTCCATCCTTTTGTACCACGGGCTAGATAAGCTCTTGGCGCCTGATCGGGACAAATTCGAAAGGGCTATCCGCGTATTCGAAGGCGCTTACCGCAGGGCCGCTGTGAGGAAGGTTGATTGCCAGGCCGAGAAGGCCAAAGATCGAGATAATTACCTGTAGATGTTTCGCTGTTAGGCGCTAATCCAGATCGCGGGAACTATGAGCCGTGGCGCCGCGCGCCTTTAACACGCGTTGGCGGGCCGGTCGTTTTACCCCCCGGAAACCCGGCCACACGCTGTGAGCGCATCGATCAAGCTTGCCCACGGCAGATTCGTGCACCCGAAGTCCTTCACAGGTGCCCGCAGTTCGGGTGATGGCGCGACCCAGAAAGTTCGAAAAGCTTTCAAGAACCAAGAACCCCAGGCAGTGGCCAATTGTAGAACAGCCTATCGACCGCTTCGGGGCGAAAGCTGTCTGCTGTCGAAATCATTCAGGGTGAAGCGGACATGCCGAAGGCGGCGGGCGCCAACGTGGTATTCGCGCGCGACAATGAGGAGTAGAACATGGAGGAAAAGGTGCGGCGAAGATGCTGAGGGCGACGCCGGAAGGTGAAGCCGGCCGCGACAACCCCACGGCCCAGCGGTTGCTAGTCGACATTGGCGCCCCCCTTTAAGCTCTTGATAAAATAAAGCCTCTGCTAGTCGTAGGAGAAGGGCTAACCTTCAATGCAAGGCGTGTCTCGACCTTTCCTAAAAAGCCGGGATCGTTCCCGACGGCCACATCAACAGCGGACAACCGTCACGCCACGCCTTGCTACTTTCGCAAGCCGCGCCGCAAGCAGGCGAGCGTATCGTTATGTTGGCGCTGGTGCCGGCTACTATTCTGCCGTCAGCGCGAAACCCGTTGCCGCGCCCGACAAGGTGACGGCGATCGCGTCCTGCCGGGGGTTGCTGCGGGGCAAAGGCAAACCTCACCTATCGAAACGACCACGACGCGCGTACCGGGATATTCCCAGTTCCTAATGGAACAAACAGCGCCACGTCAGATTTGAAAAGGTCCGCTGGCTTTGGAGCCGCGGATGCTGGCCCTCCGCCACGGCCGGCGGTCTGCGCCCTGCATGGCGCAGGCTACACACCCATGAAACGTCTGCTCTATTTTCTGCTCAGCTTGGCCACTATGATCCCCACTTCCCTGCTGGGTGCTGAACAATGGGAGGGGTTTGGGATCAAGCGTCTCGGATTCGTATTCGACGTCCCCCGGGGTTTGTGCTTGCCCAGCGCTCCGATCAAGGAGCAGCCTTTGAGGGCAAAAACAAAGGATTTCTTGCGGTCTGGGGGGCGCAACTCGGCAAGGCAAGCTTTCGCACCGAGATCGAGCATCGCATCGCCGTGAACGAGAACGACGGCTGGAAGGTGATCTACAAGCGAGTGACCCCGCAATGGGCGAGCTATTCGGGACTGAAGGACGGTCAGATCCTGTATATCCGGGCTATTAAGATCTGCGGGGACAGAGCGGCATTGTTTACGGTCAACTATGCTCGCAACGAGAAGGTCCCCTATGATCCGCTTATCGTTCGCATGGTCAAATCACTGAAGGTCCAGGGCTGCTAAGCCGGCCCGGTGGATGGCCCCGTCATCCAGCCGCTGCGGATGGCAGCTTCTGTGGCTCGCCCCCGCTGGGCTTCCTAGGCCGAGGCGCGCGCTGATACGCCCCCGAAAAGCTCTTGAAGATCCCCCTTGGGCAGTGGCCTGGACAGCAGAAAGCCTTGGAGCTGGTCACAGCCGAGCTTGCGCAAGTAATCGCACTGGCTTTCGGTCTCCACCCCTTCGGCAGTAGTGCTAAGTCCGGTCGCGCGGGCCAGGTTGATAATCGCCTGAACGATGGCCTCGTCACCGTTGGAGTGACCAAAGCCCTGCACGAAGCTTCGGTCGATCTTGATCCTGTCGACTTCCAGCGTCTGCAGTCTTCCCAAGGAGGAGAAGCCGGTGCCGAAATCGTCGAGTGCAAAGCGCACCCCGATGCTGCGCAGAGCCTCGATGTTGTTTCGGCATTCGCTCCGGCGCTCCGACAGAGCACTTTCGGTAACTTCGATTTCGAGCCGCCGCGGATCCATGTGCGTCTCCAACAAGATACTGGTCACTCGCATGGCGAAACTGGGATTGTTCAGCTGCAAGGCCGACACATTCACAGCCAAGGTCTCGATGGGCCAATCCACCGCGTCAAGGCACGCCTGTCTGAGAACCAGTTCGCCAAGCTTTTCAATCAGCCCTGCTTCCTCGGACAGTGGTATGAACAAGTCCGGTGCAACCCAGCCCCGCTCCGGATCAGACCAGCGGGCCAGCGCTTCGACACCGGTCATCCTGTTTGTGTCGGCGGCGTATAGCGGCTGATAATGGACCTGGATCTGGCCGGTCGCATCCAGCGCGTTGCGCAGGTCCTGTTCCATGCCCTTGCGCATGGCCAGCGTCAGATCCATCTCGTGTCCAAAGAAGGCGTAGCTGCTGCGGCCCCCGGCTTTGGCATGATAGAGCGCCACGTCGGCTTTCCGCACCACCTCGACCGTGTCCACCCCGTCCTTGGGTGCAACCGCTACCCCGACACTTACGCCGACAAAGACTTGCACCCCGGCGACCTCGAACGGCCGACGAGCAGACTCGATCAAATGCTCGCATAGCGCCTTAACGTCATTCTCGCCGCCAACCGAGCGTCGGATGATGATGAATTCATCGCCACCAAGACGCGCCACGGTGTCGGCTTCAGTCGTCAGCCGTCTTAGCCGGTCCGCGAACTCCCTGAGCAGCTCGTCACCCGCCGGATGGCCAAAGCTGTCATTAACCTGCTTGAAGCGGTCGAGGTCGAGGTAAAGAACCGCGAGCTGCTCGTCCGTCGACGGCAGGCGCGCCAGCGCATCTGCCAAACGCTCGTTGAACTGACCGCGATTGGGCAGCGCCGTAAGGAGATCGTTGTGAGCGAGGTGGTAGATCCGGCCCTCCGTCTCGATCAGCTTCAACGTCCGCTTGCGGCCTATCAGGGCCATGATGACACCCGCCAGCACCAGACCAAACAAGGCGACGAGAACGGGCACGAGTTGCAAGAGGACAAAGGCTCCCGGGCGATATGGCCGCCAAACGAAGAAGCCGATAGGTCCAGATCGGTCGACAACGGGATACGAAGCCTCGCCGGAAGCAAGGTTACTGTCCCAGGAGAATCGGGCGCCATCGAGCAGATAGTCCTGCCGCAAGGAGGTAAGAAAACTGCCGTCGAGATAGCGGACGGCCACATGCAGGAATTCCTTGCCTGGCACCTGCGCGATGTGGCCACTGTCGGAAACCACAGGCTTGATACTGACGACTGCGGGATGGCCGGCGATAACGGCCATGTCGGACGCACCTATGGTGAGCACCTGTTCGGTAACACCTTCGGTGTCCCCTCGTGTCAGTCTCGCTCTCAACGTCTGGACGAGAGGCTCGGTGGTCGCGTGTATGGCGCGGTAGCTGCCAGGGTCAGCGGTCGACCCGTCGGTGAACGCATAGATGGGGACATCATTGGCATCGAGAATATAAACCTGGTCATGACCGAAATAGGTATGCATCCAGCTGCCGAGATTGGTATCAAGCCATTTCGCATCGCCGCTGCGAAGAGCTTTAACGGCGTCGTCCCAAACCGTTACGCTCTCCTGATCATGTGCCACTGCGCTCTCCAGCTTGGAGATAATCAGTGCAACGAGGCTTTTCTGCCGCGCCGCGGCGACGCGGTCGGTCTGGATCGTGGACCAAAGCAATAACCCGGTGGTGATCGCAGCAATGAGCAGTGTCAGCGCGATGACGGGCAAAGCCGTTCTCACCAGGAAGAGACGACGAGTCGGTTCGGCAAAATGTCGCAGCAGTTTCATGAGATCGCTATAGGCGATGAAGACTTCTGGACCGTTAAAAGGCCCTGCGCGAGAAGCCGGGTGCCTGCCCTTCTCCGGCAGCCTGGCATTCGGGGTCGCCGCATCGCGCGGAGCAGCGGCGACGAAAGTATGAAAAACCGGCGAGAGGGCAGCGAACTGCGTGGGCATCTGGGACCGCAAACCTACCATCGCGGGTATATGCAATTTCGCTAAAATTATCGGAACTCATTGCCGTCTCACGTTTTGACTCCCCATTCCAGGAGTTCGCGTGCGCATGGGTAAGACCGAAGACCGGCTGTCATTTATCGAGTTCCAATCGCCAACGTTGGTCGAGAAAGCTCCTGACGGCGGCAACTGGCTTCACGAGATCAAGTATGACGGATACCGGACCCAACTCATTGTGGAAGGCGGAACAGCGCGAGCCTTCACGCGCCGTGGTTACGATTGGTCCCGGCGGTACAAGAGAATCGTTCAGACGGCGGCGAGCCTGCGGGCAAAGTCCGCGATCATCGATGGCGAGGCTGTTGTTCTGGGCGAGACCGGCCTTCCGGATTACCAAGCGTTGGAACGGGAGCTGGGCAATCCGGGTTCGCCGAGGCTCATCTTCTATGCGTTCGACCTGCTTCACCTCAACGGCAGCGATCTTCGGCAGCAACCGCTTTTGGAACGCAAGGCCGCCTTGGAGAAGCTGCTCAAAGATTCAGCGCCGACGCTGACCTATGCAGAACATCTCGAGGTGAGCGGCAAGGACATGTTCGCGCATGCCTGCCGCATGGGCTTGGAAGGCATAGTGTCAAAGCGCGCCGATTCACCCTATCGCTCCGGCGTCCAGACAAGCTGGGTCAAGGTCAAATGCATCAAGAGCGACACCTTTCCTGTCGTGGCTTTCGTCGAGAAGCTTGGCGCTCGGCCGCGCCGGATCGCCTCGCTCTACATCGGCAGGCGCGAAGGCGACCGGCTGCTTTATGCCGGCAAAGCCCAGAGTGGCTTCAGCTTGAGCATCGCGCGACAGGTCCGGGAGCGACTGGACCCGCTGATTGTCGACAACTCGCCATTGTCGCACCCGATCGACAAGCCCAAGGCCACATGGGTCAGGCCGGACGTTCTGGCCGAGGTGCAGTTCAGCAGCGTCACCGACCGCGGCATCTTGCGCGAAGCGGTATTCAAGGGCCTTCGTGAAGATCTCGTCACGATCCCCGCAAAGCCGCCCGCCGCATCGAAGCGGCGGAACAGGGCCGAGGGACACGCAGTGCCCCGTGAGAACGTTCTTCAGCTCCTGCCGGACGCGGTCTCGCCGTCCAAGGAAGCCCTTATGCGCTACTGGGAACAGGTTGCCGAGCAAGCGCTGGTCCATCTCGGCCACCGACCACTGAAGCTGGTGCGCCACGCGAGCGGGACCACTTTCTATCACAAGGGTCCCTTGCCGGATATCCCAAGCGCCGTGCACCAGCTGCGCATCCGAAAGCGCGAGGGTGGTGAGGGTGTGCGCGTGTGGGTGGACGCTCTCGCCGGTTTGCTCGGGCTGGTCGAAATGGATGCGATCGAACTTCATCCCTGGAACGCCACCGTTGATGACATCGAGCAGACGGACCGCGTCGTGCTGGACCTCGACCCCGGGGAGGGCGTCGAGTGGGAGCAGGTGATCGAAGCGGCGCTGGCGCTTCGCGACATCCTGGAGGCTTCAGGTCTGAAGAGTTGGGCCAAGGTCACCGGCGGTAAGGGCATCCATTTGATGGCCCCTCTTGAGACCAAGATGACCCACGACAACGCGCGGCAACTCGCCAAATCGCTTGCCCGGTGCCTCGCTGACGCACATCCTGACCGCTACCTCTTGTCTGCTGCGCCGGCGGCAAGAACGGGACGTATTTTCATTGATTATCTTCGCAACGGGAGAGGCAACACGGCCGTGGGCGCGTTCTCTCCACGCGCACGCCCCGCATTTCCGATCGCCCACCCTGTGACATGGCGCCAGGTTGAGCGGGGGGTGCGTCCAGACGCCTTTACCATGGATCACCCGTTCAAGGCAGCCATCAGGAAAGCAGCCTGATTGAACGAGATGAAGCCAGTGCCGCTGTGCTGTGTCAGTGCTGTCCAATTTTGCCGCCGCTGCCGCCTTGCCGAACACCTGGCTGCGGACCTCACCTGGCGGGGACGGGCGCTGAACGGTCTCGGGCCGGCGTTCGACGTCGGAAGTTGTCTCAATTCAGTTCGATCTGGATCCTTGCGCAAATCGTAACATCGCATTGGCCCAGGACCTGATTGGCTCACAATGCCAAGCAAATCCCGCCAGATACCCAGTCAACCGCCTCGCATGTGCCCCTCCTGTACAGGCATAGCGGTGTCCCTGTTCATCCGCCACAGATGCGTGGCGCATTAACATACCATCGAGCGAGCCTACCGCGCCTTCTCAATAATTGCCGTTGTAGTACCGGTCATCGCACGGCGCGGTGTAAATTCGGCCATAGCGGTCCTGGTACCGGCAGAGCTGATCCTCACGACGCTGCGGGGTGGTGGCGGAGCCGACCACTGCTCCTAGCAACGCGCCGCCGGCCGCGCCGATCACGGTGCTCTTCGTGTTGCCGCCAATAGCCTGGCCGACCAGAGCGCCGCCGGCGCCGCCGAGCAGAGCGCCCGTAGTTGCCCGCTGCTGGCCTTCCGTCTGCGTTTCGCAGCCTGCCAGAGCTGCCGTCATCAGGACAGCCAAAACCGCTTTGTTGAGTCTCATCTGAGGAACCTCCTTGAGGCCGCGAGGGCCGACCGCGCCAAGTGCTGCGGCATTGCGGCGGAACGGCGGCGGGCTGTCTCACGAAGTGAGACATGGTTTCTCGCTGGTTGAACGTTGATCTAAAACGGGCCCTAATCAGCCAGATTGTTAGGCACGACGTTCCCGTGGCGGTGCTGACAGTTTCCCTGATTGGCGCCGGTCCGGCCATTTTCCCAGCAGCGGCGTTGTATCGCTCTCAATCACCGACGTGCCGATTATTGGGATGAGCGACGGCTCTTCAGCCTTTTTCCTACCTCCAGTTTTCAGCGCTGCGATTTCTTCATCGCGCCTTATGATCCGGCTTTCCAAGTTCGCGATGCGCTCGGTCAGAAAGTAGCGCCCTGCGACGAATCCTCCGCTCCCGAACAGCACTGAGAAAGTGGCAAACGTTATCGGGTTGCCGATGACCAATGCTGCATTCGTTTGGAAGAAGGCGATCAGGTCGTGCATTTTGTACATCCTCTTGGTTCGCGGCGGGTGGATCTTTCCGGTCGGAGGCCACCTCTTTGGGGCATAACCTGGCCGTCGCCCGAGCGCGTTTGGCGTCTTGGCATAAGCCTCTGCTTCTCATCTGTTCCAGGAATAAGGAACATATTCCTTCCCCGTCAAGGCCGTGCCCGACTGTTTGTTCTCATTTTGTTCACATTGGTCCACTGGCGATGGCGCCGAACAATGAGGTTCAGCTGGAGATCGAAGGAGCTTTCTCAAAAGAGGAGCAGCGCGCCATCGAAGCCGCCAATGAGTTTGCGGCAGCGCGCATCTCCGCAGCGGCAGCAGCTGAGATATTCGCGCTCGAAAGCTGGGACTATGCCGGGTGTCCCACTGTGATCCGCCTTGTCAGAATAGGCCGAAACTCATCATTGTCGTGGCATTCGACCGCGGCCAAGATGGCGAACTGTTCACGGGTGATGGCCAGACTGATCAGCAAAGCGAGAAGCGGGCGATCAGGACCGCCAAAACGCTCGCCTCGAAGCATGTCGGCGTGATTGCGTGGAGCCGAGACGCGGACCGTGCATTGGGCGACGACGGTCGCCACAACCATTTCGTCATCGGCGATGTTCCAGACATGGAATAGGCGCCGCCCTGACACGAGCTTTGAGTCGCACAGTCTCCACCAAGAGAGGTGGCCGAACAAGACAGCGCCGGCGGCAAACCCGGATCCGTCTGTCGCCTGCGGGTTTCGTACGGAAACAGAGCAGATACCGGGTACGCCCGACTACGCATCATCGCTATGCCGACTTTCTGCCCTTTGATTTGGTGCCGCCCTTGATGCCTTCCTTGGCAAGGCTCTTGCGAAGCACCGAGGCCAGGTCGATGACGTTCTCTTTTGGCGCGGGGGCGGGCTTGGGCGGCGCTTTGCCCTTGCGCTTGGCGTCGATCATGGCGATCAACGCGTCCTCGTATGTGTCTTCGAACTTCGACGGATCGAACTTGGTGACTTTCTTGTCGATCAACAGCCCGGCTATCTCAAGAAGGTCTTCATCGTATTTGGGGTTTTCCAAGCCATTGAACACGGTCTTTTCCGACGTCATCTCGTTGTGAGTGCGCAGCTCGGTCAGCAGCATCCCCTTCTGGAAGGGCTGGATCAGCACCTCGCGCCCGCGCTGATAGAGCACCACGCAAGAGCGCGCGGCCACGCGCTTGTTCGCCATCGCATCACGAAGAACCGAAAAGGCTTCGAGCGAAGCGCCGTCCGCCGGGATCAGATAATAGGGCTTTTCCAGATATCGGGTGTCGACGTCCTCAATTGCGACAAATGAATCCACCTCAAGCGTGTGGTTCGATGTCAGCTTGAGCTTCTTGATCTCATCCGGCTCGACCTTGATGAAATGGTCCTTGTCCACCTCGTAACCCTTGACCTGGTCCTCGCCCTCCACGATATCGCCAGTCTCTTCGTCGACATACGCGCTTTTGACGGGCAGCCCATCTTGGCGGTTCAAAATCTTGAAATGGATCTTGGAGGCCTCGCTGGTTGCACCGACAATCTTTACGCCGCACGAAACCGACCCGATCTTCAGGAAACCATTCCAAACCGCGCGGGGTGCCGCCATGACATTGCTCCTTGTCAGCCGTCAGTAAGAACACACGAAGCCGCCACCCGTTCCGTCGGCACACCAGGGCTCCACTACTCGGTCGCCGCCATCCGGAATGGTTGGGCGACAGCGGGACATCATCGGGAAATGCTGTGGACCAGTAGCCGGCCTCGTTCGAGCATGCGCGGCCGGCACCGGCGTTTGCCGGTCACGTGCCCACCGTGCGCCACATTTGACTCAGTTTGAGCCAAGGCTTAAGCCGACCTTCCCGCCCACGTCCAGGGCGCATCGACTGATCATAAGGTTTGACAAAATGGACGACAAATACGCCAATGCGCGCGAGCATTTTTTCGCGGCAGTTCGCACGCTAGCCGCCTCTTCCGATCCCATCCAAACACGATTGATCGATGCAAACCTGAACGTTTTGCATGTCACGCTCGATGAATTCGAGGGCGACCGCGAGCTCAAGTTCAAGTTCGCCAGGATTTTGGACCTTCTTGCCGCCGACCAAGACAACATTGAAACGGTCGCCATCGAGACGACCGCCCATATGACGGACTTTGAAGCCGTCAAGGTGGCGGACCTGATCTGCGATTTCTACTATGAACTGACATAGGCACCGACACCGACGAACCCGGGCGCTTGAGGTGCGGCAAGCCCAGGGCGTGCGGCTCGTTGGCTGTGACACCGACCCGCTTTGTCCCAGTCGTGTTTCTCTTGCAGCATGCGAGGAGGGCAAGCGCCTACACAGATCCGCTTCCAACTCTCTCAACGGCCGGTGGCGGAGACGTGAATTAGCCGAAACGAATTCCTCCTGCTGCATTCTTGCTCCTCCGATCGGCGGGCAGGTTGCAAATGGCAGGGTTCAGAAGTTCGATGCCGGCAATGTCTTGGCCGGCAAGGTGTTTGATTGCATCAAATGGCCGGCCTCCAGAGGGACTTGCTGCCCTCACGGCGTCCACCAGGGCCAGTGCAACGGCTCTACGATGGCATGCCCAGTGTGTCGCGGAAGCGGCCTTCAGGGCGCGGCTCGACCCCTATGCTAAGGGTCCGGCAGAATCGCGGTGGGCGAGCGCCAAGTCGTGTGCGGCCTGATTTTTCGGAGGCGCTAACATTGGTGATTCCGCTGGAGCAGCTTTCCGTGCTTGTTCGCAAACTGAAAAATAGGCCGCGGTAGCGGAGCCTCAAAATGATGGACCGCATACGCCGGGTCGGAGGAAGTTTCGAGGCCGCAATGATCTTGATCAGGGCCGTAGCAGCGGTCGGAATCGTCTTGGTGGTCACCACCGAAATTCTGTGAATTCTCAGATCTCACGGCTCCGGGGAGTGTTGGCTGATAACCCGCTCGGGGAGTTGCGTTTCCAAACCGGTGGCTCGCATCCTGATCTTGTCGGAGCCCAAACCGGCAAAATGTCGGAGCCCGGCAGCTACGCCTCGCCGTGTCACTCTGGCGGACGCGCCGACGTGACGCCCTGCATGTGGTTCTCCAGCGCCATTGAACCCGCACTGACGCTAACTCGACAGGAACAATCAACCGATCTTCTTGTTGGACGGCGATGGCGGTTGACCATCTGGCCTTTGCGCTGCCGCGGAACAAAATACATAGGTGATCGGGCCTGAGAGGGTCACCGCGCGGGGCGAAACTTCTGACCACTTAGGTTTCGTAATCGGTAGCGGGAAAAAGAGATGCTGGACAAGGCTTGGCGAATTACGAAATCGAGCGTGGCCGGCTTCATCGGCGACAGCGCTTTCAGTCATGGCGCCGCAATGGCGTTCTTCGCGGTGACCTCTCTGGGACCCATTCTGTTGTTGGTGGTGGCCGTAGCAGGCCTGGTATTTGGACAGGACGCAGCGCGCAATGCCGTCGCGGGACAACTGACAGGCCTGATGGGCAGTCAAAGCGCGAACGTCATACAAAGCGCACTGCAAAGTGCATCCAACCCATCGTCTGGTGCCATCGCTACCATTGTGGGCCTGGTGACGCTGTTGCTGACGGCATCCGGCGTGTTCGGTGAGATGCAGACGGCCTTGAATGAGATCTGGAAAGCAAAACCCCAGGGAGGCTCTGTCTCTCGCTTGATTCGTGCCCGGACGGCAAGCTTGGGACTGGTGATCGCCCTCGGTTTCCTGCTGATCGTTTCGCTTGCTGTGAGCGCCGCCATTACCGCGCTAGGGGGCACGATCAACCGGCTTTTGCCGTTCGGATCCATCTTGATCGAAGGGCTGAATGTCTTGATTTCCTACCTGCTGATAGCAGTGCTCTTCGCCACCATCTACAAGGTTCTGCCGGACCGCCATCTGGAATGGCGCGACGTGTGGTTCGGAGCGTTCGTGACAGCCGCGCTGTTCACGGTCGGCAAGAGCCTGATCGGCTTGTACCTGGGTAGCAGCGCCATGGGATCTTCATTCGGAGCCGCCAGCGCGTTGATAATTGTGCTGCTCTGGATCTACTACTCGTCGCTGATTTTTCTTCTCGGTGCCGAATTCACTCACGCCTACTCTTTTGAACACGGAAGCCGGCGACCCTTAGGTGAGGCTTCACCGGGTTGAGCGACGGCCGCAAAGCGCGCCCGATACGTGGCCAAGAACGCGATTGGCAAAAGTGCGGGATTGTCGCTCCTGGAGCGAGCACGGAGCCCAGGGCTATGAAGATCGACGTGACCACGCGCGACCTGGAACTCCACCCGTCGTTTCGCCCCCCGCGAGCGCCGGGCCGTCGTCGACTTCCTCTCGTAAAACCCACCGAGCTCGTTGCCCTGCGCCTCAGCACTCAACCTCCAGCGAAGAACTGGAACCTAAACGCACAGGGTTGGTTTGGTGGCCAGAAAGGAGACCTCCATGATACGCTTACTCGTTCAATTCGGTGCCCTCTGTCTAGCGTATAAATTCGGCAAACAAATAGGCCGTGAGCAGGGCCGTCTTTCACCAATAGGCGAACCGCGGCGCCGCTCCTTGTCGGAGGCGGGTACCCCACAAACTGGTGAGGCCAACGAACAAAGTTAGCGTTTGCAGACTGCGGTCACCTGCGATCCGCCGCGGGCCATGGAACGTCGGGCCTTCAAGCTGGACGATGAAATGCCGCGGCATGGCGCTCGAGCAAATCCAACCGGCAACTCATCGTGCTGCACTTTGCAGCTTATGGGCGTCAGCGTGACAAGGGCCGACGGTGCCTTCTCAACCTGAGAATCGCAGAGTGTCCGACCGTGATTATACCCCCGCAGTCAATCCGCACTGTCAACTTGTCGGCTTTGTGATCGACGCGAATGATGTCGCCGACGAGAACGACCTCATCTCCAGCGCGGGTTTTGGGTGGCGGGTCAACCGAATAGGGTTGCTCATAGGACGGAATGCTTACTTGGGCGCGTCCGCTAGGCAGTATCGAGGTGACCGTGCCTGTCAACGCGACCTCGTCACCGATCTCAAATTCCCGAGGCACGCTATAATGTAGCATAAAGCCTCCTCCGGCGTTTCCAAATATCAATGCTGGCAAACTGACTTGGTTGCGTGAAATCGTAAGTCTCTCCCTCCTCGCCTCGTAAGGCCAAGCACCCGCTCCCGTAGGGCTACAAACCGCGCGATCAGGACCTCCAACGCCGCTGATCATGATTGGCCGCCGCGATCCAGGACTCACAAACGCGCCGTGTCGCCCCGGGGCCCGTGGACGTGTGCGAAGCGAGCGCTACATCCTCTTCGCCGCACACGGGCTTCGCCCTGCCGACGGGGACCGATTGGTCGGCCGCCGCTGCATGCATTCGGTGCCGGCCCGGCGGGATCCTTGAGCGCGAGGAGGCCTCGAATTGGCAAGGGGGCTGATGAAAGCGGTGGATAGTTGTCGAGCTGAGGTGTTCTGGCAGAGCCTGTTGTTTTAGCCTGTTCCCGCCACCTGAAATACCCTGCGGGTGTATCAGGCTCGAACGGTTCAGCCCATGTCAGTGTCTGCCTTTCCCGTCAGCCGAGAGCTTTCTTCTGTGAAAATCGTCGCGGAGGCAATAGCTCGGCTTCCCAACGATGAAGCGGCCCTTCTTTGGGACGAAACGGCTAAGCATCTGTTGTCAGTCGCTATTGAACGCGGCCATGACACAGACCAGGCGCGCACCGAGGTCGTTCGGTTCTTTGGTGCCGTTCAACGCATGCGAACGACGCTTTCATCAAAATGGATGGAGACGGCAATCGCAGGCTATGAAAAGCCTACAACTATGAACAGTTTCGTTTCGCACATAATTGGCCTTTACCGGTGCCCAGGCGTCCCAGCATTTGTCTGCGTGAGAGAGGGAACCAGGTGCAGTTACCTGTCGCAGGACGTTTACAGAGCGTCTGGATACCAGCCCGACTTCGAGGTGCTGCCTTGGGAATCGGAATACCGGGCCGCCAGAAACGCGACAGTCTTAGCAGACGGCGATACGAAGCGGTAAGTGCCGGACAATACCATCATGGAACCAAGCCCAATCCGGCAGGTATGACGCTGTACTTCTTGGACACGATTGAGAATGGAAAGATCACCCGCGAAGATCTGGTTGTCGACATGAGCCCGTGCGACATGCGCGAGGAAGCCAAGCGGCGCAGCGCTCTGTTGCCATGAGTACCATGGCAGCACTGCCGGAGTCGCGCTGCACGCAGAGGATGTCCTTCCCCTTTTAGAGGTCGCGCTCGATCATCTGGCAGCTCATCTTGGCCCAATGCGATAGGTGCTGGTGCGACGCTGGGCGGCCATGCCTTGGTCGACGAAGTTAAAGTCTAAAGTCCACCTCGGTGCCGCGAAAGTCACAGCCGCGCGGACCTCCGAGGCATCGGAACCGATCAGGGAGAGCACTCATGAGTTGGCATGGAATGGTTCAGCCTTCAGCTTGAGGCACTCGCCGCCAGCATCGAGACACGCCTATGGTGATGATCGACTCCAACAGAGCCGCGCGCGGCCACCCACCGGTCCCGACAACACCGCCCGGGCAATTATTTTTTGCGTCCTCTTGCGGCAAGCCTGCTCAGGGCTCGAGCGACCTAGGGAAACATCAGCGATCGGGAACTCAGGCCTCCTGCGGTCGTTTAGCAGTTGATCAGCCTTTAGGAGGTTGCCATGAAAAAGCTGCTACTTGCCTCATTGATCGCTGTTGCCTCCGCGGCCGCCACGGTCGCCCCGGCGGATGCTTGGGGATTGCCTGGCTTCGGCGTTGGCCCGTTCGGTGGCTTCGGCCCATTTTCGGGCGGCGCGTTCTACGGAGCTCCGTTCTACGACTATGGCGGCCGCTATTACGGCCCGCGCTACTACGGTGACTATCCTAGTTATATGGTACGGTATCCGCACCGCTACTCTAGGCATCACTACCGCCGTTGCCGGGTCAAGCTGTTGAGGCACTGGCATCACCACCACCGGGTGTTGGAACGCGTGCGGATCTGCCCTTACTGACGACCAGCCTTGGTTTCACTGATTTCATGCTTCGGTCAGCGTGGCCCTCGTTTCTTCGGCCGCGCCGATCACCCTGTGTTCGACATGCCGAAGTCATCGACAGGCGACAATTGCGTAAATCGGCGCCTAACGCGCGGCACAATGAGCGCAAGTGACATCAGCGGAGGATGGGAATGATCATCCTGGCTATGCCAGCCGCGCGGCCGAGACGAGGGCCCCCGGTCCAGTGTACACTTCGGGCAGTTGCTATTCCTGTCCGAATCGGCTCTCCTTTCACTAGGACCAATCGCAACGCAGTTTGCTGAATCCATGGTCCCTGTCCTTGATGGCGACCGACGTTTCCCCCGCCCCCCAACCGGCGTCGGTCGCCCTGCTCTTCGGGCAGTTCAACCGCCGATGGCAATCGTTTCCGGCACGCGGCAGACGAGACAATGATTAGGGTTCCCGGCGAGTACCCGTCCGGCGAACACCGCAGGTATTGAAAGTTAGCTGAGGAGCTTGCTGCACCCAACGACCGAGGTATGCTCA